>NZ_JABLTF010000020.1:0-423909 GCF_024085615.1 Psychrobacter sp. PSP
TCATGAGTATATGCATTATTACAATAATGAGCGTATTCAACTCAAACTAAAAGGACTGAGCCCTGTGCAGTACAGAACTCAGTCCTTGGTATAAACTAAACCGTCCAAGTTTCGGGGGTCAGTTCAATTATAGCGTGGCTTTTTTAATGATTTACGGTAGGACTATTCGTTACATTATTATGACCCTTCGTCAATGCGAACTAGCTTGAGCGTCCCATCGGCACTAGCAACACGGCGATAGCGCGTATTAGTAGAAGTTGAAGGACTTATCAATGGTTTAGAAGAATAGCTATTAGGCGTAGTGGTCTGCTGCTCAATTAGCTGCCCCATACGATCAGCAGGCGCAGGGCTCAAAGGTCGGCTATTTGCTGGCTGACCGTACTGCCCTTGAGTTGGCGATGCGTTACCAATGATGGCCCGATAGAACTTTTGGCCTGCGCGTCCATCTGCTGGGAAAATGCCACGACTGGTCTGATATTGCTGGATAGCGGTACGGGTATTGTCCCCAATGATGCCATCAACACCACCAATATCATAGCCTGCATTTAATAAGGCTTGCTGAATATCTTTTGCTTGTTGACGACTGATACCAGGATCGTCTGTTGGCCAAGCAGTGATAAAGTCTGTTTTGCTACTGTCTTCGCGAGTAATCAAATCTGATAAATGGGCGATAGCCAAAGCATAGTTTTCTGAAGCATTATACGAGTAGAACGTATCAAAGTTTTTACCAACCAAAAACGCAGGACCATCGACACCAGCTGGTAGCAATAAACCCGCACTACTCAAGTCATAAGGCAGCGGACTACCGTTAGCCAGCGTTAGACCTTGATTGCGCCAATGGCTGATAGATTTTTTGTCTTTACGGTTGGAAGCCGCCCAAAATCCATCAGGTAGTTTGACTTCATAACCCCAAGGCTCGCCCGTACGATAACCACGTTTGTCTAAAAAATTTGCAGTAGAGGCGAGCGCATCAGGCACACTATTAACAAGGTCACGACGTCCATCACCATCACCGTCTACTGCTAGCTCTAAGAAGGTACTAGGCATAAACTGCGTTTGCCCAAACGCACCTGCCCATGAGCCTGTCATATCATTGGGCGCGATATCACCATTTTGTACGATTTTTAGGGCATTGGCATACTCACCTTGAAAGTAGCTTTGACGACGATCAAAACAAGACAATGTCGCTAACGATTCAAACAATGGCTTTTTGCCCAGCGTCTGACCAAAGTTAGATTCTACGCCCCATACGCCAAGCACATGCTCCGCTTTTACGCCATAGCGCGATTCGATTTGGCGCAGCGTGTCACGCCACTGGCGCTTGGCACGGATACCATCTTCGACACGCTCTTTGTCTACTAGCGCTGAGAGATAATCCCAGACATCTTTTTGAAACTCTGGCTGATAGTTGAGTGACTGAATGACACTAGGATCAGGCTGGCTTGGACGATAGTTGTTAAAGGTATAGCTACTGACACCGCGAAACTTGCTCGAATTTTTTAGGCCATCCAAGCATTGCTGAAATTCACTATTGGACAGATCTGGAGCGGGCGGCTGAGCTGCTTGGGCAGTGCTCGCAAGGCTAATGCCAACTGCAACACTAAGCAATGAAAAGGTAGAAAAAGGAGTCAAACGCATGAAAACATCCTATAAACGTTAAGTTGGTTGCTAAGAGACAAAAATCAAAAGGCTAAAAGTGGTATCAAGGTAGAGTAACCAATCTAAACAGTAAAGAAAAGCTGTCGAAGTACTAAGATTATGAATGGTTACGATAAATTGACGATGGCGTGAGGTTGGGAGAGTATTTTGTTGAGCTAAAAGTTCAAAGTGTCAGACAGCATTTAAATTTCAGAGATTTTTTAGCAAATAGAACCTATCTACTTAGCTAGCAAATTATCCAACTCTTTAATAAAGCCATGAATCCGCGCCGCATTTTTACCCAAGTTTGCTGCGCAAACCAATTCTTTGTTGCTTATTTCAATAGCCAAATATGCTCTGTGACTTTTAGATTAGGTGCAGACCCTATAGAAGAAGGCTCGCTTGCTAGCTTACAGATCTGATAGTGACTGCCATAATACTGCTGCACTTGCTCATGATTGATAGAGAACGGCGGCCCATCTTTTTTACTTTGATCGTAATTAAGCGTTATTAGCAATTGTGGCGCATTGTCGCTAACTTTACGTATCTGTTCGCTATAGTCGGGACGCATATCAGCTGGCAGAGCGATCAAAGCTGCTTTATCATATATCGCATCGATAGTACCTAGATCTGTAGAGGTCAAGGCAAAGATATCAGCAGCCCAGAGTGTAATAGTTCGCTGCTCATCACCATCTACCAGCTGACCTTGGTAGCATTTAATATCTGGATTTTCTACATGCTGAGAGACAATAGGTTGGATATTTTGTTCAGCAAAGAATGCTTGTACGGCTGTCTCAACCAACTCAACGCCCACCACATCATACCCTTGTGCCGCGAGCCAAACCATATCGATAGATTTGCCGCAAAGAGGCACAAAGATGCGACTACCCGTGGATAAGTCTAATTGGTCAAAGTAATTGACTAATAACGGATTAACATCTGACTGATTAAATCCGATACGCTTTTCTTGCCAGCGTTTGTGCCAAAATTCGGGATTCATAATTTACGCCTATCTATAGGTATTTGTTGATAACTTTATAATAACGTCTTATTTGAAAATGCTGAACACAATAAAAAGCCAAACACCTATTTTATAAGCATTTGGCTGTTAGCAAGCAGGATTTGTTAATCAATCGTTTAGCTCGTCATATATTGACTAAATTCTTTACGCAATTTAGCAAGCTTTGGTGGTATGGCAAAATTGCAATAAGCCTGTCCTGGATTTCTGTTAAAGAAGTCTTGATGCGCCTCTTCTGCGCGGTAAAATTCAACGGCAGGATGTACTTCTGTGACGACATTGATGCCCATGTCACGCAGCTTATTAATGGTGCGGTCGACCGTTGGTTTCTGATCTTCCTCGGTATAAAAGACCACGCTGCGATACTGACTGCCAACGTCATTGCCTTGACGATCCATCGTTGTGGGATCATGCGTGGCAAAAAATACGTCGAGGATGACTTCCAACGGGACGGTCGTCTCATCAAATTCGACTTTAATGACTTCGACATGTCCAGTGTCACCACCGCATACGGCTTCATAATTGGCTGATACTGCATCGCCGCCCATATAGCCTGAAACGACAGACTGCACGCCTTTTACGGATAAAAAGACAGCCTCGGTGCACCAAAAGCAGCCACCGCCTAATACGATTGTTTGCATAATTTTTTCCTATTTTTATAAATATAAAATCATCGTTGTTTGCCTAGGTGTGATCTATCAAACAATGTCGTTTAGCTTAGCAGGGCATCTGGTGGCGATAAGTAACAAACAGTAATGTTATAATGGGCTTTTGCTACGTGTGGTATGACCGCAGCGCTGATAAAAACGGTGCGGTTTGCCCATCATTTTATTTGAATAATGAGTGTGACCATGAGCCAGCCAACGCCCGATACTGCCCCAGCCATCCAGCATGATACGCTATTTACCACACCGCTGGACAAAGCGGCGCGTTTTTCTTTTGATGAGCAAGTGGTGGCTTGTTTCCCCGATATGATTCGCCGTAGCGTACCCGGTTATGGTCAGGTATTGGCCATGCTGCCCATATTTGCCCGTCGTCACTGCAAGTATCGTCAGAAAAAGGGCAGCGGTCAGCGCGTGAGCCGCGTGTATGATTTGGGCTGCTCGCTTGGTGCCGCCAGTATGACGCTGGCTGGTGAGTTTGATCCGCAAGACTTGCAGATTAAGGCGATTGATATCTCCCCTGCGATGACGACCGAAGCCACGACGTTATTGAGTGACAATTATCCTGAGCACGATATCGAAGTCATTACTGCAGACATTCGCGACGTTGAGCTTGAGCCATGCGACATGGTGATTTTAAACCTAACGCTACAGTTTTTACCAGCAGCCGATAGAGTCGCAGTATTAGAAAAAATCTATGCGGCCTTGAGCGAAGGCGGCATACTGGTATTAACCGAAAAAACTCATGCCTTTGATGAGCAGTATGATGCGTGGTTGGTTGAGCGTTATTATGACTTTAAGCGTGCCAATGGCTATACCGAAATGGAAATCAGTGGCAAGCGTAATGCATTAGAAAACGTGCTGATTACCGATACGCTAGATGAGCATCATGCACGGTTAGATCAGGTTGGCTTTAAACGTCATCTGACGTGGTTTCAGTTTTTAAATTTTGTCTCTATTGTGGCGTTTAAATAATCCTTACTTTTAACACAGTTATTTCTTCATCATTACGGTAATCTGCTTCTATGCTAAACGACACAATTACGCACGCCGAACGCGAACTATATTTAACCCTATTAGAGCTGGCTCAGCAGCAGCCGAGCGCTTATGAGTGGCTGACGCGACTGCCAACATGGTTAAATGACATCAAGGACAAAGCTAACTACGCACATGCGCCTGCTTATCAAGCGTCAGTCGCTCGTTTACCACAATTGGCTGTCAATCACGTCGATCTCAACAGCGATATATTGACGATTGAGGCAAGTCTAAATGAGTCTCAGCGCAAACAAACAACGGCGTTATTAAAGCAGTTGATGCCGTGGCGTAAAGGCCCATTTCAGATTGGCGGTCAAATCGGCGATGATGAGTCAGGTATTAAGATCGATACCGAGTGGCATAGTGATTGGAAATGGCAACGTGTTGCGCCGCATTTAAGTAGGCTTGATGGTCGGCGTGTATTGGATGTGGGCGGAGGTTCTGGCTATCACGGTTGGCGTATGGCAGGGGCTGGCGCGGACACGGTCATTATTATTGATCCGTCATGCTTGTTTTACCATCAGTTTATGGCGATTCGTCATTTTGTCGGTAGCGCGGATGCCCATACTCATAATACAGGCCGTTACCGTACGCATTATATTCCTGTGCCGCTCGAGGCCTTGCCAGAGCATAGCCAACTGTTTGACACCGTATTTAGCATGGGTGTGCTCTATCATCGCCAGTCACCGTTCGAGCATTTACAACAGTTGAAAGGGCAGTTGGTCAAAGGCGGTGAGCTAGTGCTTGAGACGTTAGTTATCGAAGGCGATGCCAATACAGTCCTAGTACCGCACGACCGCTACGCGCAGATGAATAACGTGTATTTTTTACCATCGGTCGCCGCATTGATAGGTTGGCTAGAAAAAGCAGGTTTCTCAGAAGTGCGTTGTGTCGATGTGGCTGTCACCTCAATGAAGGAACAACGAAAAACCGAATGGATGACCTATCATTCGTTAGCAGACTTCTTAGATCCTAATGACTCAACTAAGACCATCGAAGGATATCCTGCACCCATGCGTGCGACTTTGATTGCGAAAAAGTAGCAAGACTTTTATTGTAGCTACCATCAGCTTGCTATCGCTACCTGCTCTCGCAGGATACGGGACACCATCCAAAGATTCAGGTTTTGTACAAGACGACTGGCAAGTGGTTTGTGATAATACGCGTACTTGCCGAGTGGCAGGCTACTCAAGTGACGCCTCAATAGATAAGCCTGTTTCAGTGCTATTCACCGTATCGCCAAAAGTAGCGCTGCCAAAGGCACAAATTCAGTTGGCATCAAAAGTATCCAAAGATAAGGCTGAGCTGTGGTTAAATAATAAAAACTATGGGACATTGCAGCCCGCTGGAAGTGACGCTGCATTATATGATCTATCTGCTAAGCAAACACAAGCAATTATCGATAAGGCTCGATAAGAAATATTTGGGATTTAATGACGAAAAATGACTGATTATATCAGCCATTTTTTGAAAGCGACTTCCATGACTATTTTAAGGATGAAACCAACAGAGCCTGCGCCAAGGGCCAAAAAGATCCAAAAGGTACCTGCGCGCCCAGCATCAGAAGTTTTAGAGATATCCCACATGATAAAGAATAAGAAAGCGATGAATATCGGCAGTAAGACGTACAAGCCCCAACTGGTGACCGTACTGGCAGCAATAGCAAACATAGCGTAATCCTATAGGGTAATAACGCGTCTTCTATGGCGTAAAAGCGTCATAGAAGCGCAATATAAACCATCATTATAACGTGTAAGCGGTTGGGTATAAACGACTGCCCAGTATCGGGCAACAGGAACGCTACAATTGACAAAGTCATTCGCTCATTGATTTTATATTATTTATACCAGATTTATTTTACTAAGCATCAGCAAACGAGCGAACAAAATTTATATTAATCCCAATTATCAATATTAGTTGTCATAACGGTAAGATTTTAGGGCTAATTTTGGCGCAAATGGTGCAATAAAGCGCAAAGATTGTTATATTTACAGATTACTTATCTTTTTGCATTATTTTATCCCTGCAATGTCGGTCGGCACTATAATAAGCAGTTATCGACTGCTCGCATTCGCACCGTTTTTGTTGTTTATTTAATTGAGTTCAAATCCCTATGTCACAAGCCCAAATTGATACGCTTGCATCCCTATTCAATGATGCCATTCAAACCCTACAAGCAGATGGTACGCTACCAAGCGACTGGCAGAACAACAGCCAAATCACGCGTACGAAAGATTTAAGCCACGGTGATTTTGCCAGCAATATCGCACTGACGGCGGCCAAAGCGGCCAAGGCCAATCCACGCCAACTTGCCGAAAAAATCGTCAATGCACTCCCTGAGAATCAAGACATTCGCCAAGTAGAAATCGCCGGTCCTGGGTTTATCAACGTATTTTTAAACTCAGAGGCTAAGTTTGCGGTATTGGACGATATTTTTACTCAGCAAGATCGTTTTGGTCTGAGTAATCAGTTTGATGGTCAAAAGGTACAAGTCGAGTTTGTCTCTGCCAATCCGACCTCAAGCCTGCATGTCGGTCACGGACGCGGTGCAGCGTTTGGTATGAGCGTATCAAACTTACTAGAAGCCATCGGTTACGACGTCACTCGCGAGTATTATGTCAATGATGCGGGTCGTCAGATGGATATTTTGGCGACCAGTACCTATTTGCGTTATTTGGCGCTAAATGGTGAGCAAATCACGTTCCCAATCAACGGCTACCAAGGCGATTATGTCAGTGATATCGCACAGACATTAAAAACGCAGCATGGTGACAGCTACGTTCATCGTTTTGCCGATGTTGCCAAAGACGTACCAGAAGACGCAAAGTTTGAGATCAATGCGGATGGCGAAAAAACGCTCATTTCAGGTGACAAAGAAGCGCATATTGATGGCTTGATTGCGGGTAGCAAAGCCTTGCTTGGTGACAGCTATGCGCTGTTTTTAAATGCCGCCTTGAGCAGTATTTTGGCCGATATCAAAGACGATTTGAATGACTTTGGTGTGAGCTACGAGTGCTGGTTCAGTGAAAGATCGATTGATAGCGAGATTGAGCCTGTCCTACAAATACTCGATGACAAAGGTTACTTGTACGAAAAAGACGGCAACATCTGGTTCAAATCGACCGATTTTGGTGATGAAAAAGACCGCGTGGTTCGCCGTGCTAATGGTCAGTCGACGTATTTTGCCTCGGATATTGCTTATCATAAAAACAAGTTTGATCGCGGTTTTGACAAAGTGATTAACGTTTGGGGCGCCGACCACCATGGTTATGTGCCACGCGTAAAAGCGGCGCTGCTCGCGTTGGGGATTGATGCTGAACGTCTTGATGTCGTGCTCGTACAGTTTGTGGCATTGTGGCGCGGCAGTGAAAAAGTACAAATGTCTTCACGCTCAGGTCAGTTCGTTACTTTGCGTGATTTACGTGCAGAAGTCGGCAATGATGCGGCGCGTTTTTACTATGTCGCGCGTAAGCCTGAAGTACACATTGACTTTGATTTAGAGCTTGCCAAATCACAAAGCAAAGACAATCAAGTGTATTATATTCAGTATGCGCATGCGCGCGTTTGCCGTGTATTAGAAAAACTGGCAACCTACGATTTGGCAGTAGATGATGCTGTTGGTTTGGCACATCAAGATTTGCTTAATGCGCCCAATGAAGACGAGTTGATTAAACTGTTAGCTGGTTATCCAGCGACACTATTACGTGCAGCGACTGGCTACGAGCCGCATGTCTTGACTAACTACTTAAAAGAGCTTGCTGCATTGTTCCATGGTTGGTATGACACCAATCGCATTTTGCCTGTCAGTCTCACGACAGGTGAAACACCAAGCTCAGATGAGATGGCATTGATGCAAGCACGTTTGCGCTTGTCCAAAGCAGTTAGACAGGTCTTGGCGAACGGCCTTGGTCTGCTTGGTTTGTCAGCACCTTCTGCTATGTAGTCATTTTCTAACATGTGACATGAGTATAGACAGCCAATAGCATTAATTCGATGATGACCGTTAAATTCAGTAGGGAGAACGAGATCCATGCTAGCCAAAAAACCGAAAGGCGCAACAGAAAAGCGCAAATCAAGTAGCGTATCGGGCTTATTGTGGATGTTTGTTGGGGCGGTATTGACCCTTATGATCGGGGTATTTATCTACCTTTCACCATTATTCAACTTTAGTCCCGCTGATGGTAGCGCCGAGAACGATCCTGACAGGCAGGTGCAGCCGCGCGTAGATACTGATACCGATAATGGCGATTATGAATTCTACGATATTTTGCCCAATCAAGAGATGGCAACCATTCCTGATGAAGATATCGCTGAGATTGATAACGATCAGATAGGAGATATTGGCGCGTTTGAGCCGGATGTCGTCGTGACCCAGCCGGATAGTACGGCAGCTAATGGTATAGATAATGCTGGTAGCTTTGGTAATGTGGAAAGTCCTGCAGGCGAGACCAGTGGCGGTAGTAATACTGCTGCGGGCGACGATATTGTTGTTGTTGAAGAGGACGCAACTTATGATGGCACGCCACCTGCTAACACCAGCAACTCTGCGACCCGTAACAACAATGCAGGAGCAGGTACGGCAAGTATTCAAGCGGCCAAACCTGCTGCGACCTATATTTTGCAGATCAATAGCTTTAGTGATGCAGATGAAGCAGATCGTCGCCGCGCCCAAGTATTGATGGCAGGCGTGGATGCCAGAGTAGTCAAAAATACGACAGGTAATGGCTTACCTATCTATCAGGTAATCTCGCGTCCGTTAAGTAACCGTCAGGCAGTGACAACAGCACAGCAGCGCCTACAAAATAACGGTATTGACTCTATTATCGTTGAACAGCGTCGTTAGTCCAAGCGCTATATATAATAATCGGTATATATAAGAAGTATTTGTGATCATAAAAAAGCGTCGTCATGACGCTTTTTTTATCTCTTTAATTTATTAAGCACTCTATTATCTTTTCTCCTTAATCAAAATATTCATAAAGAGTATGGTTATGACAGCATCTCCCTCAGCAGTACCGCAAGCAGGCGTTATCAAAGCATTCTTTCAAAAGTACTTTATCAATGCCTTTACGGGCATGGCGTTAGGGCTATTTGTCACACTAATTGCTGGCTTGATTATCTCGCAAATCGGTGGCTGGTTGAATTTGCCCGCATTAATCGCCGTGGGTAAGCTTGCGTCAATATTGATGGGGGCGGGCATTGGGGTAGGTATCGCTTATTATTTAAAAGCGCCAACACTCGTGATGCTTAGCTGCCTTGTAGCAGGTATGTTGGGTGCGCATTCTGAAGCACTAATGGCAGGAACGCTATTCATACCACAAGAGGGTGGCCCTGCGACCTTTGTAGCACTGCCAGGCAACCCAATCGGCGCTTATCTGACGTCTGTATTCGCTTATCGCGCTGGTACGTGGATCGCAGGCAAGACCAAGCTCGATATTTTATTAGTGCCCTTAGCAGTGTGTGGTATCGCGCTATTGGTCTGTGCGCTGCTCAATCCGCCTGTTGTTGCGGCAGTTAATGCGATTGGGCAAGGGATTCACGCGGCAACTGAGCTACAGCCATTGCTGATGGGTATCGTGATTGCAGTCGTCGTTGGTATCTTATTGACGCTACCGACATCGAGCGCTGCCATTTGTATTGCGATTGGCCTTGGGGGTTTGGCGGGCGGTGCCGCAGTTGTTGGCTGTGCCGCGCATATGATTGGTTTTGCCGTGGCCAGTTTTAAGGATAATGGATTTAGTGGCGTGATATCTCAAGGATTGGGAACCAGCATGCTGCAAATCCCTAATGTGCTAAAAAAACCTATCGTTTTGCTGCCTGCCGTTATTGCGAGCGCGATCGTTGGCCCTATCGCGACTGTCGGATTTGGCTTGGCTTGTACGGCGACAGGGGCGGGCATGGGTACCGCTGGTCTGGTTGGTGTGTTCGGCGTTATTGAAGCATCACAAGAAATCATGAGTACGACCCAATTATGGACAGCGATTGTCCTTCTGATGTTTGTATTGCCTGCAGTGATTGCAGGTTTGGTCGCTTACATCATGCGCCGTATGGGCTGGCTAGTCGCTGGTGATATGAAGCTGCCCTAAAAACGGTTAAAAATTTGTATTCGTGACCATACAACAAAAAAGCCCTGCTGTTCAAAAACAGTAGGGCTTTTTTATTTAAGGAGCGTCAGTTAGTTATGGTGCGGTACTTGTTTTATCACTACGCTTGTTATTGCGTCTTGGTTTTAGTTTACGCGATAACTGAGTGATGTCGTTTATAACTTCACTATAATGTGATGGGAATACCCGCTGAATGGCATCAACCATTTTGGCATCATTCCCAATTAAGCAGCGCTGCTGATTGGTCGCAGCGGCATGTAAAATAATCCAAGCTGCTTCGCTGGCATCAAATTTCAACAGTTTATTAAAGCTTTTAATGGCTTTATCACCAGTAGGCATACCGACCGTACTGGTACTATCATTGCCACGTGCGCTATTGGCAATATTGGTTTTGATACCGCCTGGATGGATACAGGTCGCTGATACACCGCAATTCTGAATGTTAAGCTCTTGACGCAGGCTTTCTGTAAAGCCGCGTACCGCAAACTTACTGGCATTATAAGCAGAATATGAAGGCTGAGCGGTCAAACCAAACAAGCTGGAGATATTGATCACATGACCATGTTCTTTAAACTGGCGGGGTTGATCGTTTTGATTATCACTCGTCACCTCGCTTTGTTTGACACTGTTTTTGATGAGTGGCAAAAACGCTTTGGTGCCATAAACCACGCCCCAAAAATTGATATCCATCACCCATTCAAGCTCCTCAATACTAGCGCCCTCTATCGTCGAAGAGAAGGCCACGCCTGCATTGTTAAAGATGAAATTGACTTTGCCATGGTCGCGCATCACGCTATCCGCCCACGCTTGCATAGCGTCATTGTCTGATACATCAAGTACAGTCATGGTGACCTTAACATCATAACCAACCAGCATCTCTTTGGTTCGTGTCAGTTGTTCTACATTGATGTCTGATAGCGCCACATGACAGCCCATTTTTGCTAAGTGAAGCGCAAGCTCGCGTCCCATCCCAGAACCTGCGCCAGTAATGGCGGCGACATGATTTTGGTAATAAGGTGCAATATCATTATCTTGTTCGCTGGGTGTATAAAAGGGCAGGTGCTGGCGTAATGAGGACGCCATCGTGGTTATATTGTTAAGCATAATAAACAGTCCTTTGTATTATTAAGAGTGAGTATTCATAGGTGCCATAGACGTTGGAAAACAGCAGTAGAATAAAAGTCGCAATAGACTATCTACATTAGCATGATTAATCATGAGGTCTACTTGCGATTGATAAATACTGCTATCATTTTGTAATGAGGAGCGTCAATTATCTCTAAAGCACTATACTGTTAAGTGTTCTTGGAATATAAAGGTTAATCAAATTTTTGATAAATAATTTAGGCGATCGATAGACATAAAAAAGCGCCGTGGCTTATAAGGCCAGACGCTTTTTTTGAATACCTCATTACTAATAATGAGCCATCTAAGTCGCATTATGCATTAAGCAATTTTAGGTATTTTACCTTCATTGATGACTTCTGCATCAACCATCACGGTCTTGGCATTTTCCATAGAAGGTAGCTCATACATGGTCTCAAGCAGGGCGTTTTCTACGATAGAACGTAGACCGCGCGCGCCAGTTTTACGCTCCATTGCTTTTTTGGCGATGGCATCAAGTGCTTCATCTGTAAAGCTGATCTCAGCACCTTCCATATCGAACAAGTACTTGTACTGTTTGACCAGTGCGTTCTTAGGTTCGGTAAGGATTTGGACTAAGGCTTCTTCATCAAGCTCTTTGAGCGCTGCAAGCACAGGCAGACGACCGATGAGCTCAGGAATCAAACCAAACTTGATCAAATCTTCTGGCTCAACTTCTTGTAGCAAGTCTGAGCTACGACGGCTGTCGTCTTTTGAGCTAACATCTGCGTTAAAGCCGATACCACCTTTTTCGGTACGTTGCTGAATGACTTTATCAAGTCCTGCAAACGCGCCGCCGACGATGATTAGGATGTTACTGGTATCGACTTGGATCAGCTCTTGCTGTGGATGCTTACGACCACCGTGCGGCGGAATCGCAGCAACGGTGCCTTCGATCAGCTTTAGCAGCGCTTGCTGCACGCCTTCGCCCGATACATCACGGGTAATCGATGGGTTATCACCTTTTTTGCTAATTTTGTCGATTTCATCAATATAGATGATGCCTTGTTCCGCTTTGGCCACATCGTAGTCAGACGCTTGTAGTAGCTTTTGCACGATGTTCTCAACGTCTTCACCGACATACCCTGCTTCGGTCAAGGTGGTGGCATCGGCCATTGCAAATGGCACATCAAGCAGACGAGCCAAGGTTTGCGCCAGCAAGGTCTTACCAGAACCCGTTGGGCCAATCAGCAAAATGTTACTTTTTGCCAATTCTACCATCGCGTCATCAGCACCGATTTTGGCTTTTTTGCTGTTATTGGCAAGTGTCTGGCTGACTTTTAGACGTTTGTAATGGTTATATACCGCGACCGATAACGCTTTTTTGGCAGCGTCCTGACCGATGACATACTCATCAAGCTTGGCACGCAGCTCTTTTGGGGTAGGTAGCTTTTTGTTGACCCATGAGGTATCTACGTCGCTGTCGTCATCGCTGTGTTCTGCACTGTCTGCGATTAGATCAGTACATAGCTCGATACATTCATTGCAGATATTGGCGTCATCAGCAGCAATCAGCTGCTGTACATCACTTTTGGCTTTACCACAAAACGAACAATGCGGGGTGTTATCTTCTGCCATAAAAGGCGCTCCTAAAGTTTAAAACTGGTTAGTCTATTTGCGACATATCGATGGTTGTATTGGTTGAACGCTCATACCTGCTTACGATCTATCAGGTATGAGCGGCATATTGATTTACCATACAAACAGACTATAACTATTCTTATGATGGCGCACTCGTTTGAGAGGCGTAGCGCTTATTTGAGATTACAAAGATTCAGGACGGCGCTCTAATACTTCATCAACCAAACCGTACTCTTTGGCTTCCTCAGCATCTAACCAAAAATCGCGCTCGACGTCTTTTTCGATTTTTTCGAGTGGCTGGCCGGTGCGCTCAGCCAAAATGCGGTTTAGGCGATCACGGATTTTGAGGATTTCACGAGCATTAATCTCGATATCAGTCGCTTGGCCTTGCGCGCCGCCTGATGGCTGGTGAATCATCACGCGAGCATTGGCGAGTGAGTAGCGCTTACCTTTTTGACCCGCGGCCAACAAGAATGAGCCCATGCTATAAGCACCGCCCATACAGATGGTGGATACTTCAGGTTTGATAAAGTTCATGGTATCAAAGATTGCCAAGCCTGCACTTACTGAGCCACCTGGTGAATTGATATACAAATGAATGTCTTTGTCAGGGTTTTCAGCTTCTAGAAATAGCAGCTGTGCGACGATTAGATTGGCCATATGGTCTTCGACTTGGCCTGTCAAAAAGATCACACGCTCACGCAATAGGCGTGAAAAAATATCAAACGAGCGTTCACCGCGTGAAGACTGCTCAACCACCATTGGTACTAGCGCCGCTTGGGTGGTTTGTACTTCTTTGTGAGCGCTCATTAGCATATCAAAATGTGGGTTAGCAGTGATGCGTTCATAATCTGTCATAGAAAAGTCCTATCGATAAAGGGATAAAATAAAAAACAGTTAAAATGGTTTTATTGTCTGGTATGTTTTGTGCTAATGGGTAGTTTATAGGGGGACTACGCCCACTATTCAAGCCTATAAAACCCGTTTGTACATAAAATAGGTGAAAAAGTGAGTCCGCTATATTTTTATATATAAGTTGAAAGAATATCCAAAAAAGGCAGATTCTATCTGCAAATCAGGCGTATCCCACAGAAACTTACCCCGATATGGATATCATAGAGCAGTGTCTCACCATACTTTTAACATAGAATACCTGATTAACTGCCTTGCAATCTACCTATCTTACTATTCAATTGTGCAAATGTGGGTTGTCAAAAGAATCCTTAAGCGCATTTACTCATAGTTATTCTTATAAGTAGAAAGTGCGGCCTGACATAGTGCGTTAATAGTCCAAGTTTGAATGCTAAAAAATGGTGCATATTAACGAAAAACGCCACAATTTGGTGCAAACCGTTATTTATCTAATGGTTATCAGCGTTAAAAGGCTGTTAAAAAAATAGCTAAACCAGCTTTGTCATGTTAGTAAGAAAAAATATACAGTCAAAACCAAAGTAAAATCATTATGTTGGGTGTGATGGTGGACTGTATGTAAGAGTATTTGCATATGAGTTGGCATAATGCTTGTATGGACAGTGAAATTAACTGACTTTTTGGTCAGGAACCAGATTACTAGATTGTATTTAATGAGTAAAATGAGCAAATGAGTATATAAAATGAGTTGGGCTTCTTCTTTAACATTGAGTTTTGACACTGTTAAGCGCAAAGATACTGTCAAAAGTATGGCTGCTACCGCTAAGACGCGGCTATCTCATCGTAAGCACACGGGCGCGCTTATGATACAGCGTGCCCTATATCCTGAGCCACGTGTGCAACAAGGCATTTGCCATATATTGATGTTATATCCGCCAGCAGGTATCGCAGGCGGTGATACGCTGACGATAGAGTTGCATTTAGACAATGGCAGCCATGCTGTTATCACCACACCAGGGGCGGGCAAGTGGTATGGTAATGACGGTGTCAGCCAAAAACATAAAGCTCGGTCGGACGACAACGACACGCACCAAAGTATGAGCCAAGACAAGATAGCTGCCTATGCAAGCCAACATCTGCAAGCCAAACTCGCCGCACATGTTCGCTTAGAATGGCTACCACAAGAGAGTATTATTTATAACGAAGCCAATATGCATGCAGTGAGCCGTTTTGATTTAGCTGACTCATCTAGCTTGCTGACTTGGGAGATTAGCGTATTTGGGCGGCAAGCATATGATGAGCAGTTCCTGCAAGGGCGTTATCATACTGGATTAAATATCTACCGAGAAGGTAAGGTTATCGTTGCTGATCGGGTCAAACAGGCGGCCCAAAGTCGCTGGTTTACATCGAGTCTAGGACTAGCAGATCAGCATATTTATGGGTCATTTTGGGCAGTGCCAAGTTTGAGCGATGTACATGACAACGCTGCACTGCCTGCCTCTGCCGCACAATCAGACGAGACAGCCTTAGCAACGATGAAGCAGGCCCTAGCTCGCTATTTAGACAATACCATCGTTGCATTACGCCATATGATTGCTGAGGCTAGATTACCGGTTTATTGTACTCATAACGGTCAAGCCATTAATATTCGGTATATCGGTTCAGATGTGCGCGGCTGTTTTGAAGCTTTTTATCAAATCAGAGAAGGCTTGCGACATCATTGGTGGCAGCTTGAGCCTTGCCGTCCGCGTATTTGGGACACCTAAGTCTACGGTTTTTCATAGCTAAGCCACACGACCTGATAATCTGCTATAACTTTTATAATAAATAAAATAAGGATTTGCCATGCATCTGACGCCAACAGAAAAAGACAAGCTCATGCTATTTACCGCTGGCATGGTGGCTGAGCGCCGCAAAAACCGCGGCGTTAAGCTCAATTACCCCGAAGCCATCGCTTATATCAGTATGCTGCTGATGGAAGGGGCTAGAGATGGCAAAAGAGTGGCTGAATTAATGAGTGAAGGGGCTACTTACCTGTCTGCCGATGATGTCATGGAAGGGGTGGCAGAGATGGTCGATGAAGTGCAAATCGAGGCGACCTTCCCTGATGGTACCAAATTGGTCACGGTACACAATCCCATCGTATAGTTCTGTCTATCACTAAATGATCACTCCAACATAAGGCGGCTCCCATGCAAGCAGGCGAATATAACATCCAAGATGGTGACATTATCCTAAACCAAGGAAGACAAGTACAGACCATCAGTGTGAGTAATACTGGCGATAGACCGATCCAAATCGGCTCGCATTATCACTTTTATGAAGTCAATGATGCGCTGAGCTTTAATAGAGAGCAGACCCGTGGGTATCGCCTAAATATCATCTCTGGCACGGCAGTTCGTTTTGAGCCGGGGCAGTCGCGAGAGGTAGAATTGGTGGCTTATGCTGGCAAGCAGGAAGTATATGGCTTTGCAGGTCGTGTCATGGGCGCGGTTCAACCAGATAAGACCGATGAAAAGCAACTGGCTACTTCGCAAAAGCGGGTAAGTCGGCAGATTTATGCAGAGCATTTTGGTCCGACTACCGGCGATAAAGTGCGTCTCGCTGATACTGAGCTTTGGCTACAGGTTGAGGCGGATTTGACCAGCCATAAAGATACTGCTATTGACCAAGCGAATACGTCACAAAGTGATGAAGGTACTAGCCATACTACCGAGATTAAGGGTGAAGAAGTCAAATTTGGCGGCGGCAAAGTCATCCGTGATGGTATGGGTCAAGGGCAACTGCTGGGCGCGGAAGTTGCAGATACCGTGATTACCAATGCACTGGTTGTAGATTATACGGGTATCTACAAAGCCGATATCGGTATCAAAAATGGCCGTATCAGCGCGATTGGTAAAGCGGGTAATCCTGATATCCAGCCTGCCATCGATATTCCGATTGGCGGCGAGACCGAAATCATCGCTGGTGAAGGCAAAATCCTCACCGCAGGCGGCGTCGATAGTCATATTCACTTTATCGCGCCTCAGCAGTGTGAGACGGCGCTGATGTCGGGGGTGACCACGATGCTAGGCGGTGGCACAGGCCCTGCCCAAGGTACGCTCGCGACTACTTGTACGCCGGGGGCATATCATATTGCCTCAATGCTACAATCTACCGATAGTATCCCTATGAATATTGGGCTATTGGGTAAAGGCAATGTGAGTGTGCCCACTCCAATTGCTGAGCAAATCGAAGCGGGTGCCGTCGGACTCAAGCTACATGAAGATTGGGGTACGACGCCGCAAGCTATTGATAATTGTCTGAGCGTTGCTGACGACTATGATGTGCAAGTTGCGATTCATACTGACACGTTAAATGAAAGTGGCTATCTTGAGAGTACGCTTGGCGCATTTAAAAACCGCTGTATTCATACTTTTCATACCGAAGGCGCAGGCGGTGGCCATGCGCCTGATATTCTAAAGGCCATTGGCAAGTCGCATGTGCTTCCATCTTCCACCAATCCTACTAGGCCTTATACCGTCAATACCATTGATGAGCATCTCGATATGCTCATGGTTTGTCATCATTTAAGCCCTGCTATCGCAGAGGACGTAGCATTTGCCGAAAGCCGTATTCGTCAAGAAACCATCGCGGCTGAAGACATCTTGCACGATTTGGGTGCTATCTCGATGATGAGTAGTGACTCACAAGCGATGGGGCGCGTGGGTGAAGTGGTCATTCGCACATGGCAGACGGCGCACAAAATGAAAGTTCAGCGTGGTCATCTGGCTCCAGATGCGACAGCACAAACAGAGCATCAAGCGCAGCATATTACTCTGACCGACTACGATCAAAGCGCGGACAATGATAACTTTCGCATCAAACGCTATATTGCAAAATATACGATAAATCCTGCGATTACGCATGGTATTAGCGATATGGTCGGCTCCATTGAAGTGGGTAAATGGGCGGATATGGTGCTGTGGTCGCCCAAGTTTTTTGGGGTAAAACCTGAATGCATCATCAAAGGTGGCCTGATCGCTGCGGTACCGATGGGCGATATTAACGCCTCTATTCCCACCCCTCAGCCTGTGCATTATCGTCCTATGTTTGCGTCGTATCCCAAATCGGTTGCTCAAACCAGTATCACCTTTATGTCGCAAGCCGCGATAGACAAACAAGTCGATAAACAGCTTGGACTGACAAAAGTGATTCAGCCTGTCCATGGGATACGTGAGATTCGCAAAAGCGATATGCGCCTCAACAGCTACTGCCCAGATATGGACATCAATCCTGAGACCTACGAAGTACGTGCCGATGGTAAGACACTTACCTGTGAGCCTGCTGAGGTACTGCCCATGGCACAGCGTTATTTCTTATTCTGATTTTTATTTTAAGATTTAAAGACACACGGCTAAAGGCTGTCTTAAAAAGCGTGTCACAGGCTTATAGAGAGCTGGTTTTGGGTGATCTTCTCATTGATTGCTGACTGCCATTTTGGGCACTTTTATTATCAATACTATTATTCAATCGTTTGAGCCACAGTAAACAGAGCATTATATTTATGAAAATATTTAATACCCGTCTTCCTACCTTAAGTGATATCCAACAAGCGCAATTGACTGCCCAGCGCCAAGCGGATGACTATCTGCTTTTGGACTTTGATACTCGTCAGCATTCTCGCTTTAGGGCCATTACTGTTTCAGGGGAGGCGGTCGGTATCGATTTGCCGCGTACTGGTGTCTTAAAAGGAGATGACGTCCTCACCAATGCCGCAGGGGAGTTGATGCAAGTCATCGCCAAGCCCCAAGCGGTGACCAAAGTGACGGCAGCCGATGATTTTTTATTAATGAAAGGCGCGTATCATTTGGGCAATCGCCATGTGCCGTTAATGTTTGAGCACAGTGCAGCAGGATACGCGCTGTATTTTGAAAACGATCATGTACTGGCACAAATGCTAGAAAATCTTGGGCTGCATACTGAGTCTGCATCAGTGCCGTTTGAGCCTGAAACAGGCGCTTATCAGACAGGACACGGGCATTCGCATAGCCATTCTCACGCTCATACGCATTCGCATAATGACGCGCATAGCCATGATGACCATGACAACAACCACAACCACAATCACAGTCATAACCATGATGACAGCCACAGCCATCATAATGCGTCTATAGGTCATTCAAATGAGGGTTGATGGCAGTACTCAGCCTACTCAGTCTGTCCAACTTGGACAGATGTTGATGCTGGCATCGAGCAATTTGCCGATTGGTAGCTATACCTACTCGCAAGGTGTAGAGTCAGCGATTGAGTCAGGGGTTGTCTTTGATGAAACCAGTACGCTTACCTTTATGCAGGACTATCTAGCGCTGGCTGTTATTGGCTACGAGCTACCTATATTGGCACTGATCATGTGTGCGCTTGATCAAGGTCATGAAGCGCTAGCGGCAAATCTGGCACATGATTATCATGCAGGCCTTGAGAGTAAAGAGTTTATACTAGAGTCGCAGCAGTTGGCACAAGCGATGGTATCTTGGCTCAACGAGGTACTGAATCTTGGTATACCTGCTGAGATACCTGATGATGGTTATTTACCACTTTTTGCTCACATTGCCCAGCATTGGCAGCTGCCACTCATGCAGTCGATGACCACCTATGGATTTGCTCAATTGGAAAATATGGTGCTCGCTGCTGTCAAGACTGTACCACTCGGGCAAATGGCAGGTCAGCGTATCTTGTGGCAGCTGCAAAGTGATCTTGGCTCTGAAGTTGAAGCGCTGAGCGATAGCATACAGCAAGCCTTTGAGAATGTAATTAGGTCATCAAAAGCGATCGACACGCTCAATATGAGTGAACATCAGGGTTATCAAAAGCTGTGCGAAGACCTCTATGACAGGCTCAATATTTCTAATAGCTTGCCCAATTTGGCGATTCTCTCAAGTATGCATGAGGAGCAATACAGCCGGTTGTTCCGCTCATAACTGTACCTTTATCTCTCATAACTGTACCTTTATCTCTATTTATCACTATTCCTATATGAAACATTTAAGGAGCTTACCATGTCTCTAACCCCGATCAAAACAAAAAGCATCCAATCTACACCTGACTCACATATTGATAATGACCAGTCAAATCCGCCTGCTTCTTTATCCTGCTTACGCCTCGGCATCGGCGGGCCAGTCGGCAGTGGTAAGACCGCTTTGACCCTAAAATTGTGTCAAAACTTGCGTGATACGATCAATATGGCAGTTGTCACCAATGATATTTATACCAAAGAAGATTCGCAGTTTTTGACACGCAATAATGCGATGCCAGCTGAACGTATTCGCGGCGTAGAGACGGGCGGCTGTCCGCATACCGCGATTCGTGAAGATGCCTCTATCAACCTGACGACCATTGCCGAGTTGCAAGAAACCTTTGAGGGCCTAGAATTGATTATCATTGAATCGGGTGGTGACAATCTTGCCGCGACCTTTAGCCCAGAGCTGTCTGATCTGACCTTATATGTCATTGACGTCTCAGCGGGTGACAAAATACCTCGTAAAGGGGGCCCTGGTATCACCAAGTCGGATTTATTAATCATCAATAAAACCGATCTTGCCCCAATGGTTGGCGCATCGCTTGAGGTGATGGAGCGCGATGCCAAAAAAATGCGTGGCGATAAGCCTTTTGTCTTTAGCAATATGAAAACCGGTGATGGTCTGGATGAAATTATTGCCTTTATCAAAGAGCACGGTATGCTCGCTTAACTAATAGCCCCTCATCAATCATTAAAATATTCATCATAAGGAGTCAACCCCATGACAGAACATACAAAAGAGCATCACAGTCATAAAGCCCGTTTTTCACAGGCTTTATCTTCTCGAAAAATAGCAGCGGCTTCAATGACGCTTGCAACCTTTACGATGGTACCGTCGTTGGCGCAGGCACATTCGGGTCATCTTCACTCGGCTACTATGCAAGCGCCCTCGTTTTTGGGCACATTGCAAGCGGGACTGATGCATCCAGTGACGGGTCTTGATCATCTGTTTTTGGCAGTAGGGATGGGTATGTTGTTTTATGGACTACAAAAGCAGCGCCTAGGTATGATGTCATTGGCAGCTGGATTATCACTAGGGGCCGTTTTGGGCACTATTGGGGTGTTGGTTGGCGGTGTTGGGTTTGCGGCATCATCTGGATGGATTGAGATTGCCATATCGCTATCAGTGGTCGTATTGGCTCTGATTTTGATGAGTGATAAGAGTCGACAAGAAGCTTTTTCAGCGCGTACGCAGCCAGCGCATACGCCAAGCATCCAGCAACTATCGTTGTTTGGTTTTGGTGGTTTGGCAGTCTTTCACGGATTGGCACATGCCCTTGAAGTACCAGCGAATGCTGGCGTAAGTGGTCAGTTGGGTTTTTATGCAGGGATGCTAGTGACGATGCTGGCGCTATATGCAGTTGGTACGTTGGTCAGCCAGCAGCTACAGCAGCGCCTAGGCAATAACTTATGGTTACAGCGTGGTCTGGTCGTACTTGGACTGGGTGCGGTGTTTGTACCTGCTCTAGTATAGGGTGTATTATTGCAAGACTTTGAGCGTAGTCTTAGCTGATGCGTCTTGCGTAACGACCATGCTAGCGATTGGTTAATCAAAAAAGCCATTGAGCGTGCACAAAAAAATACGGCCCCGATCGATGATCGGGGCCGTATTTTTTGATATGTAGAACAAGCGTGCTGTATGGTGTTATGGTTTAACACCATACAGCGCTCAGTCTAGATTACATACCTTGCTGCTGTTGTTGCTGAGCCGCTAGCAAATCTTGGTAGCTGACTTCTTTGTCAGTCACTTTGCCTTGGCTGATCAAGTAATCTACTACTTGGTCTTCTAGTACCACAGACTCAATGTTAGCGCGTTGCTGCTTGTCATTGGTGTAGTACTCGATTACTTCCGCTGGATCTTCGTAGTTTTCAGCCGCTTCTTTGATGAAGGTTTCAACACGCTCTTGATCCACTTCTAGACCTTCGGTGTCGATAACACGGGCAACGATGATACCAAGACGGGCTGCACGTAGCGCTTGCTCTTCAAACAGCTCATTTGGCAGCATGTCTTTATCGAAGCTATCAGCGCTCGCACCAAACTGCTGAGAAAAACGTTGCATCATCATGTTGCGCTGACGCTCGATTTCTTGCTCTAGCATGGCGCTTGGTACGTCAAACTCGTTCTTTTCTAGCAATGCATCAAAAGTCGCTTGCTTCACTTGGCTACGCGCGGCGTTCTTGATTTCGCGTTCCATGTTTTTGCGTACGTCTTCTTTTAGTTTATCTACGCCGCCCTCAGTCACGCCAAATAGCTCAAGGAAAGCATCATCGATCTCAGGTAACTTAGGTTTTTCAACCAATTTTACGTTGATTTTGAACTGAGCTTCTTTACCAGCTAGGTTCTCAGCTTGATAATCTTCTGGGAAAGTCACATCGATAATTTTTTCTTCGCCAGCTTTCATGCCTTTGATACCGTCTTCAAAGCCTGGAATCATCTGGCCGCTACCGATGACTAGTTTGAAGTCTTCAGCGCTACCGCCTTCAAACTTCTCGCCGTCGATTGAACCTTCAAAGTCGAAAGTGACCTGAGTATCTTTAGTCGCTTTACCTTTTTTCTCAACGTACTCTTGACGCTGCTTTTGCAGGTTTTCGATCATGGTGTCGACGTCTTCGTCGCTGACGGTTGCCGTGTGACGCTCAACTTCGATTTCATCGATACCTTGTACGTCGATTTCTGGGAAGATTTCAACGGTGGCTTGATACACCAAGAAATCGTCTTCAAGTTTGACGTCGTCGATGTTTGGCATGCCAACCGCGCGGATGTCTTCAGATTTGATCGCTTCAAAGACCGTATCACGGATCACATCGTTGATCACTTCTTGCTGGATGCCTGCACCGTACTGTGAGCGGATGTGCGACATTGGCACTTTGCCTTTACGGAAACCGTCGATTTTGGCGGTTTTCGCCACTTGGCTGATGCGGCCTTCTACTTTGTTTTGAATTTTTTCAACGGGTACTTTAACCGTGAGCTGAGTCTCTTTATTAGATAGCTTGTTGGTTGTGACTTGCAAATCTGTAGCCATGTTCATTACACCTTTAGGATTAAGTAGTACGTTTGATTAATGAGATAGTACTTGGGTTAAATGGTAATAGACAAACCGTGCCTCAAATTACGGGCGTGTACGACGGTTGTCGCTGGAATAAATAGGGGATAATGATAAGCCCGCCACTTCAAAATCAGCACCAGTAGCAATCGCCGCTGATACCAAAGGGTGACACTGTCGAAGTTGTCAGGGTTACCAAATATCAGTTATAAACCGTTAATGCACCGCATAATAACGCTTTTTGGTGAATTATACAGGCAAATAACGGCCTTCAACAAAATTTTAAAAGTAGAACAGTATAATCTATCTGCTTATTAAAGTAAAAATTATCTCTTTGACGGCAGGGTTTCTAAGGTTTTTTGCGATGACAAGCGCACTTATTTTACAAGAGAACCTATAAAGTTTTTATAAGAGAACCTATAAAGGCAGTTGTGCCAATAATTGCTGAATAGCCTGCCCCCGATGACTGAGACGATTTTTATCAGCCGCGCTTAGGCTTGCCGCACTGGCTTGTAGATTAGGTAACCAAAACAATGGATCATAGCCAAAACCGCCGTCGCCATGCGGTGCGTCTAAGATCTCACCGTGCCATAAGCCTTGAGCGATAATCGGTAATGGGTCATCTGCATGACGCACCATCGCTAATACGCAAACGAACATACCCTCAATCGGTGTGTCAGGCTGGGCGTTGCGTAGCGGCTGCAAGTCAGCAATGAGCTTGGCGTTGTTTTTGTCATCGTTACCGTGCTCGCCAGCATAGCGCGCCGAGTAGATGCCGGGGGCATTACCGAGTACAGGCACGCACAGTCCTGAGTCATCAGCAATCGCAGGCAAGCCGCTCAGACGGCTGGCATGACGGGCTTTGATAATGGCGTTTTCGACAAAGCTGAGCCCATCTTCTATCGCATCGTCGATATTGAGCTGACCTTGCGGGACAATCGTCACGTCCAAGTTCGCTTCGGCAAATAGCCGTTTAAACTCAGCCAGTTTGCCTTTGTTATTGCTGGCCAGCACCCACTGGTTATTAGAGGTTGATTGGGGAGCAAGTTGTACGGTATCGGTAGTGCTCATAGGGTCGTTCCGTTATATAAAAAATATGAATGAATTAGCCGAGCTTTAACTTTTGGCATTTTTATAGATGCTATAAGATCGACCTCGATAACGATGTTAGTACTGATGGCATAGGGTTTGACGAGGTAAAAGGTCATCGTTGAATAAATAACCAGTGACGATGCAGAATATACGAGCTATAACATTTGGTAACTGATATTATTAGGGGCTGTTGTTATAATAGTGACCAAGCTACAGTGAAATATATCTTATAGCTTGTGAATATTAAGTTAATATAAGTCTATAGAGTCAAACACTTGGCTTTTGGACGAACAATAACAGCTAGGTTAATTTTGGATTCATAATAATACGTGATACAGTGTTAAGCAATCACGTGTATTAAGCGATAACATTCACTTCAAACAATCAACTCAGCCAATTTAGCTCGATACCAAGTGTTTCTATTCTTAAGGCGTATCTATTTTAGGTATGTCTGTATTTAGAGAGACAGTAGTATGAGTGGACAAATAAGCAAGGATAAAATAATTATGTCAAATATTACTTTACCAGATCTCCCATATGCAAAAGACGCGCTAGAGCCACATATCAGTGCCGAGACGCTAGAATATCATCATGACAAGCATCATGCTGCTTACGTAAACAAGTTAAATGAGCTACTACCAGGTTCTGGTTTAGAAGACAAAACCTTACCAGAAATCATCAAAGCGACTGCTAAAGATGACAGCAAGCAAGGTATGTTCAACCAAGCCGCTCAAGTATGGAACCACACGTTCTACTGGAACTGCATGACGCCAACCAACGGCGGCGGCGAACCTACTGGCGATCTAAAAGCAAAAATCGAAGAAGATTTTGGCAGCTATGACAAGTTCCGCGAAGAGTTCAAAAATGCGGCAACTTCACAGTTCGGTTCAGGCTGGGCATGGCTAGTCGCTGATAAAGTGGGTGGCAAACTGTCTATCGCCAAAACTGGCAACGCAGACACCCCACTAGCGCACGACCAAGTCGCTGTATTGACTTGTGATGTATGGGAACACGCATACTACATCGACTACCGTAACCGTCGTCCTGACTACGTAGATACCTTCCTAGACAAGCTCGTAAACTGGGACTACGCAAACGCAAAATATAAAGGTCAAGACGCAGGCGTTGAAGAGTAATCTTAACGCTTAAGTTTCGATTAATAAAAAAGGACGCTGAGAGGCGTCCTTTTTTTGGTTTTAATGGACAGTTTGGGAGCCGCTAATGAATATAGACCTTATTTAATTGTTGTGTCCTCTTCAATAGCAATCACATCAGCATCTGTTATAAACACTCTATCTGTTAGGCATGACGCATCACCTTTAGTAGCATAAACCACGTTATTTTTAGGTAAAGCGCCGCCGCCTGTGCCTACTTGTACATCCAATGGCACTTTAATATCTCCTAGCATAACAGCATTTTCCTCTATTAAAAAAGTGGCTTTGCCTTGAGGAAAGACAGGGGTTATAAAAGCATCTTGTCCAGTAAGCTCAAGCAATAGACAATTATTTTTAAGTACAAACTCGCCATAGATAATAGCCACCATCTGTGACTCAGATGGATAATGAGTAAAAAGATCAGTCGGTCTTTTACGAGCTTTTTTTTCTTCTATAACAACTTTGGCTGGCTCTACAATAACGTCTTTTTGTTCCATATTATTTTTATTTATATCTATACTTTTTGTTGTACTGACACAACCCAATTGAAAGCAAGATAATAAGACTAGGGTAAGTACAAAACGATGTTTCATAATTGATACCAGTTGATAATATTTAGTAGACGTAATTTGGTTTTTTAACCTAGCTTTGAAACTTTGCAAAGATAAAATGCTGGGTTAAAAACCCAGCCTACAAATATAGTTAAGATTATTATTTAAACTTAATCCTACAAAACCTCAAACCCAAAATTACCCAACGCTTCTCGCAGCATCGCAATATTATAATAAGCATGCGCCTTCACCGTATTTTGAAAAAAGATATAGAGCGTATCAAAATGCTGACGCTGATTGGTAATCGCTTGCGCCCAGTCGTTCATCTCAGCCTCAGAGTAGCGATAATCATGACGATCAGCCGCGCTCATCGCATCCCACCAGTTCAGATTATTGCCATGCATTCGCAGATAGCCCGTACGTTCGGTAAATATCAGGCGCGAGGGCGGCAGCCCGCTGACTTTAGGATAATCGACACTGCACCAAATCAGCCCCTGCTGTTTAAAGCTATCGATTACTTGCGGCGTGTGCCAGCCGTTATGACGAAACTCGATGGCAAGCGGATAGTCCTTAAACCAGCTGACAAGTTCTGCCAAGTACAGACGATGCTCGCGAGTACGGTCAAAGCCATGTGGGAACTGGAGCAGTAACGGCGCTAACGCATCCGCTTCAACAAGTGGCGACAAGGCGTTAAGAAAAGCCTGTGCGTGTGCGGCAGTGCCTTTACGTGCATGAGTAAAGTCTTGGTGTAGTTTAACGGCAAATTTTAACTGGCTATTAGCTTGTGTGTAAGCTTTATCAATCATCCCCGCAAAGGCTTTTTGCCCGATGGGCGCATAGAATGTGCTGTTTATTTCGACTGCACCGTATTGTTTGGCGTATTCACGTAAAAAGTCCGCTTTTTTGGTGCCTTGTGGGTACAGCGTGCCGAGCAAATCCGTGTCGCTATAGCCACCAGTGCCGAGGTAAATGCGCGGGGTAGGGTTACTGTCCATGTTGACCACTCACTGCCGTTTGAGGTGATAAAACTTTCTGAGCTGTTTTTATTCAGCGGCTATTCACTAGCTATTTCTTACGTGACCACAGCCATTCAATCAATGCCAGTAGCGCATCATTGTTTTTGACAGTGTTGTCTTGATTATTGCTAAGTTCACGGCTGATAGCCGCGCGCCCACCATCAAATAGCGATTGCGCATAGCTGGTCGCGTCATCGACGCCCATCAGTTTTACATAGGTAGATTTGTCCAATTTTTCATCGCTACCCGCAGGCTTACCAAGCGTATCTGTCGTCATCGTGACGTCCAATACATCGTCTTGAACTTGAAAGGCAAGACCGATATATTGGGCGCACTCTTGCAATGCCATACGCTGTGGAGCCGTTGCGCCAGCACAGACGCCGCCCATAAGCATGGCCGCTTCAATCAGTGCACCTGTCTTGTCACGATGGATGGCTTCTAAATCGTTTTGCACAATATCAGTACTGGCTTCGGCATTCAGATCCAGCATTTGCCCAGATACCATGCGTCTAGCGCGCGGGGCAAATATGGCCAATAGCTGACTTGCGATATTGGCATCGAATGGCGCAAAGGTTGGCATTTCCGCGGTCAATACTTCAAACGCGAGCGTCTGCAATACATCTCCTGCTAGCAGTGCCGTCGCTTCATCAAAGGCAATATGAGCAGTCGGTTGCCCACGTCGCAGCTCGTCATCATCCATACATGGCAAATCATCATGCACCAACGAATAGGTATGTAGTAGCTCTACGGCCAATGCAGCACGGCGCGACATATCATAGTCTGAGTCGTTTTCTAGCAATGAGTCCAGATCAGCATTGAGCATGTCGATGTCGTCATTGCGCTCGCCTGTACGTTCACTATTACCGCTATTAATACTGGCAAAAGCACTGGCAACCATCAATGGGCGCACCAATTTACCTTGTCCCGTCATGACATAACGACAGGCATCTACCAGTGGACTAGGCAGCTTGGCATAAGCAAACAAGACCTCAATATCTTGCGTCAGTTGCGCGCGCACAGCACTATGAAATTGCTCAGTGCTTTGAAAAGAGACAGCGTTAAAAGGGGCAAAGCCAGAAGAGGTAGCGCTAGAAGTAAGGGAAACCGTCATAATCCAACCATTTATCAGGGATACAATGAAAACTTATTAAGGACAAGGTAAAAACGGTATTAGTGTAGCATGATAGGCCATATTGCTCGTGTGAGACACGGTATCAATCGTTTGTTTTTTGCATTTTATAGCTCTGATTTATCCAAAAACGAGGCAGTACAATCGTAATCTTACAACAAGTCTTGGTTACGCATCGCTGATGTCACTTGCCGGTTGAATATGTTTTGATAAAAGCGCAAGCTAAGTAAATTATATTAATTGGGCTACACCAACGGTTTATCACCCTTGAGGTGGTAGACCGTAAAGACGAGCAAGACCGAATACATTCAAAATAGTAACTCAGTATACAAGTATTCACTAAAACACTTTGCGCATAAGGTAAATGCCTACAGGTGATTTAAGAGTGACTTGCGAGTATGGCATTAGCTTGTGACAGTTGGGGGCATAATCCCCTACACTAATTGACGTGAAAATGGTCTGATGTTGACCGTAATGGGTTTTTACTGAGCGTATTACTTCAGCAATTATCAGTGTTAGACCATGTCTCAGTCAGTATTTTAATAGCGGTATTTGCAACATATAAATGAAGCGCCGTGTGATGGGGTACAAGAGACGTCAAAATAAGTATCAAATCATGAGCGCTGGATAATAAAGACACCTTCACTGATGCGCCCTCTATGTGTTTGTCTTTATGACGATGTTTGTCTTGAAGGCGGCGCACAGTGCTATTACCCATTTTACTAACAGTAACTGGCTATTTATTTTAATTCAAAACGTAGCTTTCGTTATATAGAAAGGAGTTTCAAATGGTATACCAAGGAAATCGCATCACGGTGACAATGCTAGAAGATGGCATCGCCAACATGCACTACAACGCCGAAAATGAGAGCGTGAACAAATTTGATGCCGAAACCAACAAACAGTTTGGTGAAGCCGTTACTGCTTTAGAAAAAGCGGACGACGTCAAAGGTCTTATCGTCACTTCAGGCAAAGGCGTGTTTATCGCTGGTGCTGATATCACAGAGTTTGTGGCTTCTTTCAAAAAATCAGAAAGCGATATCAAAGATTGGGTCGTTCATATCAATGACGCTTTCAATCGTTTTGAAGATTTGCCATTCCCGAAAGTGGCGGCCATCAATGGCGCGGCAATGGGCGGCGGCTGTGAGATGACCTTGGTTTGTGAATACCGCGTCATGAGTGACAAAGCGATTATCGGTCTACCAGAAACTCAGCTAGGTATCTTCCCAGGCTTCGGTGGTACGGTTCGTAGTACGCGTATCATTGGTATCGATAACGCGCTTGAGCTTATCGCCACTGGCACACCAAAAAAACCACTTGATGCGCTAAAACTCGGCTTGGTTGATGCAACCGTACCAGCTGACGACTTGCAAGATGCAGCCATTGATTTGGTCAAAAAATGTATCTCAGGTGAGCTTGATTGGCAAGCAAAACGTGAAGAAAAACTGGCTCCTGTTAAGCTAAACCAGCTTGAGCAAGCTATGGCATTTAATAGTGCCAAAGGTGCTATTTTTGCTAAAGCCAATCCTAAGCAGTACCCAGCACCAGCTCTTGCTATTGAAGCGATTGAAAAGCACGTCAACCTACCACGTGACAAAGCGATTGAAGTTGAAGCTGCTGGCTTTGCCAAAGCGGCCAAAACCCCGCAAGCAGAGAGCTTGGTTGGTCTATTCTTAAACGATCAGCTAGTCAAAAAACTGGCCAAAAAACACAGCAAGCTTGCACACGATATCAATGAGGCCGCTGTACTAGGCGCTGGTATCATGGGTGGCGGTATCGCGTATCAAGCGGCCAGCAAAGGCTTGCCAATTATCATGAAAGATATCAAGTCTGAGCAATTAGATCTTGGTATGGGCGAAGCCAGCAAACTGCTTGGTAAAATGGTTGAACGTAAGAAGATGACCCCAGCGAAAATGGGTGAAACCTTAAGCCGCATCCGTCCTACTTTGAACTATGGTGACTTTAGCGAGACTGATATCGTTATCGAAGCGGTCGTAGAAAATCCAAATGTGAAGCGTGCAGTTCTAAAAGAAGTAGAAGGGCTAGTAAAAGACGATTGCATCCTAGCGTCAAACACCTCGACTATCTCTATCACCTATCTTGCTGAGGCGCTTGATCGCCCAGAGAACTTCGTCGGTATGCATTTCTTTAACCCAGTACATCGCATGCCACTCGTTGAAGTGATTCGCGGTGAAAAATCTTCTGAAGAAGCCATCGCGACTACCGTAGCACTCGCCTCAAAAATGGGCAAAGTGCCAGTTGTGGTCAACGACTGCCCAGGTTTCTTGGTCAACCGCGTATTGTTCCCATACTTTGGCGCGTTTGATTTATTGCTCAAGCAAGGTGCTGACTTTACCCATGTTGATAAAGTCATGGAAAAATTCGGCTGGCCAATGGGCCCTGCATACCTAATCGACGTGGTCGGTCTAGATACAGGTGTACATGGCGCAGAAGTGATGGCAGATGGTTTCCCAGATCGCATGAAACCTGACTACAAAGGTGCCATCCAGCATCTATACGAAAACGAGCGTCTGGGTCAGAAAAACGGCGTAGGTTTCTATAAGTATGAAACTGACAAGCGCGGTAAGCCAAAGAAAGTCGCTGACGACGCCACTTATGAGCTACTTAAAACCACGACAGATAGCGACAAAAAAGAGTTTGATGATCAAACCATCATCGACCGCACTATGCTGGCTTTCTGCAACGAAACGGTTCGCTGCCTAGAAGACAACATCGTGAGCACGCCTGCCGAGGCTGACATGGCAATGATTATGGGTGTCGGTTTCCCGCCATTCCGCGGTGGTCCTTGTCGTTATATCGACCAAATGGGTCTCGATAATTACTTGGCACTATGCGAAAAATACGCACACCTTGGCAAAGCCTATGAAGCGCCGCAAAAGATTCGCGACATGGCAGCCGCTGGCGAGACTTTTTACGCCACAGCGTAACGAGCATACCGTATTAGGATAAGTGGGGTGCGTTTGCTGACGTCGCTATCGGTGATAAAAAAATAGCAGACGCACCGTTTTGGTCGGTTTTATCAGGTCTGGCCTGCCGCGATAATATCCAGCGCGAAAACATCTAGATAGTTATCGTACTGATGTACGGATCGCGTGATAGATGGCTATAGAGCCCGATTAAATCGACAACACTGACAATAAAAATTGAAAAGGAAGATAGTATGACAACTTTAAGTCCAAAAGATGTGGTCATCGTAGATGGCGTGCGCTCAGCGATGGGCAGATCTAAAAATGGTATGTTCCGCCATGTACGTGCGGATACCATATCCGCTGAACTGGTACGCGCGCTAGTAGAACGTAACGACTTCGACACCAATGACATCGAAGATATTATCTGGGGCTGTGTCAACCAAACACTAGAGCAGGGCATGAACATCGGTCGTAACATTGGCCTATTGGCAGGTATTCCAAAGACTGCTGGTGGACAAACGGTTAACCGTCTGTGCGGCTCATCTATGCAGGCACTACATACCGCAGCTGCACAAATCATGACCAACCAAGGTGATGTGTTTATCATTGGCGGTGTTGAGCACATGGGTCACGTCGGCATGATGCATGGTATTGATCTAAACCCTGCCGCTTCTAAGCACTATGCAAAAGCCTCAAATATGATGGGGTTGACCGCTGAGATGCTAGGCCGTATGAATGGCATTACGCGTGAAGAGCAAGATGCGTTTGGTCTTGAATCGCATCGCCGTGCATGGGCTGCGACCACTGAAGGCCGTTTTGATAATGAAATCATCGGCATCGAAGGTCATGATGCAGATGGCCGCCTGCAGCTATGTACCGTCGATGAAGTGATTCGCCCAGATGCGACGATGGAGCAAATGCAAAAGCTACGTCCAGCGTTTGATCCAAAAGGCGGTACAGTGACTGCTGCGACGTCCTCTGCACTCTCTGACGGTGCGTCAGCGATGCTAGTCATGAGCGCGCAAAAAGCCAAAGATCTTGGTCTAAAGCCTCGCGCTCGTATTCGTAGCATGGCTGTCGCTGGTTGTGACGCAGCGATTATGGGTTATGGTCCTGTACCAGCCACCAACAAAGCCTTGAAGCGTGCTGGCATGAGCATCGATGACATGCAAACCATCGAGTTAAACGAAGCCTTTGCCGCACAAGGCCTATCAGTCTTAAAAGCGTTGAACTTGACGGACAAGCAAGATATCGTCAACATCAACGGTGGCGCGATTGCTCTAGGTCATCCACTAGGATGTTCAGGTGCTCGTATCACAGTGACATTGCTCAATGCAATGGAGCAGTCAGATACCGAGCTTGGCCTTGCAACCATGTGTATCGGTCTTGGTCAAGGTATCGCCACTATTATCGAGCGTGTTTAATTTTAAAATCGGCAACCAGTTTGTAACATTTGTTGATTAAAAATATTCTAATAATGACCCCTAGCCGTGATGGCTGGGGGTTTTTTGTGAATATAATGAGCGAGTTAATGCTTGGCGTAGTAAAGAGCACACAGGTACGTATGAAAATTATCTCCATTGACGCATTCAAGAAACTGTGACTAAATAAGGGTGAGCTGAGCTAAGATGTTATTGATGACAACTCTAATAATGACCATTCTAAAATAGCTTTTTATAATAAATATCAGTCGTACAAGGAGTGTACTATGTCTACCATGATTACTGATCGTACTTACCGAATTGCTCGTGAAAACACCCAAGCGATGATTATCGATGTACAAGAACGCCTCACGCCGTACATTTATGATCACGAAAATATCGTCAAAAAAACAGTGACCATAATCAAAGGACTGCAAGCGCTTGGTATTCCCATCATGCTCAACGAGCAGTATAAAAAAGGATTGGGCGATAGCTTGCCAGAGCTTCGTGATGTGCTAGAGGGCGACAATGCAAAGAGCTTTGAAAAAGTCACATTTAGTGCCTGCGATAACAATGACACATGGCATCATTTAGCGCAGCAAAACCGTAGTACCGTATTGCTTATCGGAGTTGAGGCACACGTCTGTGTGCTACAGACCGCGCTTGATTTGCTAGACAATGGTATGCAACCGGTCATTATTGGCGATGCCGTTGGCTCGCGTTTTCCATACGACAAAAAACAAGCCATTCGCCGTATTCGCCGTGCAGGTGGGATAATCTCGACAGTAGAAACCATTTTGTTTGAGTTGTGCCGTAGCAGTGAAGACCCTGCTTTCAAAACCATTCTGAATTTGATTAAGTAGATGGTTATATAATAGGGTGCTCAGTCATTTGACCCAATGACTTATAAGAGATAGCGCTTGATAACATCAGCGCTATTTTGTTGTTAGCCACACCGTAATGTGTAAAATTATCAAAAAATCAGAGAGAAATATGTCTTCAAACACACTGACGTCATTGACCGATCAAAAATCCGTTGCAACTATCGATATAGAGGACGTCACTCATTTCTTACTAGAGCTAGATGCGCTCAAACGCGTGAATCGCCGTAGTTACGTGACTGAGACTGATCGCAGAGAAAACTCTGCCGAACATTCTTGGCACTTAGCAATGGCATGCTGGTCGATCGCTGAGTTGTTTGAGCTGGATGTCAATCATGAACAATTGCTAAAGATGGCACTGGTACATGATTTGGGCGAGATTGATGCGGGCGATACGTTTTTGTACGCCGACTCGCGTCATGATGCACATGTTGAGGAGCGAGCGGGTATCGCCAGATTGCAAGGCGAACGCGGCAATGGGATTGGCAATTTGAGTGAGATTTGGGAGGCGCAAGAGACAGGCAGTAGTAAAGAGACTGCGCTACTTAAAGTGGTCGATCGCTTACTGCCATTTTTGCTCAACTTAAATACTGAAGGCAAAACGTGGCGTGAGCTTGGAGTGACACGTAGTCAAGTCGCAGGTGCACATGCGTTTATTCAAGACAGCTTTGCTCCTATTCATAAATGGCTATCACACAATATTGACTATGCGACCCAGCAAGGATGGTTGATCGACGCGTAAATCTATAAAAACGCTAGGTATAAAAAAGCCCAGTTGAGCATTGTGATATACGCTTCACTGGGCTTTTATTTCTTATTATATTAGAAATAAATTACGGTTTCGTGACACCCAGTAATTGACCCATTTTTACAAAACTATTGGCTTTCATGGTCTCTTGCCAATCGGCTTTTGCTGCTTTTGGCAACACTACGATAGCCGTTGATCCTAAATAAAAACGACCAAGCTCATCACCTGCCGCAAACTGCATATCGTGATCCGCTTCTTGTATATCATCCGTGCGGGTAATTTTGCCAGTGGCGACGGTTTCGATACCAGCGACAATCATAGCGCCTACCATGACAACGGCCGCTTTGCCATACTTGGTATCAAACATGCAGACCAAACGCTCATTACGTGCAAACAAGTCCGGCACATTAGCTGCCGTGGTATTGTTGACCGAAAACAGCGTACCAGGGACATAGCGAGTCTTGGTCAGCGTACCGGCAAATGGCATATGAACACGGTGGTAATTGCTAGGAGCTAGATAGATTGTCGCAAAACTACCATCGGCAAAATAACGGCCATCTTCGCTATCAGCCAGCAATTGGCCAACGTCATAGTGACGCCCTTTGGCTTGTAGCATTTTATGATCTTTAATTTGCCCAAGCTGAGAGATGATACCGTCAGCAGGACTAACGATGCCGTTTGCGGTGGTATCGATGGTGCGAGCATCTTCTTTTAGTTCACGAGTAAAAAAGTCATTAAAACTCTCGTAAGCATTAAGGCTCTGGCGCTCATACTCATCTAGGCTGATATTATAAGCTTTGGCAAAACCACGGATAAAGGTGCGTTTGACATAAGGATGACGACTGGCGGCCAAACGTCCAGCGACTTTACTGAGCTTTTGCTGCGGTACCAGCTGTTGTAAGGTGGTAAATACATTCATAATAAGGCTACCAAAATAGGATGTGATGTCATTATTGCATAGGCAAGTTAATGGCCATATTTTATCATGGACAGCGTATTATTGTCTGACCATAAACTGTAAGCCATTTATAAATAAAGAAGGTCGTAAATGAAAGCACTGATACAACGAGTGAGCCGTGCTAGCGTCACTATCGATGAGCATTGTGTTGGCAAAATTGATCATGGGATATTGGCCTATATTGGGTTGGGTCATGATGATGATTTCGCCGCCGCCAAGCGAATGATTGACAAAATATTGACCTATCGCATTTTTGAAAATGATGACGATCCTGCCAAATTTGGTAAACTGGATAAAAACGTCCAGCAAGTCGGCGGCGGATTGTTATTAGTGTCACAATTTACGCTGATGGCAAAAACGGATAAAGGTCGCCGCCCTGACTTTGGTGGCGCGATGGCACCTGATGCGGCCCAAGCGCTGTTCGAGCAACTCATCGACTATGCCAAAACCCAGTATCCGAATGTAGCCACTGGTCAGTTTGGCGCTGACATGCAAGTTGAAAGCATCAATGATGGACCACTTAATTTTCTATTGGAGATCTGACATCAGAGTGTCATCAGGCTGTCATAATTAATCCGTTTAATAGATAGAGACTGGTGAGTATTTATCGCCTTTTTATATGCCAGATTTTGTCCGCTAACACCGAGAATGTCCTATGTATAATGAGAAAATTTTGATTGTTGAAGATGAACCTGCGATTCGTGAAATGGTTGTGATGACGCTAGAAATGGCTGGGTTTGATAGCCTACAAGCGGCTGACGTATCAGAAGCGCATCAGCAAGTGGTCGATCATAGACCGTCATTAATATTATTAGATTGGATGTTGCCCGGAGACAAGAGCGGTGTTGATTTTTGTCGTATGCTCAAAAGCGATGAGATGCTCTCTGAGATACCCGTCATTATGCTAACGGCCAAAAGCGAAGAAGACAGCAAGGTTCACGGCCTCGATGCAGGTGCAGATGATTACATGACCAAGCCTTTTTCGACGCGCGAGCTGATTTCCAGAATCAAAGCCGTCTTGCGCCGTAGTAGCGCGATGAGTAGCGACAAGCCTATCGAAATTGGTCAGCTGAGTCTCGATACCAAAAGCCAGCGCGTGACAGCCGCAGGAAAAGTCATTGAGGTCGGCCCAACAGAATATCGCTTATTAGCATTTTTTATGAGTCACCCAGAGCGCGCTTACACAAGAACGCAGCTGCTCGATCAGGTTTGGGGCGGTAACGTTTATATCGAAGATCGAACCATTGATGTACATATCAAGCGTCTACGTAAACTATTGCGCCCTTATGATTGTGATACATTGATACAAACGGTGCGCGGTACAGGTTATCGGTTCTCTAGTCTTATTGAGCCAAGCTAATCTTATATAAGTTGATTTTTGATAACTTGATCTTGTATGAACAATGCCACCATAACAATAAATAAAATAGCGGATAGTGGTAAGGATAAGAAATGAACAAGATAGCGCCAGCAAAAAAGAAAAAAGACCATAACTATAATAATGACCAGCAAGATGCGCCAGCACAAATCGCTAGCCAAAATGCGGCGGAGCAATTAGAGAAAATCAGAAGTGCGCTGCGAGCATTGCGAGATGCGGTCATCTTACTGAATGAAGATGATGGGTTAGAGTGGTGGAATCAGGCGGCGCAGGATCTCTTGTCACTGCAGCCAGCTGACAAAGGCCAAAGTGTGTTTGACTTTATCATTGTGCCCGAGTTTCGCCAGTACTATCAAAACACCACCCTGCCGAATGATGGTATTCATATAGAATCGTGGCGCGATCCCAGTCGTTATCTAAAGTGTGAGCTCACGCCTTTTGGTGACGAGAAGCTATTGTTTATTTATGATGTGACCCGCGTACAGCATTTAGAGCAAATGCGCCAAGACTTCGTGGCGAATGTCTCGCACGAGCTACGCACGCCGCTGACAGTGATGATGGGCTATTTGGAGAACTTCTCTCACCAACCAGACATGCCGCCACAGTGGCGTCGCGGTTTTGAGCTGATGACCCAGCAAACAGCCCGTATGAATCGAATCGTAAATGACTTATTACTGCTCTCCAAGATTGAAATCGAAGAGACGCATGAGTTTAATGATGTCGATATGACCAAACTCCTCACCAATATCTATGATGATGCACAGGCATATAACCAAGCGTACAAGCACACCATTCATTTGCACATAGATACCTATGACGGGTTATATGGGTCGGAGGTGTACTTGATCAGCGCCTTGTCCAACTTAGTCATCAATGCGATTAAATATACACCAAAAGGCGGTAATATTACCATCAGTTGGACGCAGACATCGGATGGGTGCCGATTTGCCGTTGAGGACGATGGACTTGGTATCGCACCAGAGCATATTGCGCGTTTGACGGAGCGCTTTTATCGTATTGATAAAGGGCGTAGTCGTGCCACAGGCGGTACAGGATTAGGGCTGGCTATCGTGAAGCACGTTTTGCATCAGCACGAAGCGCAGTTGCAGATTGACTCAATAGAGGGAGAGGGGTCGACATTTAGCGTGGTATTTCCAGCCGCGTATGTAAGGACGGCTGCGACAAATTAGTACAGGCCTTGCCCCATATTGTTTAGACTCGTCATGCGGATTTATTTAGCATGCCTAATTTAGTATACCTAGTCTTTTTGCAACAGCGGGTAAGGGTTGACGGCACTGCCATTGATATAAATACCGTAATGTACATGTGGCGGTGTCCCTTTTGCGTTACCGCTATCACCCACATAACCGATAATATCGCCTTGATTGACCCAATCATTGGGCGCAATATCGGCATAATCCTCTAGATGGGCATAATAATGTCCAGCACCGCCAGGCCCTACCACGACGACCACGCGCCCACCCAAGTTATTCTCACCAACCTTACTCACAATTCCCTGCGTGGTTGACTGTATCGGCGTGCCACGTTCTGCAAAGATATCGATGCCTTCATGTGAGCGCCCTTGACTGCGTGCCGCACCCCAAGTGTCCGTCAGGTTTTTCTCTGGCAGTGGACTGGGGAGACTGCTTTCTGTAGGCAGCTCTTGCTGTAATAGACTCAGCTGTTGCCACTTGGCGACCACAAATGATTGGGTCTGCTCGCTAATGCTGGGTAGCAGCTTATCAAAGACAAATAAGAATCCTAGCAATACAACTGCCCTAATCAGAACGCTCAATATGCGGCTGACCAAAGAAGGCTTCGGTGGTTGGTTTTTTCCATCTGCTAGCATTGATATCTCTTATCTGTTTTATATTATATGAGCTAATATTATAAAAGCCCTATCTGCTAAGGTATGTATCGCATTGTTATCTATGGCTTTTATCCCCATAAATACAGGTGTGGTTAAATACAAGCACAGCAAATATAACTTTATCTACTTAACGCTTCGGTTGAGCGATGATGGTGCTATGGATGGTTAATTTTTTATGAATGATGCTTTGAACACCGCTGACATGACAGATACGGCTACTATGGCTGAAACAGCGCTTGTCATCGATACTGAAACCGATCAAGGCCGTGATCCGAGACCCATTCAAGTGGCGACGATCAACGTGGCAACTGGATTTGAATGGATGAAGTACTTCAATAGCGGCCGCTCTATATCCCCTGCCGTCATCAAGGTGCATGGTATTACTGATGCTGACGTGGCTGGTCTTGAGCGTTTTGAGTTGGATCAGTTTGAGCTGCCAGAGTATTTGATTGGTCATAATGTACGCTTTGATTGGCGAGTGATTGGCAGCCCTTCTGCTAAGCTGATTTGTACTGTGAGACTCGCGCGTGCTGCCTTTCCAGAGTGGCGCGCTTATGGTCAGTCTAAGTGTATCGAGCAATTATTGGGTAAGGGCGAGGCGAGCACGATGACGATTGCCGCTCATGATGCGCTAGGGGATGCACGGATGTGTTATCTACTTTATCAAGCCTGCTGCGAGCGTTTAGAGATTGCGCCGACCGATTTTGCAGCGGCACATGCTATCTCAAATAAAGCGACGCCTGTGAGCAAGATGCCATTTGGCAAGCATAAAGGTAAGCCAATCAAAGAGGTGCCTATCAGCTATGTTAAATGGATGATAGGCAATATTCATAATATGCAGCCGTCACTGTATTCTGCCCTAAAGAAGCGGATAGAAGCAGAAAAAACAAACAATGCTAAGTAATAAAAGCGCATTTACCGACTTTGTGTATTGATACAAATAAATGATATCAGTCGCGACGGCCTCTTATACTGATGGATGAACAACGCTATTCACCTTTACTAAACCAATCTACTGCCATTTGCCACAGCTCAGGCGCTTTAGCATTGGTTTTACTGCTAAAGTAGCGCATGTGACCGATATGATTTAATCCGAAATCTTCAGGATTTAAAAACCGCTTTTCGACGGGCATGTTCGTAAATACGCGTATCATGTCATCCATGTTTTCGCTATTGGCAATATCATCATCACTAAAGCCAAGCCACAATGCTGGCATGCTGAGTGCATCGTAAAAATGGGTGTGTATACTTTTACCAAAAGCAGTCTTGATATAGCCTGCGCCATTACACCATTCACGCCATTGACGAGCCACGCCGCGCGGTAGTGGCTCGCCCATGCCGATTTTGTCTGATGGTGTGTACCCTAAGGTTAAGTTTGATAATGGGATAAAGGCGTCCATAAATCCCATGGCTTTGAGCTTATAAGGCATGCCCATGTTTTTGATACGGCCTGAAGAGCACGCGACATTGAATACGGACGTAATCTCCTGATAATTTGGCATCAAACCGATAAGCTGCCCTCCTGCGCTATGACCGATAAGGTGATAAGACGCTTCAGGAAACTCATCTTGCAGCGCATCAAGTACGGCAGGCATATCGTGTCGCCCCCAACTTATGAGCGAAGCATCACACTTTGCCAGATTGGTCGAAAGCGACTCACCAATCCCTTCATTATCAAAAGTCAGTACGCCAAAGCCGCTCTCTGCTAAATAGATAGCAAAGCTATGATAAAAATGGCGTTTGATACCGGTGGCGGGCGCGATCATAATCGCTTTTGTCATTCCCTCTTTAGGGCGATAGACAGTGGCTGCCAATGCCTGATTGCGATCAGTCATGATGCTCAACGAGTACGTGTCGATATTGGTTGTGCCATCAGCAATATTAGGACTAATCAAAGGATTGTTAATAATACTTTCTGCATACTTTGCGGCAGAAACAGCGTTGTGATTATCCATCGTGATACCTTCATGTTTTTTATGAGTAGATAGTGATTATTAAACTGCGATGAGTCGTCAATTCCCATCTTTAAAATGTAGTTGTTGCGTAGTGATAAATCGTTGTGACTATGTGGTAGCATTGCTTATGTTAAGATAAATACTAGCGAGACAGGTACTCAAATATGACTTTCAAGTTTTGTATGACTTGGTTGAACTCATTCTATAAATGGCGTGCATAACACTATAAATGAAACGTGTGGTATTTGACCTTTACTAGGGCCTGTCATCAATTAGCCCATTCAATCATTTAGCGGTCTTAAAATGGCTAAATCTTGTCAAATATCGTCAAAAATCTTGTGAATATATCTATATTCTCTGCAATTTTTTTCTCATTTGACTACTATTTATCTCATTTTAAGCCTCGCTATCTAAATGATGACACGCCCTAATAACAAACATTCAATAAAAAATGATCGATAAATTAAGGAAACTATATGCAAATGAAAATCAACGATGATACTTATGATGTAATCACGAGCAAAGACATTACCAATATTGAAAAAGCAGTCGATAAGTCTGCCTTGTCCATGCCGCTAGTGGCCGTATATTGCGGTTCACGCTTGGGCAACAATGATGTGTATGAGCAGGCAGCACGCGAGCTTGGCAGTGCGTTGGCAGATAATGGTATGGGACTGGTATATGGCGGTGCTAGCATTGGTCTCATGGGCGCGGTCGCAGATGAGGTCATCAAAGGCGGTGCTGAGGCGGTAGGCGTCATTCCAACCTTTATGCTCAAGCACGAAATCGCTCATGAGCAGCTGACTCGCTTGCATTTGACCGATACCATGCACACGCGTAAGACCGTTATGGCAGAGTATGCTGATGCCTTTATTACCTTGCCGGGCGGACTGGGCACACTAGAAGAAATTATGGAAATCGCCACATGGCGTCAGCTGTATCAACATGAAAAGCCAATGATTATTCTCAATATCAATGGTTTTTATGACCGTATGATTGAGCATCTAAAATATACCACCGAGCAAGGGTTTATGAAGCAGCAAGATTTAGATCGTTTGGTGGTGTGCAATACGATTGGCGAGGCAATCGAGATGCTACAGACCGTCGTGACTATCAATGATCATGTAGATACAGAAAAAATGGCTGGTAGCAACAGCTAAGCTTTATAAAATCGAGCAAAAAGCAGTCACGTAAAAAAGGAGCAGATAACCGATTATTGGTTGTCCGCTCCTTTTGTATAGTCAGTTTTATATTCATAAAGCTAACCGTAAACGCTAGAAATGACTAATACCTGCTATACACCAGCGGGTGAGAGATCATCCAGTGCTGCTTCACGAATACTGTGATTGACATCTGCCATTGCTATTGGAAATCCACGCTGCTCAGCGAGTACACGTGCAACCTTATCAACAGCCAGACCATCGTTATGTATCAAGTACGACCATTCGTGTGCGTAGCGGCTACGATTCATTGGCGTATCGTTTTGTATCAATCCCAGCGTCGTCAGCTCAGTGACTATCTGATCAGAGGCGATCAAAGTCGAAGATGCTTTGACATTTTCTGCACGAGCGTAACGTATATTAGAATACAAGCTTACGTCAGCCACTCGCAACGTATCATCTTCTCCAGGAATTTGCTGCCCACCATATAGCGCATTGCCAACAGTGCGTGCACTATTGAACGTCGGTACAAACTCAGCCACATATTCAATCGCCTGCTGGCTACGCGCTTGTAGCGGCGCTTTGTCCCAGCCATCCTCGATATAGTGTACGTATTGCTGTGGTAGTTTAGGCTGAGCGCTGTCTGAGCTAGATGCGACCAGACCGTCATCAAATAAGGTAATGGCTTTACTCATGCCATGTATCTGAAAATACCCACCCGGATAGGGGGTTAACTGCGCCATGCCTTCGGGCGTACCTCGTTGACCATAAACAATAATCTCAGGTATCTGTCCACCTGCATCGCCCCAATGGGTGACATAAGAGGATTTAAACTCGACCATGCGCGTGACTTCAACACCGACCATGTCATCGATGACACCAGTGCGAAAACCGCAAGCATTGACCAAATAATCGACTTCGATAGAGTCAGCTTGAGAGTCGTTTGCTTGCTGATAGTCAATGCGCCATTTGGTAACATGGTGATCGGCATTGGTGCAGTTTTCACAATCCACAGGGACTACTTTTTGTACTGTGGTGTCAGTAAAGACATGGGCATGATCATATTCTTCAAGCGCCAACTGCGCAGAAGCCGCCAAGCGAAAGATATTCCAGCCATATTCTTGTACGACAATCAGTGGAAATTTTACCTTATTTAAGTCTAAGTATTTGGCAACGGGTATCATCCACTCATCAACCGTACTTGGTACTTCAACTTGCTCACGCTCAGACAACTCAAGCAACTGCTCATGGCTATAGAGTTGATAGTAGTCTTCAGGTTCGCCAAGTACTTTATTGTTGACATCCTGCTCGATAAGCTCTTGATAAGCTTCTGTCAAAATATCCAAACGCGGCAGCAAGTCTTCAGGCAGTCCTTCATCGCGTGTCGGCACCGCAAATACAGTAGGACGAACATCGATGGTATAAGGATAGAGACGTAATATATCAATACATTGTTTGAGAAGTGCCACGCAATCTTCATCAGGTATCTCGCGGTACAAGTTGCCGCCAGCATGCAAATGACACATTGGTGGGCCATCAATGAGTGATTTTTTCTTCTCAAACAAATAAGTCTCAAGCCCTAGTGTCGCAAGGCGAATGGCAATCGTTGAGCCTGCAGTACCGCCGCCCAAAATGCCGACGCGTTTAGTAGGACGTTTGATTGGCGAGTTTTGATGATCTCCATAAGACAGCACCTTAGAAGAATCATCTTGTTTGACAGAATGAGCGTGATTTTTATTAGAAGACTGAGTCATTGTCGTCATTATATCCTTAGTAGCATTTGCATCAGGCCATGCTCGGTGTAATCGTTAAATGTCTTGTAACTATTGATATGCGTGCGAAGGTCGCTAAGTTCAATATTTATTTATAAGCCACAACAGAGGGATTGTCCATTGTGTAGTAATACTTCATTTCTATAAGTTCATTTTACGAAGAACTACAGACAATATGATGACAAATACGTAAGTAGATGCATGAGTTTTGTCAACGAGGTGAGGTGGCCTTGGGCAGTTTCTAATAGGCGAGGTTGAGTGCAGCATCTGGAGAATGGGGATAAGGTCAGTTTTCTGTAGCCAAAAAAGGCTTGTGTTTAAGCATTTTGTAAAATTCAGCCACTTTTGTAAGTTTGTATATTGATGGCCATCATCGCTAAAAACTGTGTGCTATATTTATTTCGCTCAAGTGAGATCAAAGCTTTGTTTTTATCGCTTTCACATCAAAAAATAAAAACGGCTCATAAAATTTACTATTACAATTATCAAAATGACAATTATCAAAATGACAAGGAAGTTGCTATGAAAAATATCATGATGTTATCTGCACTAACTGGCGTATTAGCATTGACCGGTTGTACGACCCTAAAAAGTGTTGTTGGAAATGACATGTCAGGCACGCACGAAGTCCAAGCAACCAATAAAAACACTGCCCCTGTCGCTAGCAAAAATGGCGTGTTGGTTGATGCAACCAATTACATGACGCTTTATACCTATGACAAAGATTCAATGAACAAGTCAGATTGCGGCACAGCGTGTCAAGTTGTGTGGCCAATTTTCCAAGCACCAAGCAATGCTAAAGCTTCTGGCCAGTTTGCGGCGTTCAAGCGTGAAGATGGTAAGTATCAATGGGCGATGAATGGTAAACCATTATACTTCTATGCTAATGATACAAAAATGGGCGATAAAGATGGTGATGACAAATTTGACGTTTGGCATGTTATTCCAACCAAATAGTATCTTATAACGCTATTGTTGGACAAAAAAAGCAGCCTCTATAAAAGGGCTGCTTTTTTATTGTTGCTAGTAAAAGCGATTAATAGCGAATGACGTCTATTTTGACTTTTTCTCTACCAATTCGCCATCTATCTGAATAGGGACGTTGGTGGTGATGCCTTGTGAGTATGCATCCATGCCATACGCTGTACGATCGATGTTACCTGTGGCACGGAAGCCAATCACAGGCTCTTTGGTCAAAGGACTGTTATCGATTTTCTTTAGCGTTAGGTTAAGTGTTAATGGTTTGGTTTGACCAAGTAAAGTAAAGTCGCCAGTGACTTTTGCTTGTTGTGGATTGATAAAGTTAACCTGAGTGGATTTAAAGCTCATGGTAGGGTACTTCTCAACATTGAAAAACTCATCGGTTTTCAGATGCTTGTCACGGGCTTCCCAACCAGTATCAATACTGTCTGTATCTACAACAAAGTTAAATTGAGTTTGATTTGGGTTTTTTAGATCGAACTGTACAGTGCCGTCGACATCACTAAAGTGCCCCATAACCGTAGAAAATCCCATATGCTCAACAGAGAAACCGACACGAGTATGTGAATTATCTAGTTGCCACTGAGTTGGTAGAGCAGCGCTTGCCATAGTCGTGATAGCAAGTGCTGAGCTGATTAATAGTGCCTTAGTAGTGGTTTTGATGGTAGTGTTTATCATTGAATAGTCCTTATTTAGTGTTAGGGAAGTTGTGCTTACCGATGAACAAAGAGTGCGATATTTTTTGAAGAAAACTGACTAGCCATATCGCATAAATGTTCGATAGATAATAGATAAATGGCAAAGAAAAGCTAAAGCTCGTTAGCTTAACTACAGATATCTATATAATTGATTAATTAAACTAACCAAAGTATTGTATTGGGTTAACTCGTACATCTCAACACTATTTGTGTATTGGTGACAACTTATCACATATCTCTATCACAACTGCGGCTTGCGTTGGGTGACAAAAACCGTTAAAATCGCGGTTTAATTTTCCCGCTGGGGAAAGGCTAAGTGAGCAGAAGAGTGGTGCTTTGTGCTGGAATAAGCCAGTGACGCAGTTGCCATACTTATAATGTCCTTAGTGCCTCAGTTACGTATGTTTTCGTTTGCTTGAGACATCGCTCATGATGTTGACGCAAATTGCCATACATACATCGGACCTAGAGAGTTTATTATGCGTAAAGATATCCATCCTGATTACCAAGAAGTTTTGTTCCATGATACGAACGCTGACGTGTTCTTTTTGACTCGTTCAACGGCTAAGACTAAAGCGACTCGCGAATACGAAGGTAAAGAATACCCATACTACCCACTTGATATCTCAAGTGCGTCGCATCCATTCTATACTGGTGAGCAACGTAAAACCTCTACTGAAGGCCGTGTTGCAAGCTTCAACAAACGCTTTGGTGCATTTGGTGGCCGTAGCAAGAAAGCTGCTGACGCTGCTGAATAATTTATACCTATGGTGTAAATGTGTTTTGCTAAGTAATAAAAAACCGCTGATGATTCAGCGGTTTTTTTGTGTCGATAGATCAATACTTGCGTGTTTTTAGCAATCCGTCTGAGCGGTGGGTGAGTCTAACAGTTGGGTCATGTTCTCTACGATCTGCTGTGCCCAATAACCGTACATTAGGCTGCTAGGATGGAAGCCATCACTGGCGAACATCACGGCAATATCAATAGGCTGACCATTGCCATGCTCTGATATCATGCGTGCAAAGTCAGTTGCCATATAGTTGACACCGTCATGAGCAGCGCAGACTTTTTGCAATATCTCATCAAGTATTGAGGCCTTTGCCCCAACAAAATTATTGAGTGGGGAGGGAATCGCAGGCATCTGCGCCATCGGTGGTAAGCTCAAAAAAATCAACTCGCGTACGCCAAATTTACGCTGCGCAATATCAATGGTATCTTCAATTTGCTGCTGCCATTGATGCACAGAGACATTGGACGTCGTATCGTTGACCCCAACGCTCAGCAGCATCACATCGATAGGTTGGTCAGGAGTAGGGAGGACATATAATCTGCGCAAAATATCAAAGCTAGTATGACCAGTTGTCGCTTGTAATGACCAATTGAGCTGTGCAAAGTTCGATCGAATAACGGCATTCTGTTCCAATATCGGAATCAGCTTACCAACCAGCGCTTCTTGCTGAGTCTGACTGCCAACACCTGCTGCTGCTGAGTCGCCCACGACCATCAAATTGAGCGTCTCTTGGCTTTTAGATGACAGTCCATCATCTGCTTTTGATAGCTCAACCATACCATGTCTGTCGCCGTTTGGCTCCGGCAAACGAACGGTTTCACGCTTGATTTTACGACCCTGATAAAGATATACAGGCGCAAATAATACATCTTTTGCGATAGATGTTAGTTTATTAGTATCTACCATCCTGCACGTTCCCTAATAATCGTGAGACTGTCCTCAATCAATAATTGACCATCAACATAGACATCGCGTAATAGGTTGTCTGATGGTCTACCCAATGCTTGCTCTTTTATGGTTTTGATCTGGCCATTGCCATCTTGTACCAGTGCCAATCGTCCTTTTTTCGATCGTTTTGAGCGGCTGGTGATAGGGTCTTTATAAATATCTTTCCATGTGCCATCGATACAGATAGCGCTCGATTTCATCGCCCAGCTCATGGTGTCACGGTTGACTTGCTGCAATAGACCACCGCCCATACCAAATGTCACGTTTTCTATGCTAAAGCCTGCTTTGATTATCACGTCAATGATTTTGCTTAAGCTTTGTGAGCTAATGCCATCGCCTTGGATGATTCGCACGTAGTCAGGCAAGACTTTATAGCCTTTGCTGTTTACCGTCGTGCCAAACTTCAGCGCCAAGCGCTCTAGCGCTTCACGGACGACTTTAGTCGGCTCGCCACTGTCTGGGCGAATAACCAAAGTGCCACCCATATTTTCGACCTCATCTTTTAAGGCATCGCCCCAGATATTATCGATCGCATTCCATAGGTCGTAACTGTCTGATACCACCGAAAACGCTTTGTCTGTGCCGCCGAACTGCTCAATCATATTGTGAAAAGCAGCGGTTTCTCCATCACGTCCCCAAGCCGTCATTGTGCTGTGTTCGGCCGCTGGGATAGAGAACGCAGGCATGTCATCACCCATCTGATACCAGCGACTGGCTGCAATAAGTGCTGTCATTGAATCGGTACCAGCAAAGTTGACCAAATGCGCCAAGCTGCCAAGGGCAACCGTCTCCTGACTCGACGCACCGCGCGCGCCAAAGTCATGTAAGCGAAAAGGTAGCGACTCTGTATTGTCCGCTGACTTTTCTAGCGCTTGACGGATAATCTCTTTGCAATAGCGAGAGACACTAGCGACCGTTGACGGATACCAAATCGCGCGTAATAGCGCTGTTTCGATATAACTTGGTAGCCAATAAAACTCAGGATCAGTGTTGATAACTTGGCAGACTACATTTGATGCCGGAGCGATGCTGCCCTCAGGAACGGCTTGAATACGCAGTGGCAAATAGCCGTTGTGTTTTTCAATCAAGTGCTCCCAGCCCGCACGATTAAAGGTTAAGCCATGCGCTTTAACCACTTTTTCGGCTTCGTCGATATCTTGATGCGTGATAGGGGTGCTTAGGTACTCTTTGATAAAGGCCTGCAGACCAAAGAACACCACATCATAGTCGCCTTTGCGCGCTTCAATGTAGCTGGACAGATACTCACTACCACTTGGATATTGCACCCAATGTGAGGTTTTATAGCTGTCACTATTTAAGATTAAATTATTTAAATTACTGGTGTACATCACAGAACTCCTCTGCTTTGAGCTGCCGCAGCTGCTTTGAAAGAACAGTGGCGGCGGTTAACCATTGCCGTCTATCGGCACTGGTATAAAAAGTTAAAAAATACATTGTGTAGATATCAGTGAGGGTTGATTTGACCATGACCTGATCATCCGTTTAATAACGAAAAACTACAACCCAACCATTTTGGTAATAATCGCATAATGATCTTCAAACATCATTTTGGCATCAAGCTCTGCCAATGGTAGCCAAAATGCTTTGGTCGCATCATCACCGCCTTTTACTTTTGGCAACCCTTTTGGGTCGTTTTTTAGCTGGAAGTAAAAGGCTTGGGTAATGGTGCGTCCGCGTGCTGAACGATACGGGTCATCAAAGGTATGCTGACTGTGGCAAGAACCGCGCAATACGGGCTCAGGCACTTTCAGGCGTGTCTCTTCACGCAGCTCGCGAATACAAGCGTCAAATAGCGTCTCTTTTGGGTTTAAAAAACCACCCGGTAGTGCCCACAATCCGCGTCCTGGCATACTACGTCGCTCGACTAGTAAGATGTGCCCAGATTGTACAATCAACGCATCAGCCGTCATGAAGGTTGGTGGATAGGGGGCAGATTGCCACTGTCTTTTGTATTTATCAATAAAGTCCGCTTCTTCATGCAGTTGATGATAGTCGTCCGTTTTTTTGAATGCATCGAGGACGCTGCGCGTTGACTCAGGCGTGCGCTCAGGCGTTGGCGTAGCGCCCATCAGATAGCTGTCGCGAATAGGCGTGGCTGATAGATTATGATAATTGGGTACTGACACCGATGCCCAGTTAGGGAACAGCGATAAGTAATATGATGAGCTGTCTTTTGAGTGACCAATCAAGCCAATATCCGTTTGCAAATCACCCGTGACCGATTTCACGCCTGCTTGGACGTATTGTAGCCAGCGCGTGTCATTGTAGAGCGCATCGTCTAGACCGACGCAATGGATACGAGCGGCGTCTTCTGCTGAGTAAGCGCCCTTGATCATTGCAGCGCGTTCAGCGACGCTAAATGGATTACGTAAGCTGCGTGGTAGATTGGCCGAACCAATCAGCATAATCACTTCATCAGAGCGTTTGAGCGCTTCGTCAATGACTGCCTTGTGCCCACAATGAAACGGCTGGAAACGCCCGATAAAAACCAAATAACGGTAGTGTGTACTGTTTTTTTGCTCGGGGTTTTGCTTATCTGAAGCTTGCTCTGATAATTCACTCATAGACGCCAATTTCCTACAATTTATTTTTACTGATAAAAAATTAATGACGCTAATACTGACACAGCCTGTGACTTTCTGACAAGTAGAAAGATGTTTTGTCAAAGGCGACACTTAGTTTTTATTCAGATATATAAGGGTATTGCCTATGATTAACAGCGCTATAAACAAAACAATGGTAACTATGTAAAGTATAAAATAGTACTTAAACGCATTTATTTCTTTAGGATTTAAATCATTTTTATAATCTGCGTAAAAGGTTATATGGTATGAGGGATTGTAAAACAGGATGAGTAGATAAGGTGCTTTGTCGTAACGTTTCATTATTTTTTTGGTTAAGGTGAAGTAATAATTACTAGCGATTATCATAGTGATTATTAGAATAACAAAGATGCTCAATATTAACGTTGCCATTGTATATTCCATTTATAAATATCTACTTTTGTTTATTTATTATTTATGAATAGAACTTTCAGTAACAACAGTCTTATACAGAAAAGCTATTGCTAAATTTCTTACGAAAATCCTAATCATCACAATCCGTTATTGTAAATCTAGTGTCATTAATGAAAACAGCTAGTGTTTTCATTTGTGTTTAATCCGATTAGTGATAGAACGTATACGGTTTGATAAGTGCATGGCGTTAATTAGCATAAATCTCTTATGATTTTAAAGCTACCTAGGATACTTGATAAATAATGCAGCTGTCTTTATATAGAGGGTAGCTTATCAGTCATTATATAAACAATGCCTAATCTACTGACTTGTAGTGCCATTGAAAAAACCAATGACAACCATTTGCAGCGGTCACGGTTCAATTCACAGTAGCGCGGTCGGAATTACTCCTTGATTCAGGTATAATGGCCATTATAGACGGATTAAATTTTATGACTATTGCTGCCAGTGCATTACAATAATAAACCTCAAGCACTGATGGCTTGCAAACTGATATAAGCCATAAAAATTTTGAAAAATTCAAATTCACGACACGGTCGCCATAATAGATATTGCGCTTGTGTCATAACGCATAGGAAACATTATGAGTGAGCAAAATCAAGCCGCTGACTATGAGTCAGCATTAGATACTGAGCAAGTTGAAGCAAAAAGCAATATCACCATCACTGAGTCTGCTCAAGGCTATTTGGCAGACTTGTTAGCCAAGCAAGACACTGATGGTATCGGTGTGCGTATCTTCGTTGAGCATCCTGGTACGCCGCGCGCAGAGTGCTGCATGGCTTACAACCAACCAGGCGAAGAAGACAGCGCTGATTTGTGCTTGACCTATGATGATTTTTCAGCCTTTATCGAAGCGGCCTCGGTGCCTTATTTGGAAGATGCGGTCATCGATTACAATAAAGATCGTTTTGGTGGTCAGCTGACCTTCCGCGCGCCAAACTCTAAAGTACCGAAAGTAGGTGCTGATGCCAGTGTCGAAGAGCGTATTAACTATGTCTTGCAGTCAGAGATTAACCCTGGCTTGGCAGCGCATGGCGGTGACGTACAGTTGCTTGAATTGATTGAAGAAGAAGGTATTGGCCTGACCGCGGTCTTGAAGTTTGGCGGTGGTTGCCAAGGCTGTTCAGCTGTTGATATGACACTGCGTCAAGGCGTTGAAGTACAGCTTAAGCAGCAAATACCAGAACTGACGCAAGTGGTTGATGATACCGACCATACGCGCACAGAAAATGCTTATTATAAATAAATGCAAAAAACCAATAAAAGCAGCATAGCGGTTATAAAAACGCTTATGCATGTTTGTCATTAAACAATTAGTATTTTGCTATTCTTTTAATAAAGAAGCTGAGTTATGATGAACTCAGCTTTTTTTATTGCTATGATTTAGCAGACAGCTTTTTAAAATAGTTTTTAAACGCGAACTCTTGAATCAGTAAATCTTGATCAATACATTTGATCCATACAAAGGAATGTACGATGAGTGATGAACAAGCAGCCCAAGAACTAAAGAACAACCAGCGTCTTGAGACCTTGGCGATTCATGCTGGCTATAGCGTGGAGCCGACCACCAAATCTGTCGCCGTACCTATCTACCATACCAGCTCCTATGCGTTTGATAACACTCAGCATGGTGCTGATCTGTTTGATCTAAAGGTCGCGGGCAATATCTATACGCGTATTATGAATCCGACCAATGCGGTGCTAGAAGAGCGCGTTGCTGCGCTTGAAGGTGGTATCGGTGCGCTTGCGGTCGCCTCTGGTATGGCTGCTATCACTTATGTGATCCAGACCATTTGTGAAGCAGGTGACAATATCGTCGCCGTATCGACGCTATATGGCGGGACTTACAATTTGTTTGCGCATGCATTGCCGCGTCAAGGTATCGAGGTGCGCTTTTTTGACCACAAAAATCCAGAAGCCATTCGTGATTTAATCGATGATAAGACGAAAATGGTCTTTGCCGAGAGTATCGGTAACCCACTAGGTAATATCGTAGATATTCAGGCGCTCAGTGATATTGCTCACGAGTACGGTGTGCCTGTCGTGATTGACAATACCGTTGCGACCCCTGCGCTATGCCGTCCGTTTGAGTTTGGTGCGGACATTGTGGTGCATTCATTGACTAAGTATATGAGCGGTACGGGGACGTCGATTGGTGGTGCGATTATCGATAGTGGTACGTTTGCGTGGGGCGATTATCCTGAGCGTTTCCCATTACTGAACACACCAGATGCCAGTTATCATGGGGTGAATTTTGTCAAAGACGTGGGCGCGCCTGCCTTTATCGCGCGTGCTCGTGTCGCACCGCTACGCAATACGGGCGCGGCGCTTAGTCCGCTTAATGCGTTTAGTATCTTGCAAGGGATGCAGACGCTGAGCCTACGGATGGAGCGTCATGTACAGAACGCACAAGCGGTTGCAGAATACTTACGTGACCATGACAAGGTCGCTTGGGTAAAATATGCTGGCCTGTCTGACCATCCTGAGCATGAGCTTGCCAAAAAATATATGAAAGGCACACCTTCTGCTATTTTGACCTTTGGCGTAAAAGGCGGTTTGGAAGCAGGGTCGCGCTTTATCGATGCGCTACAGCTGATTACGCGCTTGGTGAATATCGGTGATGCCAAGTCATTGGCCTGTCATCCTGCCTCGACGACGCATCGCCAGTTAAATGGGCAGGAGCTTGAGCAAGCTGGCGTTAGTGAAGATATGGTACGTTTGTCTATTGGTATCGAGCATATTGAAGACATCAAAGCCGATCTTGCGCAAGCATTAGCTACTGCTTAGGGCGTGTTGAACACTCGACCATGGCACTGACAGCGACTATTTTTTAGGCGACTCGATGTTAAAAATAATAAGCTTAGTCATTCTAAGCGCTTATTTTTAACGATGAAGCGGCAAAAAAGAGTCCTGTCCCCTGCTTTTATCGTTGGGGCTGATGCTAAAATTGCCCCATACTGCGTTACAAATCTCGCTAAGGCATCTGCATTATCGTCGCTTTGTGCCTTGTCTGGAACAATTTTAGCGATCAGCAGTGCCTATTTGCGAATGTTCAACACGCCCTAATATAAAAGCGTGCTCATTTAGGAAAATTATTTGAGTGATTATAATCTATAAACAAAAAAGCCCATATCGACTTGATATGGACTTTTTATTTGCGTTAAATATACATATTCAGCATTTAAGCAGATAGGACACGCTGAGCGATATCTCGGTAATCCTGCGAGGCAAGACGTGGTCCAAACTGCTGGATGACTTGTGACGATATTTCGCTAGCAAGACGTCCACACTCTGGCAAGCTATAATGCTGTGATAGCGCATACAAGAAGGCACCCGCGTAGTTATCACCTGCGCCATTGGTATCGATGACACTCGTTACTGCTGGCGTTGCTACGTCGTAAACTTCAATCTCCGATTCGTCATCAGGCTTGTGGGCAATGACCGCACCGTTGGCACCATCAGTGACGACCGCTGTTTGGCAATGTTCAAGCAAAGCACGGGCAGCGGCTTTGACTTGTTTTTTATCGGTGAATAGCTTGGCTTCTTCGCTATTACAGAATATCACGGCAACTTTATTGCCGAGCATGTTAAGCAGGCCGTCTTTGGCAAATTTCACTACCGCAGGATCCGCAAAACTCACGGCAATTTTTGCATTATGAATACCGGCTTGTTGGCGCAGTTGCGTCATTGCTGGTTGAATGCTTTCAGACATGGCCAAATAGCCTTCTAAATATAGCCAGTCTGCTTGCGTCAACGCATCAAAATCAACATTGTCAGCTGCGATTTCGCTTGAGGTGCCAAGATAGGTCTGCATGGTACGCTCGCCATCTTCGGTGACAGCGACCACGCATGAGCCGGTCACACCGCCTTCATGGATAGATTTATCTGATGTGGCAACGCCTGCTTCGTGCAAGTCTCTGAGGTAAAATGCCCCTTGATCGTCATCACCGACGCGGCATGCATAGAACGGCTTGCCACCGAGGCTAGCAAAGGTGAACATCGTGTTGGCTGCTGAGCCACCGCCGGCTTGTTTTGATGGCTCAATCTCAGCCAACTTAAAGTAAGCCAGTAGTTGCTGCTGCTCCTCAAACTCTGCTAGTGTCATATTACCTTTGGTCAGCTCGGTCTCTTCTAGTGCCGCATCTGACAGCACATACTCGTGATCAACCAACGCATTACCTATCGCCATTACATCGTACATTGCTTACCTCTCTTCAATTAATTTATAAACAGTTATCTTTCTTATTGTTAAAAACTAGTCAGCTTGCAGCTCTAGTAGACGCTGATAAAGTGCATTCTTTTTTACACCAGTGATATCAGAGGCCAGCGCGGCTGCTTTTTTGACCGATAGATCCTCTAGCAAACGCTGTAGCAATTTATCATGAGTACTGATGTCGTCAGTATCCTTTGCCACACCGGCGCCAGCGACGACCACGACGATCTCACCGCGTTGCTGATTGTCATCTGCTTTGACAAACTCGACTAAATCGCCAAGGGTGCTCTTATGTACGGTTTCAAACGTTTTGGTCAATTCACGACAAAAAGTCACTGCACGGCCTGCACCAAATATCGTCGCCATATCTTCCAGGCTAGATACGATACGATGCGGCGCTTCATAAAATATCAGAGTTTCGGTACGTGCGATCAAATCGTTCAGTTGTTTTTGACGGCCGTGAGTTTTGGCTGGTAAAAACCCAATAAAGCTAAATCGATCTGATGGCAACCCTGCCACTGACAATGCGCCAATAGCAGCAGAAGCCCCAACGATAGGAGATACGGTCACGCCAGCTTCATGTGCAGCCTGTACCAATTGATAACCTGGGTCACTAACCAGTGGCGTACCAGCGTCACTAATCAAGGCAATCGAATGACCTTGCTCAATCATTTGAATGATTTTAGGCGTTTGAATAGCGCTATTGTGTTCGTGATAAGCCCATAGCTTGTTATGACCTTTTTGCTTCGTTGTGGCCTCATCATCTTCTACACTACTTGTGGCATGATGGGTCTCTGAGCTTTTTGCCTCATCCGTTTTGCTTCCTTTGGTATCAATACCAAAATGCGACAACAGCTTACCTGAAGTGCGAGTATCTTCACAGGCAATGATCGCGACCTGCTTTAAAACAGCAATCGCGTGTGGCGTCATGTCGGTCAAGTTGCCAATCGGCGTGGCAACGATATAGAGACAAGCTGGCATCGCAGTAGGGGTAGACATGAAAACCTCGGGTTATTAACAATAATAGTGCGCCATTATATCCAGTCGTTATCTATGATTTTTCAGTCAAATAGTGAGTGAATAAATCGATAGATTTTGAGAGCATAACGCGCAGAAGTGGCTAGTTTAGCATGTTGTGCTATGATAATTCTCAAATGTTAAGCAGACGAATTAACCTTATGGCGAATCACAAACCTTTGATTTTAACCTCACCGAAACAACGCCAAGGCAGCCTGTTTGAACAGCAGGCGTGTGAGTATTTACAAGCACAAGGGTTACGGTTGGTGGCGCAAAACTGGCAACAGCCAAAAATAGGCGAGCTAGATCTGATTATGACGGAAGTAGGACCTGCATGGTCAACGCTAGTATTTATCGAAGTTCGTCAACGCAAGCGGTCAGTCTATGGCGATGCAGCACTCAGCGTGACGACAAGCAAGCAGCGTAAAGTGATTAAAGCGGCGCAATGTTTTTTGCAGCAGCATCCTGAGTACGCTCATTATGACTGCCGCTTTGATGTCATTGCTTATAATACGGCGGGTAAGCTCAGCTCAAAAGAGAATCCGTTGAGTGATGAGCTGCAATGGCTTAAAGGTGCCTTTGTAGCCAGTGCATGGTAGTAAATATATAACGCAAATACGGGATGACTCGCGCGCCTGACTGAATCTAGCGCGCAATACTCGTTACCAAAAACCTAACCGCTGCTGGCCAAAATTAAGTAAAGTAGCTGTTAACAAAATTTGTCTTATCACTGCTAGATAAAAATTGACTCAACTCATTGAATTTATAACACCGTCACCACCATGCTCTAAGAGGTAAACAATGACACGGATGCATTTGCGCACTGCTATTTTTGGTTCATCACGCTGTATTACGACGGGCATTATGCTTGCTGCTTGTGTGGCCAGTACAGGCTGTGCCACCAACTATCTGACCAACAGTACAGAAGGAACTTACGGTGTGCCAATGACTGAGCGCACCATTCCGCAGCGTCTACTAGATCGTAGTATCGAGCATACTGCCAAAATCAATGTGTATGGGCTAAAAGAAGACTTGCAGCAGACCAGTCGTATGGGTATCGATAGCTTCAATAGCGAAGTGCTGCTCACAGGGGAAGTACCGTCTGAAGCGCTCAAAGCAGAAGTAGAAAAGGTCGTCAGCTCCATGCCAGATGTACGCCGCGTCTACAACGAGATGGAAGTAAGTGCTTCAAAAGGCTATAGCTCAACGGTTCATGATGGTTATATCACCTCAAAACTACTGGCAAAAATAGCCGCCAGCGATGGCGTCAAAACCTCACAAATCAAAGCAGTCACCAACAATGGCGTGGTCTATATTATGGGTCGCATGACACCCACCCAACAAAGTAACTTAATTGATGTTGCGAACAGCACTGTTGGGGTGACCGAGCTGGTACTGCTGACGACCGTTGTCGATGATAGAGGTGTAAAGATAAACGATGATGATATTATGTACGAGAATAACCTAGCCAATCCGGCAGTCACACCAGCTGTCCAAGATACTGCTGTCAGTACCGCAACGCCGATAGTAATAACGGAAGAAGAGGCTACTACGGCGCAACCATCATCAAGCCCATATATCGATCTTTATCAAAATCAGTAAAACTACTGAGTTTGCCAAGCTGAGTCTACCAAGCAATGATTGACGATAAATAAGAGCGTGTATAGACGATAAATAAGAGCTTATATAATAGCTACTTAGCTATATGTGATACCCAGTCACACCATAGGATGCTAGTAGCTTTTTTTGATATTAATCACAATAAGCCTAAATAGATATAACAGTAAAAGCACGAGAAATCCTCAGCCAGTGAGTACTATATCAATAGTGAAAAGTAGCAGAATCAGAGGTTCTAATGAGACCATAGAGCGCTCACGATGTTAGGCATGATTCATAACTATAAGATACATATCTTAAGATCCATAACTGTAACAAGGTATTGGCAATGAAGGATTCGGTAAATCACATAAAACAAAAGACAGGTGCGAACAACTGCAAGAACTTTGATCATAATTCTTTTGGTAAACACCCGCGCAGACTAAGGGTTGTAGGAGCGGCAGTATTGGCGCTAGGCAGCATCGCGCTTGCCACCCAAAGTGCACAGGCATTATCACCGCTAGGCTTTGTCAATGGCATTACTTCTAGTGGCGGCGTAGGGGTAAGTAAAGATATCTTATACGGCGATGAGCCTTTGCAAGATTTAGATATTTACTATCCAAAGCCCTTGGCACAGGCAATGAAAGCCCAAAGCGCTATCAATAATGACTACCCTATGGTGGTATTCGTGCATGGCGGTTCTTGGGAGAGTGGTAATAAAGATCAATATGCCTTTGTCGGTCAAAGCTTAGCGCAGGCAGGCTATGTCACCGCAGTGATTAATTATCGTAAGGTGCCCGAGCATGTCTACCCTGATTATGTCAATGATACGGCCCAAGCGATTGCTTGGAGTATCGAGAATGCGGCCAGCTTGCATGCTAATCCATCGCGTGTCGCTGTCATGGGCCACTCTGCTGGCGCGTTTAATGCAGTCGCAGCCGTCGCCAACGAAGACTTTTTAGCGCCCTATGGTATTAAGCCAACAGACATTGCGACGGTTATCGGTATTGCAGGGCCTTACAGTTATGACTTCCGTAAGTTTAGTAGTGCGTCAGCTTTTCCCTCGGATGCCACACCTGATCAAGTCATGCCTGATCGTCAGATCAAAGGGGCACAGCCACCATATTTGTTATTAACCGCAGAAAAAGATAAAGTGGTGCATCCAACCAATGCACTCAAAATGACGCAAGCATTGAAAGAGGCAGGGGTAACGGTGCAGACGGGTGAAATCGAAGGCGCGAGCCACGCAACTATCATTGGAGCAATGGCACCGCCGTTACGCTGGGTCAATGATGTACGCGCGCAAGTAGTGACGTATCTAGACACAATGCTCAAATAGCTTGTTGTTATTCATATCATGGGCTTTTGACTGCTTATTTTTCGATACGGTTTCAGTCCTCAAATATACTTGAGCAAGACAGTACTGTAAGATAGGCAAACTCTTGTTATAATGTCATCACTTTAAATCTATACCCTATTCTAAACGTTAAGGCAGACTATTTTATGAGCATGAACGCTGACGATTTGATCGCATTTTTACAGACTCACTTCCCAGACGCTTTTATCCAAGCTGCCAATCAAGGCAATAAATTTGACGTGCGCGTGGTTGATGCAAGCTTTGAAGGCAAACGCGCCGTTCAACGTCAGCAAGCCATTTATGCGCTGGTTAATGATAAGATTGCGAGTGGCGATATTCACGCCCTCAATATTCAAGCGCTAACGCCTGCTGAGTGGGACGCTCAATCAAAAGGCTAATTATATAGCTATCTATCTAACTGGCAATCGAAGAGTTCGTTTAACAGACATAAGGATTCTTTACTGCTCGTTTTCACCATTTTCTATACTCATCGCTAGGTTGTCACCTTTATGGATCAATTTTTAATCACTGGTAGTAGTCGTATCGCAGGGGAAGTTACTATTTCAGGTGCCAAAAATGCCGCCTTGCCATTGCTTGCTGCGATGATATTGGCTGAGACGCCAACGACATTGCATAATGTGCCGTCATTAAAAGACGTACGAACATTGATTGAATTGATCAGTGGCATGGGGATTGATATCCAAAAGCAGGGCGATACGGTCACTTGTGATACCAAAACTATTGATAACTTTTATGCGCCGTATGATTTGGTAAAAACCATGCGCGCGTCAATTTTGGTATTAGGTCCATTACTGGCGCGTTTTGGCGAAGCTGAAGTGTCGTTACCAGGTGGCTGTGCGATTGGTTCACGTCCTGTTGATCAGCATCTAAAAGCGTTTGAAGCGATGGGTGCGGTAATCAGCGTAGAGAACGGTTACGTGAAAGCGCAAGCGCCTAAAGGTGGTAAGCTGATTGGTTGCCACTTCTCATTTGATATGGTGACAGTTGGCGGTACGGAAAACGTCATCATGGCAGCGGCATTAGCTAAAGGCACGACCGTTTTGGCTAACTGTGCATTAGAGCCAGAAGTAGTCGATTTAGCCAATATGCTGGTTGCGATGGGCGCCAAAATCAGCGGCATCGGTACTTCGACGATGACCATTGAAGGGGTCGAACGTCTACACGGTTGTGAGTATTCAGTGGTACCGGATCGTATTGAGACAGGCTCATATCTTGCTGGTGCCTTGATGACTCAAGGGGATGTGTTGACCAAAAAAACTACAGCCTCTTTATTGTACCCAGTGCTTGAGAAGTTTGAAGCGATGGGTGCAGTGATCACCACAGGTGATGACTGGATTCGCGCGCAGATGAAAGGTCGTCCAAAGCCAGTGGATATTCGGACTCAGCCACATCCAGGTTTTCCAACAGACATGCAAGCTCAGTTGATGGCGATTTGCTGTCTGGCTGATGGGACCAGTACCATTATCGAAAACATCTTTGAAAACCGCTATATGCACGTACCTGAACTAAACCGCTTGGGTGCATCTATCCAAGTGGATGGACATACTGCGGTGATCAGAGGTGTCGAGAACTTTACGGCGGCACCAGTTATGGCAACAGATTTACGCGCTTCTATGTCACTGGTGATGGCGGCTGCAACGGCAGAAGGCGAGAGCTTGATTGACCGCATTTATCATATTGACCGTGGTTATGAGCATGTCGAAGACAAGCTGCGTAGCCTTGGTGTGAATATCCAGCGTGTCAATACCAACGGCTAATACTGATAGGTCAACCGTAGTTTATACATGAATTACGTTATACATTAAAACTTCCCTTGAATGGGGAAACTAACTGCATATGGACACGATGTCATTATGACTGAGACAAGCAAACCTGCACCAGCCGATGGTCTACTAAACGAAGTAAACGATGCGTTTTCAGGTCTAACGTTGGCGTTATCAAAAGGCCGTATTTTAGAAGAGACGATGCCACTGCTACGTGCAGCGGGTGTTGATCTTTTAGAAGACCCTGAAGCCTCGCGCAAACTTATTTTTCCAACCTCAAACCCAAATGTACGTGTATTAATTTTGCGTGCAAGCGACGTACCAACCTATGTCGAGCACGGTGCGGCTGATTTTGGTGTAGCAGGTAAAGATGTGCTGCTTGAGCATGGCGCGAACCACGTGTATGAACTGCTTGATTTAAAAATCGCTCAGTGCAAATTGATGACCGCTGGCGTAAAAGACGCACCACTGCCCAATCGTCGTCTGCGTATCGCGACCAAATATGTCAATGTAGCGCGCGCTTATTTTGCGAGCCAAGGTCAGCAAGTTGATGTTATCAAGCTTTACGGTTCAATGGAGCTGGCACCATTGGTGAGCTTGGGCGATTTGATTGTCGATGTGGTTGATACGGGTAATACCCTACGCGCGAATGGACTTGAAGCGCGCGATCATATTTGTGATGTGTCATCACGTCTTATCGTCAATCAAGTCAGCTATAAGCGCAAATTTGCGTTACTAGAACCCATTTTAGATAGCTTTAAAAACAGTATTGCCAATGCCTAGTAAACCGGTGTCAATCATTGGTAATATAAAGCATGGTGATACGAATTTTTAAACCAGTTTAGCGCTCTATGTCTGTCATAGCGTGCTACACTGGTTTTGTTGTATTAGCTTGCGAAAAAATAAAATCACCGTAAAATTTAGACAAGAAGACAGCCAGTAAGTCGCCATATTTGTGAATAATAAGCATACTTTAGTTATATTCACGCCGTTTATTTTCAGCAGTATTTTATGCTCAGATATAGGATTAGGTCATGCGCCAGTTAAGTACCCAAGATGCCGATTTTGACAATCAATTGACACAACTGCTTGCCTTTGAAACCGTCAATGATGCTGAATTATTGCATGCCGTTGACGATATCATCGCACAAGTACGTGCGGATGGTGATAGCGTCGTATTGGCATTAACTCAGCAATTCGATCAGCATCCAGCGACAACGATGCAAGAATTAGAGCTGTCTAAAGAAGCACTTGCCGACGCATTTACCAATCTGGATGAGAATGTAAAAACGGCATTGACCACAGCAGCTACTCGGGTACAGACTTTTCATGAGCGCCAAGTACAAGAAACGTGGCAATATGAAGATGAGCTAGGCAATCGCTTAGGTCAAAAAGTCACGCCACTTGATCGCGTTGGTATTTATGTGCCGGGTGGTTTGGCATCTTATCCATCATCAGTATTGATGAATGCTATTCCTGCCAAAGTAGCTGGGGTTACTGAAGTTATCATGGTCGTGCCAGCACCTAAAGGCGTGCTTAATCCATTGGTATTAGCAGCCGCTCATTTGGCTCAAGTTGACCGTGTCTTTACCATTGGCGGCGCACAGGCGGTAGCAGCTTTAGCCTACGGTACCGAAACCATTCCAGCGGTGGATAAAATCACAGGGCCGGGTAATAAGTATGTCGCGGCAGCCAAACGCGCAGTATTTGGACAAGTCGGCATTGATATGATTGCAGGCCCCTCAGAAGTGTTGGTATATGCAGAGGGTGAAGCGCAAGATCGAGCTGATTGGCTCGCGATGGATTTGTTGTCGCAAGCAGAGCACGACCGTATCGCTCAAGCTATCTTTGTGACGACCAGTGAGGCGCAGTTAAAAGAAGTCGAGTTAGAGATAGAAAGAGCACTCGCTGAGCTGCCAAAAGCAGATATCGCGCGTGACTCGCTGCAAAATCGTGGTGCACTTATTTTGGTAAAAGATCGTAGCGAGGGTATGGCACTGATTAATCGTATTGCTCCTGAGCATTTGGAGTTATCCGTTGATAACCCTGATGCATTGTTAGATGATATTCGTCATGCGGGTGCTATCTTTATGGGTCGTCACACGCCTGAAGCGATTGGCGATTACTGTGCAGGACCGAACCATGTATTGCCAACCTCTGGTACTGCGCGCTTTTCTTCACCTTTAGGTGTCTATGACTTTCAGAAGAAATCATCAATTATTTATTGCAGTGAATCCGGCAGCAAGCCATTGGCTGAGACGGCTGATATTTTAGCGCAGCGAGAGGACTTAGAAGCCCATGCGCGCTCAGCCCGTTATCGTTATCAGTAAGATATTTTGAGCGTCTTCATTTTTACTTTTGATAGATATTTTTAATAGTCTGTATGGCTAATTAGTAGGATAATTTATGAGTGAGACAAAGATAGATAATAGGCTGTGGTCGTCTAAAGCACGCAACTTATCACCCTATGTACCGGGTGAACAGCCACAGCATAATAACTTGTGCAAACTGAACACCAATGAAAACCCATTTCCGCCCTCACCAAAAGTAGGAGAGGCAATCGCTAAAGTACTCACCCAGCAAGCGCAAGAGCTGCGTTTATATCCGGCACCTGAGTCCAATGACCTGCGTGCTGCATTGGCACAAGCATATGACCTTGATGTCAGCCAAGTGTTTGTCGGTAATGGCTCAGATGAAGTATTGGCGCTTATATTTGCCAGTTTCTTCCTAAAAGAGCGTCCGCTTTTATCACCTGATATTGGCTACAGCTTTTATCCTGTCTATGCACAGACTTTTGGTGTGCATCTTGTCAAAATCCCATTAGAAGACGATTTTAGTATTGATCCTGATGCTTATCGCCAGCCTTGTAGCGGTATCATCATTGCCAACCCAAATGCGCCAACAGGTTTACTCCTATCACTTGCTGATATCCGTAAGCTAGCCAGCGAGCATTCTAATGCCGTGATTGTAATTGACGAGGCATACATTGATTTTGCGCAGGCTGATGCAGACAGTACAGGCTCGCAAGTCTCAGCGGTCAGTTTAATCAATGAGTGTGACAACGTTATCGTGACGCAGACCTTTTCAAAATCACGGTCACTTGCTGGTTTACGTGTTGGGATGGCCTTTGGTAGTGCTTCGTTGATTGAAGCATTGACGCGTATGAAAAATAGCTTTAATAGCTATCCACTGGATAAGCTAGCGCAAGCTGGTGCGACGGCAAGTGTGCTAGATGTGGATTATTTTGAGCAAACGCGCCAACAGGTTATCGATTTGCGTACGTCATTGACCGAAGAGTTGACGGCGCTAGGCTATAAAGTATTGCCCTCGCATGCCAACTTTATCTTTGCCCGTCCAAAAGATGGTAATGCAAGTGCTGTGGCGAGTGCATTGCGTGATCAAGGGATTATCGTTCGCCATTTTGATAAGCCGCGCATTAGTGAGTATTTGCGTATTACTGTTGGTACCGCCGAGCAGCATGAGCGCTTGATTGATACGCTAAAAGAGCTGCATACAGAGACTAGCATGACGGCTGATTAATGGTTTACCTGCTTGTGTAGTAAATGCTATCGATAAGTACCAAAAAAGCCTGCTAGCGCAATGTTAAGCAGGCTTTTTTCTTTAGAGGCCAGCGCAAAATAGTATTTCAGTCGTTTATACTTTTTTCGCCAACACCGCCAGTAGATTGCCTACCTTATCTAAGCACTCTTGATATTCAGCATTACAATCAGACGCGACCGTAATACCGCCACCCGCCCATAGATTTATGTGTTTTTCTTTATTAAATTCATCAGTTAATGAAGCACCAGCTTGCAATGTACGAATGAGTACATTCCATTGACCACTGCCATCAAAATTCATATAACCCATGGTGCCGCAATAAGCACCGCGTGGTGTAGACTCTAATTCAGCGATGATTTCGACCGCGCGTTTTTTGGGCGTGCCTGTGATGGAGCCAGCAGGCAGACTACCAAACAGTACAGTCAACGGGTGAGTGTCAGTTTTTAGCTCAGCAGTGATGGTACTGACCATATGATGCACGTTACTAAAGCTCTCAATCGCAAACAGTTGCGGTACTTTTACGCTACCGATTTTGGCATATTTACCCAAATCATTACGCAGTAGATCCACAATCATGACATTTTCGGCACGGTCTTTTTCGCTATCGACCAGTTGTTGCTTATACGATTCATCTTGCTTGTCAGTGGAGCCACGAGGCATAGTGCCTTTGATTGGCTTGGTCAGGATATGGTGCTTATCAGTCACTTTGTTTTTGGTAAATGTAAAGAACAGCTCAGGCGAGCAGCTTAATAACTCAAAACTGTGGTTAAAGGTATCAACGTGCTCAACGCTCGCACCATCAACGCTTAAATAGCCTGCAAAAGGTGCTTTAGTATTATGATGTAGCGCAGGCAGATAATCGATAAGCGCTGAAGTTGGTTGAGTCGCATCGTTTTTATATGGCAGATAGCCCGACCACTTTTGCGTCAGGTTGATTTGATAGCAATCGCCTTGCTGTAGATAGTCTTGAGTACGATCAAATGCTTGCTGATAATCACGCTTACTCCATCGTGCCGTTAGGACGACAGGTATAGTATGTGATGTGTGCTTAGATTGTGCTTGATTGAGATATTTGTCGGACAGCTTTTTATCCAGTTCATCTAGGTAGGATGTCAGAGCAACTATGAACTCATCTTTTGACTTGTTGCCGACAGCTTCATTAGAGCTGCTATTGGTTTGAATGCTTTTTAGCTCCCAACCGGTATCAGTATTGGCAGCAGGTGTTAGATAGATATCGTAATGCCCTAATGAGGCACAAGGCTGATTTGCCAATTCGATTCTGTCTGCAGGACTTAACTCATAAGCAGCGATATCGTAACCGATAAAACCAATCAGACCATGATGATAACAGGGTTTTGTGCTTTTCGGGTTTACGTTATTTGAGCTATTATTATCGGTATCATAAGCTTTGCTATAAGCAATAAGCTCATTTTGCCATTCTAGATAACTCATATAGGCTGTCATGGTATTTTCGCTATGAGTAGAGCAGTTATCACGGCAGTTTTTAACCACTCTATAAGTATTGACTGAATCTTTAGAAGGTTTTTGATCAGTTGGATAAACCGACCAGCTGACTTTAGGCAGCAAACCAATTACTGGTCGTCCATCATTATTTAACCAAGCCAATTGCCAATTTGCTGCATCATCTTGGTTAAGTAAATGGCGTCTTAGCTGTGGCATTAATTCAGCCGCTGACAAATCACCAAAACGCCAGCTAGATTTACTAGCTGGCGATGGCGCAGAATCTGTCTGCTTAGTTATCGTTTGATTTGGTGCGAGCATGGTTTAAGCGTCGAATTTTTTGATGATGAGCGTGGCGTTAGTACCACCAAAGCCGAAGCTATTGCTCATCAAGGTTTCAAGGTTTGATTCACGCATCTGGGTAACAATATCGAAACCTTCAGCTGCAGGATCTAGGTTGTCAACGTTGATGCTCGGTGCGATAAAGCCGTCTTGTAGCATAAGTAGGCAGTAAATCAGCTCTTGCGCACCGACAGCACCTAAGCTATGACCAGTCATGGATTTGGTTGAGCTGATAGCCGGTACTTTACTGACATCATTATCAAAGACTTTGGCAATCGCCTTGAGTTCAGTGATATCGCCCAGCGGTGTGCTGGTGCCGTGGCTATTGATATAATCAACGCTTTCTAGGCCAGCTTCAGCTAAGGCTTGTTGCATACAGCGTACAGCGCCTTCGCCACTTGGCGCAACCATCTCGGCACCATCAGAGGTAGCACCGTAACCCACGATTTCAGCCAAGATATTGGCGCCACGTGCTTGAGCATGCTCTAAACTTTCTACCACAACCATCGCGCTACCAGCAGCAATCACAAACCCGTCGCGATCTTTATCATAAGCTCTTGAAGCGAGTGTTGGCGTGTCGTTATATTGAGTGCTCACTGCACCCATCGCATCGAACATACAAGACTGTGTCCAATGCTCAGCTTCACTACCACCAGCCAATATTACATCAGCTTTACCCAGTTGGATAAGCTCAGCGGCATGACCGATACAATGAGTCGAGGTTGCGCAAGCAGAGGAAAGCGAGTAGGAGACACCTTGGATTTTTAGACCAGTGGCTAGGGCTGCTGATACTGAGCTGCCCATGGTTTTAGGTACAGCCATCGCACCGACACCGCGTAGACCTTTTTCACGCATGGCATCCACAGCGTTCACGATGTTTTCTGTTGACGCACCGCCTGAGCTTGCGACCACACCCACACGTGGATTGTTATTAATGGTGTCAAGTGACAGTCCTGAATGTTCAATGGCGTTTAGTGCACTGACATAAGCGTACAGACTGGCATCACTAAAAAAGCGTTTGAGTTTACGATCGATACCACTAGTATCTAGTTCTGATTGATTGATACTACCGCTCACGTGTGATTTAAACTCGTGCTCAGCGTAAGAATCATTATATGTGATACCAGATTGCCCTTCTTTGAGAGCGGTAGTGACAGTGTCTAGATCATGTCCGATACAAGAGACAATCCCTGCTCCAGTGATGACGACGCGGCGCATATGCTATTCCTTATGAGTAACGACTTGCTAGCAATTGGTTGCAATAATCGTTGTAAATCTATATGTAATGTTTAACGATGAATGAATTTGAGCATTATAATGAAAAAACAGCCTATGTAGATAACGATAGCATGAATTTAGCTAACGCCAGACTATTAAAGACGATAACGCCAGACTATTAAAGACAATGTCATTTCAGTGTACAATTATGCTCTCACTTACGGCACATGATAACGTATCAAGCAGTGAAAATCTTTGGACAAGTGTAAAATAATGGCGAAATAGCCTCTATCGCTACAAGGTAATGAGAAATTGAGTGGCTATGAAACCTTGTTGTTTGAGCAATCGCTTTATTGTTTATGAAAAACAATGTGGGCAAGCTAAATGCTATGGTTAAGTCGGACAAAAATTAAGTTGTACTTTTAGATACAAAATTTGTGATTGCGATAACATTGTTCGCACTGACAGGAACGGCCTTGACTTATTACACTGATAGCTTGAAGATTAAACACATTCATATCACTATTACTAAAAAAATTATTCATCACATTATTATTCATCATATTAAGGACATCACAATGGCAAAGCCTAGCACTCTTTCAAAAAGTATCAATACTATTGGCTCTTTCACACGCAACAACCTAGAGCGCGTGGGCTCCATGATTGATAGCATGAATGCCAAAACAGGCAAACCGCGCCAATATAAAGCGGTAGATTTAGGCGATGAGGATTATCAACAAGACTTATTTCGTGAGCAAACCTTAAAGGCTACGCAGCAATTATTAGGTCCACGTTTTGCTACTTATGGCAAATATGCCAAAAAAGTCGTACCAAACAGCTTTTTTCAATCGACAGTAGATAGCGCGTTTGCTCAAGTTGCGAAACTTGCATCAAACTGGAGTCAATTAGACTTACCGAACGAGCATCGCTTTGCCAATATTGCTACTTTAGATGATGAAGAGCGTTATGCACTTGCAACTGACATCGCTAACCAAAATCGTGCACTTGCAGCAATGGGCGGCCTTACGGGTCTAGCAGGGCTGCCAGGTCTACTTGCTGATACCTTATGGCTATTATTGGTATCTCTACGTACTGTCTACCAAATTGCAGCTATATACAATAAGCCGCTCACAGGTAAACAAGGTGTGAAAATGGCATACGAATTGCTCTCAAGTGCCGATCTAAGCAAAATGCAAGAAAAACAAGCATTGCTAGCAGGTATGGGTATCGGTAAAGGTTTGCTGGATAATGCTCAGAGCCACGGGTTGCATAGCGAGCTGAAGAACTTGGGTCTAAAAAATCAAAACGTAAACTACTATGCTGAGCAAATAGACAGTATTGCTAGACAAGTAGGAATTGATTTGGACAAAATAAACCTATTATGGGTTCGCCGTTTTATTCCCGTTACAGCAGTAGCCATCGGCGTACATTATAACAGTCAGTTGATTGATGAAGTGATTGGCGTTGCTAAAGCGACTTTTGCGCCAGAGGCAAAACTTGCCAATCGTGCCATTACTGATGACAGTAGTAGCGAGGCTGAAGTAAAAAAAGCCAGTAATAACGATGCGCAGAAAGACACAGAAAAGACAGAAGAAAATAGCGATACAGAAGAAACCAGTAGCAAAAAAGACTCAGACAAGCAAACGTCTGATAAAAAAGCCAAGTAATAGACATATTATTTGCTAGTTAGGTTGTATATTAATAAGCAAAATGGTATTTATTTTGGTTCGGTTGAATAGGGTGACTTGAAATCAGGATAAATACCACCACTTAGTTACTATCAAGTAGCATTTATATTCGAATATCTTTTCTTAATGATGCTTGAGGTTGCCTTGTTTACTTTATTTATGACGCTGTTTTTCGGCGAAAAAACGATAAAGTGATATAATGCGAGGATGAATGCATATCTATCAAATGTTGTAAAGCGAAACCATTCATAAGTGGTTGAAATAGCAGCAACAACTCTTTATAATACACTGTCCTAAAAATGGGTGCCCAGAAATCTGCAATTATTGTCAGATAGATGGTGCATTGGCCCATTTTTTTGTTTTATACCAAACGGGAGAAGGATGCCTTATGGCAACAACTAACCAATTGATTCGTAAAGGTCGCAAAACCATCAAGGAAAAGTCAAAAGTTCCTGCGTTGGAAGCGTGCCCACAGCGTCGCGGTGTATGTACTCGTGTATATACTACCACGCCAAAAAAACCTAACTCTGCCATGCGTAAAGTATGTCGTGTACGTTTGACTTCAGGCTATGAAGTATCAAGCTATATCGGCGGCGAAGGTCATAACCTACAAGAGCACAGTGTTGTTCTAATCCGTGGTGGTCGTGTGAAAGATCTACCAGGTGTACGTTATCACACTGTTCGCGGTGCATTAGATTGTGCAGGCGTTAAAGACCGTAAGCAAGGTCGCTCTAAGTACGGTGCTAAGAAGCCTAAAGTTTAATAACTAAACGTTATTAACAAAGCTTTTTGTACTACCCAATAACTGTGCATGGGTTTGGTGTCAGTAGTCATATTACTTTTATATAAGTGATTTGCTCTTAAAACATACCACCATGCAGTAAGGCTAACTGATAACTCGCTGCTATACCCTAATGATGAGTAGTCGATGTTGTGAATGTTAGACACTCCTGAAGATAAGGAAATTTATTATGCCAAGACGTCGCGTCGTTGCTGCCCGTGAGATCCTACCGGATCCTAAGTTTGGTAGCCAAACTGTTGCAAAATTCATCAACCATGTAATGAGTGATGGTAAAAAATCTACTGCTGAGCGTATCGTTTACGGTGCACTTGAGACAGTAAGTGAGAAGCGTAAAGTTGAAGATCCAGTATCTTTCTTCGAAGAAGTGCTTGAAAATGTACGCCCAATGGTAGAAGTAAAAGCTCGCCGCGTTGGCGGTGCAACCTATCAAGTACCAATGGAAGTACGCCCCTCCCGTCGTACTGCCTTGGCTATGCGTTGGTTAGCTGAAGCTGCTGCTAAGCGTTCTGAAAAATCAATGGCTTTGCGTTTAGCTGGTGAATTGAATGATGCTGCTGATGGCAAAGGCGCTGCTATGAAAAAGCGTGACGAAGTTCACCGCATGGCAGATGCTAACAAAGCATTCTCTCATTACCGTTTCTAAGCTACTTTTTAACAGTAGCTTGAGATTAATAGCTCATACTCATTAATCTTACATTGTTGTTTATTCTATTGATTGCCGCCATCATCATTCGGTCATATATAAATGTTATTTATTAATGACTGGGGTGGCGGACATCTATCAAGATGTCTCTCTTAACAAGTATGACTTTCATCCTTTCATTAGAGAACATCCCAAATTTGATGCCACACTATTCTTAGTATTTGCTCTTTTTTTGTCCGTATTAGGCTCAATAATCAGTAAGTAATATTACGAAGCTGAACGCTTTGTCATAGAGTATGAGGTAGAGACACAATACATTATTATATACACGACTTTTCCTAGGAAAACACTATGGCTCGTAAAACTCCCCTAAAACGCTATCGCAATATTGGTATTTCAGCGCACATCGATGCTGGTAAAACGACCACTACTGAGCGTGTTTTATTCTATACCGGTGTTAGCCACAAAATTGGCGAAGTACATGATGGCGCAGCCACTATGGACTGGATGGAGCAAGAACAAGAGCGTGGTATTACTATTACCTCAGCAGCAACAACTTGTTTTTGGTCAGGTATGGCTAAACAGTTTGCCGAACACCGTATCAACATCATCGATACCCCAGGTCACGTTGACTTCACAATCGAAGTTGAACGTTCTATGCGCGTACTTGATGGCGCTTGCATGGTTTACTGTGCAGTAGGCGGCGTTCAGCCACAGTCTGAGACCGTATGGCGTCAAGCGAATAAATACAAAGTACCACGTCTTGCATTTGTAAACAAAATGGACCGTGTTGGTGCTGATTTCTATCGTGTTATCGAACAGATCAAAACCCGTCTTGGCGGCAAGCCAGTACCATTGGTTATTCCAATTGGCAAAGAAGATGACTTCGAAGGCGTTGTTGATCTAGTGACTATGAAAGCTATCTATTGGGACGAAGCGTCTCAAGGTATGCAGTATGATGAGCGTGATATCCCAACTGAACTACAAGACAAAGCGGACGAGTATCGCGAGTACCTTGTAGAAAGTGCTGCTGAAGCCAATGAAGAGTTGATGAACGAATATCTAGAAAACGGTGAGTTGACTGAAGAGCAGATCCACAGTGCTATTCGTCAGTTGACTATTGATAACGAAATCATCCCACTTCTTTGTGGTACTGCCTTTAAAAACAAAGGCGTACAAAAGATGCTAGATGCGGTTATCCAGTATCTACCAGCACCAATTGACGTACCTGCTATTAAAGGTATTCTTGATGACAAAGACGAAAGCGAAGGCAGCCGTGAAGCATCAGATGAAGCACCTTTCTCAGCACTAGCGTTCAAAATCATGAACGACAAGTTCGTTGGTAACTTAACCTTCGTACGTGTTTATTCTGGTGTCATGAAGCAGGGTAGCAGTGTTTATAACCCAGTTAAAATGAAGCGTGAGCGTGTTGGCCGTATTGTACAGATGATGGCAAACTCTCAAGAAGAGCTTGCAGAGATTCGTACAGGTGATATCGCAGCCCTAGTCGGCATGAAAGATGTAACGACTGGTGATACGCTATGTGACGAAGACAACGTGATCACGCTTGAGCGTATGGAATTCCCAGAACCAGTTATCTCTCTAGCGGTTGAGCCAAAGACCAAAGCTGACCAAGAAAAAATGTCAATCGCGCTTGGCCGTTTGGCAAAAGAAGATCCATCGTTCCGTGTACACACTGACGAAGAATCTGGTCAGACGATTATCAGTGGTATGGGTGAGCTGCATCTAGAGATTCTTGTTGACCGTATGAAGCGTGAATTCAACGTTGAAGCAAACATCGGCGCACCTCAGGTTGCTTATCGTGAGACGATTCGTAACACTGTTGAACAAGAAGGCAAATTCGTACGTCAAACAGGTGGTCGTGGTAAGTTTGGTCACGTATGGTTACGTCTTGAACCACTTGATCCAGCTGGCGACACTGAATATGAATTCGCTGAAGAAGTTGTTGGCGGTGTGGTACCAAAAGAATTCCACGGTGCTGTTGATAAAGGTATCCAAGAGCGCATGAAAAACGGCGTACTTGCAGGCTACCCAGTTGTTGGCGTAAAAGCGACTTTGTATGATGGTTCTTATCATGACGTTGACTCTGATGAATTGTCATTTAAGATGGCAGGTTCTATGGCCTTCAAAAAAGGTTTCTTAGCAGCTGATCCAGCGCTACTTGAGCCAGTGATGAAAGTAGAAGTTGAAACACCTGAAGACTACATGGGCGACATCATGGGCGATCTTAACCGTCGTCGTGGTTTGGTACAGGGTATGGAAGACCTACCTGGTGGCACTAAACAGATTCGTGCTGAAGTACCATTAGCGGAAATGTTTGGTTATGCCACTCAAATGCGCTCTATGTCACAAGGCCGTGCAACTTATTCAATGGAATTCCAAAAGTACGTTGAAATTCCAAAATCAGTTGCTGCTGAAATCATCTCTAAGTACAACTCTAAAGATGATGACGAGTAAATAAAACTTACTAAAGGTGACAATATAGAGTATCTCTGTGTATTGTCACTAAAGAATCGGCCAATAACTTGTTAAAAGACTTGTTATTGGTCGCAATTTTCTTATAATATCTGCACATTAGTATGTGTAACCTTTTAACAATTATCTTAAGGTGACCAAGATTTTCTTAATTGTCATATTTATATGAATTAAGCTTTGGAACCAAAAAAAAGAGGAAATACCCATGGCAAAGGCCAAGTTTGAACGTAGCAAGCCACACGTCAACGTCGGTACCATCGGACACGTTGACCATGGTAAAACCACCCTTACCGCTGCAATCGCAACCGTAGCTTTCGTGAAGGTGGCCGTACTGTAGGCGCTGGTGTTGTTGCTAACGTATTGAACTAAGACTTAAGTCTCAGTAATGAGATTATGAATTAGTCATAAAAAAGCCACCCTATCTAGGGTGGCTTTTTTTTGGAGGTAAATAGGGGTATTTGCAGCATTAGATCTAAGTTTTGGTAAAATGGTTCTTTTGATGGAGTGACTTTTGATACTGGCTATTTATTTATAATGCACTGTATTGTAATTTGCCACATAGCTTGCTATATTAGCGCTGCATTTAACGTGTATGGTTAATCTAAACCATAACGAGAAAGCCTATAATTAATATAGTGACTTTTGATAGATGTAATATCAGGTAAAAATTAACAATTTTACCGCCAAAGGCTTGCATTCTATGCTGGATATTGTATAATGCTGTCCTTTACATCCATAGGCGATTGGCTCAATTGGTAGAGCATCGGTCTCCAAAACCGAGGGTTGTAGGTTCGAGTCCTACATCGCCTGCCATCTTCTTATCTCATCTTTGTTGTACCCCATCATCTCCGAAGCGAGTTCTTTATGAGCAATAATCAAGATAACCTCGAGACTAAGTTATCTGATGCCAAGGCGGTTGCTGGTGGAATGCTGTCTAAAGATAAGCACATCTCAGCGAGCGGTACTTCTGCTGTTGAAGTTGCTAAGACTGGCTCAATCAAAGATTTGATTTTGTGGCTACTTACCGCAATTGTTTTGATCGGTGCGACTCTCGTTAATCAATATCTACCAGGCTATTGGCAACCTGCCAACGATGTCTGGGTACGTATTGGTATTATTGTTGCACTTGTTTTATTTGCATTAATTTGCTTGGCGCTGACGCATCAAGGTCGTGCTTTTAAAATATTATTAAGAGACGCAGGTGTTGAGCTTCGCCGAGTGACATGGCCAGGTAAAGACGAAACCTTTCAATACACATGGCAAGTCATTGTCGTAATCGGAATTGTTGGGTTTTTTATTTGGTTATTAGATAATTTCTTTAATTGGTTCGTTGGTATCTTTATCGGTTAATAGCACGTATTAGTGACTATTAACGAGAGATTTACTTATAACGACTTATTCATAATGATCAGGAGCGTGATATGCGTTGGTATATTGTCCAAGCGTTTTCAGGATATGAAAAACAAGTACAACGTTCGTTAACTGATCGTATTAACCGTAGTGACTTTGCTGAGTCATTCGGTGATGTACTGGTTCCTACTGAAGAAGTCGTCGAAATGAAAGACGGCAAAAAGCGTAAGAGTGAGCGTAAATTCTTTCCAGGTTATGTATTGATCCAGATGGAGATGAACGATAATACTTGGCACATCGTAAAAGATTGCCCTCGTATTATGGGCTTCGTTGGTGGCACGCCTGAGATGCCTGCACCAATTACGCAAGTAGAAGCGGACCGTATTTTGAACCGTTTGAACCAGACTGAAACTGACCCACGTCCTAAGACGCTATTTGAGCCAGGCGAAGAGTTATTGGTTATCGATGGTCCATTCACTGACTTTAAAGGGTTAGTAGAAAAAGTGGATTATGAGAAGTCTAAACTACATTTAACGGTAAACGTATTTAATCGACCTACGCAGGTTGAGCTTGAGTTTAGTAAAGTTGAAAAACTAGACTAAATCAGCAAAAAGTTAATCAACCGGGGAGCTGTTAGTCAACTAGGTATATGTCATATCACGTTGATTTGGCGCTATCACCCATTTAGGAGAGTATCATGGCTAAGAAGATTGATGGTTACATCAAACTGCAAGTGCCTGCAGGCAAAGCAAATCCTTCACCACCGATTGGTCCAGCTTTGGGTCAAAAAGGCGTGAACATCATGGCGTTCTGTAAAGAATTTAACGCTGCGACCTCAGGCCAGGAGCCAGGTCTACCGATCCCAACTGAGATCACAGTATATAACGATAAATCTTTTACCTTCATCATGAAGTCACCACCAGCTGCGTACTTACTACGTAAAGCTGCTGGCATCGCTAAAGGTTCAGGTACACCGAACACTGCTAAAGTCGGCAAAGTGGACCGTGCACAACTAGAAGAAATCGTTAAGACTAAGAATGCAGATTTAACGGCTGCTGATCTTGACGCTGCTGTCCGTACCATCGCTGGTACTGCACGTTCAATGGGTATTACCGTGGAGGGTGTATAATGTCTAAGCTAACCAAACGTCAAAAAGAAATTCAAAGCCGTGTTGATAACGAAAAACAATACACGCTAGAAGAAGCTGTTCAAATCCTAAACGATTTGCCAGCGCTAAAATTCAAAGAGTCTATCGATATTGCAGTAAACTTGGGCGTTGACCCACGTAAATCTGACCAAGTCGTTCGCGGTGCAACCAATCTACCTGCTGGTACTGGTAAAACTAAACGCGTTGCTGTATTTGCTCAAGGCGCTGCTGCTGAAGCCGCTAAAGAAGCTGGTGCGGACATCGTTGGTTTTGAAGACCTAGCAGAAGAAATCAAAGCCGGTAACATGGACTTTGATGTTGTGATCGCAGCTCCTGATGCTATGCGTGTTGTTGGTCAATTGGGTACGATCCTAGGTCCACGTGGTCTAATGCCTAACCCTAAAGTTGGTACGGTAACGCCAAACGTTGCTGAAGCTGTGACTAATGCGAAAGCGGGTCAGGCTCAGTACCGTGTTGATAAAGCTGGTATTATCCATGCAACTATCGGTCAAGTTGGTTTCACTGCTGAGCAAATCGAGCAAAACGCGCAAGCGATTCTTTCTGATTTAAAGCGTGCTAAGCCTGCTACTTCTAAAGGTACTTTCATCAAGAAAATCACCTTGTCTAGCACGATGGGCCCTGGTCTAACGATTGACGCTGTTCCTTATCGTACTGCAAAATAATTAAAGTCTCTATTTTTGAGTACTTGAACTTCAAGTATTTTGAATGTCGAGCACATACTATATTCAAAAATTAGGTCAGCGTAGTATTTGCTACGCTGTCTAAGACCGTAGGTAGAGAGTGGTTTAGCGTCATAAGTGACAATTTTCGAATGGTTAAATATGACACTGAGTCACTTTTGTTAATCGACGACAGATGAAAATCTTAGTTGTCCTACGCAGACGGTGGCCCACACAGTTTAAGACACGAGCGAATAGGGCGGTAAGGTTATTTATATAATCTTCAAACTATTACTCAACGTCATTCTGATAACGGTGCCGTAATCAGTCGTTACCAGTAGATGCTTTTTTTATTAATTGAATCCGCTGGTAATGTGTCGTATCAAGTCAGTCCTAGCTTGAAATTTAAGCTTGCAGAAATTTCGATTTTTAGCGCTTTTATGATAAGCAGATTGATAAGATTAAAGGAGTCAACTTATGGCATTAACGCTAGAGCAAAAACAACAAGTTGTGGCTGAAGTGTCTGAAGTTGCTGCTAATGCTTACTCAGCAGTAGCTGCCGAATATCACGGTATTGGTGTTGCACAGCTTACTCAGCTTCGCGTACAAGCCCGTGAAAAAGGCGTCGTTTTGAAAGTGGTAAAAAATACCCTGGCAAAACGCGCTTTTGAAGGCACTAAGTTTGAGAGCATGTCAGACCGTATGACTGGTCCACTACTTTTGGCTTTCTCTATGGAAGACTTGGGATCTGCCGCTCGAGTCGTTTTCGACTTTAGCAAAGACAACAAAGCTTTAGAGACCAAATTAGTATCAGTCGGTGGTGAAGTTTATGGTCCAGAAGAGCTAGAGCGCGTATCGAAGCTACCAACTCGCGACGAAGCAATCTCTATCTTGATGGCTACTATGAACGCACCAGTGACCAAGCTTGTCCAGACTATGAACGCTGTTCCTGGCAAGTTCGTTCGCACTGTAGCGGCAATCAAAGACGCAAAAGAAGCTGCTTAATTGCTTGTTTTAACGTAACTTTAACATTGCTAATTTTGGTTGAATTTTATTGCCACATTCGGCAATCAATCAAAGCGATATTAAAATCAATTAATTTTTATCAGATAACGGAGAGTTCTCATGGCACTATCTAAAGAAGATGTGTTAAACGCAATCGCTGAAATGTCAGTAATGGACATCGTTGAGCTAATCAGCGATATGGAAGAAAAATTCGGCGTAACTGCTGCTGTTGCTGCTGCTGCACCTGTTGCTGCTGCTGCTGGTGGCGCTGCTGCTGCTGAAGAAAAAGACGAGTTTGACGTTGTTCTTGCTAGCTTCGGCGACAAGAAAGTTGGCGTAATTAAAGCCGTACGTGAAGCAACTGGTCTTGGCCTAAAAGAAGCGAAAGATTTGGTTGAAGGCGCTCCAGCTCCAATCAAAGAAGGCGCATCTAAAGCTGAAGCTGAAGAGTTGAAAAAGAAACTTGAAGAAGCTGGTGCAACTGTTGAACTAAAATAAGTTTAACACTGTACAGAAAAAAAAGCTGGTAATGCCTTGCATTGCCGGCTTTTTTTTATTATAATTCGTAGCTTGACCTTTTGTGTCTGCCAACATACGTATGCATTAACGGTGGATACCCATCAAAAGGACAGACGATATACATGCAAGTACACATACCAGTTTTTAAAATCAGTTAATATCAGCTAAACGTCTGTAGATGTTTGGCATTTTTTTGTGTCTGCATGCTTTCCTATCAACACTATAGTTTATACTGATTCTTAAAGTTATAGTTACCCCAATTATTAATCCTGAAAAAAGCGGTATTCTGAAAAAGCTGGTGATCATAAGTTGCCTACTTGGTGTGGCATGACTGTCGATATTAAGTCTTATAGACAGTTTGCATGTGTAGGGAACATAGTTCGGTAATAAGCAGTCTAGATGGCAAGTGGCTTATATGCAATCTTAATAGACGTTATTTTCCAGCAATGTATTTGTAAATTAAGCCTCATAGGCAATGCATTATAGATTATATAATATTGAATTTTTTGGTTGCAACAGTCATATAGATTGATTCACTTACCATGAATTTAGCAAGCAACGACGAGATTAAGTGAAGTGTGCTAGGTAAGCACTGATGAGTAAAGTAGTAATTGACAGAAAAGACATGAACTGAACACGAAAACCCGTTTTATATTATCGTTTACGTCGCTAAGTGTGCATCGTATTTATGCATATTGGCCACGCTTTTAATTTGTTTCCACGTTTACTGTAAGGACTCTCGATGGCATATTCTTATACTGAAAAAAAGCGTATTCGCAAAAGTTTTGCTGAATTGCCCACTGTAATGGACGTTCCCTATTTACTGTCTATTCAAGTAGATTCTTATGAGCAATTTTTGCAAGAGCATAAAAAGCCAAAAGCTCGTGAGAATACTGGTTTGCAAGCTGCGTATTCCTCTATTTTCCCAATTGAGAGTCACTCTGGTAACGCGGAGTTGCAATTTGTTGAGTACTATTTAGGTACGCCTGAATTTGATGAGCGTGAGTGTATCTTACGTGGTTCAACGTTCGCGGCGCCGATGCGTGTCAAAATTCGTTTGATCATCAAAGATAAAGATAGCAAAGATAAAGATAGCAAAGCCGCTATCAAAGATATCCGTGAGCAAAGCGTTTACATGGGCGAGATACCTTTGATGACGGCGAACGGTACTTTCATTATTAATGGTACTGAGCGTGTTATCGTATCTCAGCTACATCGTTCACCTGGTGTGTTCTTTGACCATGATAAAGGTAAGTCGCATTCAAGTGGTAAAGTGCTTTATAACGCGCGTATTATCCCTTACCGTGGTTCATGGTTAGACTTTGAATTTGATGCAAAGGACTTAGTCTTTGCTCGTATTGACCGTCGCCGTAAGCTATTGGCGTCTATCATTCTACGTGCACTTGGCCTGACTACATCTGAAATTCTAGATTTGTTCTTTGATAAAGTTGCTGTTTATAAAGCTGAAGAGACGTTTGAAATTGATCTAGTTGCTGATCGTCTACGTGGCGAAATGGCGCAGTTTGATATCGTATCACCTGAAGGTGACGTTATTGTAGAGCAGGGCAAACGTATTAACGCACGCCGTATCCGTCAGCTTGAAGAAGCAGGTATGACGAAAATTGCTGTGCCTGATGAATACCTATATGAGCGTATTTTAGCTGAAGACATCGTTGTTAATGATGAAATCATCGCTAAAGCGAACACGCCAATCGACCACGAGTTATTGGTGAAATTGAACTCATTTGAAGCCAGTGGTGCCATCAAAGAGTTCAGCATTTTGTTCACTAACGATATCGACCAAGGCAGCTATATTGCTGATACGCTACGTGCTGATAGCACCTCAACCCGCGAAGAAGCATTGATCGAAATCTACAAAGTTATGCGTCCAGGTGAGCCGCCAACGGTTGAAACGGCTGAGAAACTGTTTGAGAGCATGTTCTTCAACGCCGATCGTTATGACCTATCTAACGTCGGTCGTATGAAGTTCAACCGTCGTCTTGGTCTGCCATTTGAAAACACCGATGACCCAGACGTACAACGCGAACGCAGTGTATTGACCAACGATGATATCGTTAATGTTCTAAAAGAACTTATCGAAATTCGTAACGGTCGCGGCGATGTCGATGATATTGACCATCTAGGTAACCGCCGTATTCGTTCAGTGGGCGAGATGGCAGAAAACCAATTCCGTGTTGGTCTAGTACGTGTTGAGCGTGCCGTAAAAGAGCGTTTGAGCTCAGCAGAGTCAGACAACTTGTCACCACAAGATTTGATTAACTCTAAGCCAGTAGCGGCTGCGGTTAAAGAATTCTTTGGTTCAAGCCAGTTGTCACAGTTTATGGATCAGAACAACCCATTGTCTGAAGTTACCCATAAGCGCCGTGTATCAGCGTTAGGACCTGGTGGTCTAACTCGTGAACGCGCAGGCTTTGAAGTACGTGACGTACATGATACCCATTATGGCCGTGTATGTCCTATTGAGACTCCTGAAGGTCCAAACATTGGTCTGATCAACTCACTAGCGACATTTGCTAAAACCAACAGCTTTGGCTTCTTAGAAACGCCATATCGCCGTGTGGTTGATGGTAAAGTGACTGATGATATTGAATATCTATCAGCAATCGAAGAAGTCGGTACTGTTATTGCACAGGCTGACTCTCCGATGACTGAGGATGGCGCGTTATCTGACGAGATGGTCAGTGTACGTAGCTATGGTGAATTTGTTCGTATGCCGCCAGAAAAAGTGACGCATATGGATGTATCACCAAGTCAGGTAGTATCGGTTGCAGCAGGTCTGATTCCGTTCCTAGAGCATGATGATGCTAACCGTGCCTTGATGGGCTCGAACATGCAGCGTCAGGCGGTTCCTACCCTGCGTGCTGATAAGCCATTGGTAGGTACCGGTATGGAGCGTCACGTTGCTCGTGACTCAGGTGTTTGTGTCATCGCTAAGCGTGGCGGTGTGATTGAAGATGTTGATGCATCACGTATCGTGGTTCGTGTCAACGAAGACGAGATGGTTGCTGGTGAAGCGGGTATTGATATCTATAACTTGATCAAATACACGCGCTCTAACCAAAACACTTGTATCAACCAACGTATCATCGTTAACCAAGGTGACGAGATTGCTTTGGGTGATATCTTGGCTGATGGTCCATCAACGGATCTTGGTGAGCTAGCACTTGGTCAGAACATCCGCATCGCATTTATGCCGTGGAATGGTTACAACTTTGAAGATTCAATCTTACTATCTGAAAAAGTCGTAAAAGAAGATCGTTTCACTACGATTCATATCCAAGAATTGACTTGTGTGGCTCGTGATACCAAGCTAGGTACAGAAGAGATCACGGCTGATATTCCAAACGTTGGTGAAGCCGCACTATCAAGTCTTGATGAAGCAGGTATCGTCTATATCGGTGCTGAAGTTGATGCTGGTGATATTCTCGTTGGTAAAGTGACGCCAAAAGGTGAAACGCAGCTAACGCCAGAAGAGAAACTACTACGCGCTATCTTTGGTGAAAAAGCGGCGGATGTGAAAGACACTTCACTACGCGTACCAACTTCAAGTAAAGGTACGGTTATTGACGTACAGGTTTTCACCCGTGATGGCGTTGAAAAAGACGCACGCGCAAGAGCGATTGAAAAATCGCAGCTTGATAGCTATCGCAAAGATTTGAAAGAAGAGCTACGTATCTTTGAAGAAGCGGCTCGCGGTCGTATTAGTACTCTACTAGATGGCCAAAAAGTCAGCGGCGGTGCTGGTCTAAAAGCCGGTACGGTTATGGCATTGGCTGATATGAAAGATATGAGCCTTGAAACATTGCTTGATATCCAGCCAGTAGAAGAAGAAATCTCTGAGCGTCTGACGCAAATCTCTGATTACTTGGTTGATAAGCAAAAAGACATCGATGTGAAGTTTGCCGAGAAAAAACGCAAATTGACTGCTGGTGATGACTTACAACATGGCGTACAAAAAATCGTTAAAGTATATCTAGCGGTTAAGCGTCGTATTCAGCCTGGTGATAAGATGGCTGGTCGTCATGGTAACAAAGGTGTGGTATCGCGCATCATGCCAGTTGAAGACATGCCTTATGATGAAAATGGTAATACAGTTGACATCGTATTGAACCCACTTGGTGTACCATCTCGTATGAACATTGGTCAGGTTCTAGAGACGCATTTGGGTATGGCAGCGAAAGGATTGGGCGAGAAGATTGATGGTATGCTCAAATCTCAAGCAGCGATCAAAGAGCTACGTGACTTCTTGGACAAAATCTATAACCAAGTAGGCGGTGAGCAAGTTGATCTTGATAGCTTAAGTGATGATGACATCATGGCGCTAGCAGACAACTTACGTGGCGGTGTACCAATGGGCACAGCAGTATTTGACGGCGCAAAAGAAAGCCAAGTCAAAGACCTGCTTGAGCTTGCTGGTATGGATCGCGATGGTCAGCAGACATTATATGATGGTCGTACAGGTCAGAAATTTGACCGTAAAGTGACCGTGGGTTACATGTACATGCTCAAGCTTAACCATTTGGTTGATGACAAAATGCATGCGCGTTCAACGGGTTCTTACTCTCTAGTCACGCAGCAGCCACTCGGCGGTAAAGCGCAGTTTGGTGGTCAGCGCTTCGGTGAGATGGAAGTGTGGGCATTAGAAGCATACGGCGCGACTTACACGTTGCAAGAAATGCTAACGGTGAAGTCGGATGACGTTGAAGGCCGTACTCGTATGTACAAAAACATCGTTGATGGTGAGCAGTATATGGATCCAGGCATGCCTGAGTCGTTCAACGTACTGACCAAAGAAATCAAATCATTGGGTATTAATATTGAGTTAAAACAAAGCAACTAGCCCGTTGTTTAACTTAGTTGTCCACTAAAGGCAGTCTGCTTTATTGCTGCTGCTTTTAGTGATTTGTCTCAACCCTATTCATTGCCTTCATTCATCTTATCTGCGTCAATGGTACGCTGTCAGATGATTATAAAGATAACGGAGAAGCAACTTGAAAGATTTACTCGATATCATGCAAAGCCCTACCGGCAACGGTAATACAGAGTTTGATAGCATTCAAATTACTCTAGCCTCACCTGACGTCATCAAGTCATGGTCGCACGGCGAAGTAAAAAAACCTGAAACCATCAACTATCGCACGTTCAAACCTGAGCGTGATGGTCTTTTTTGTGCCAAAATATTTGGCCCAGTAAAAGATTTTGAATGTCTATGTGGTAAATATAAGCGCCGTAAGTTCCAAGGCGTTATCTGCGAAAAATGTGGTGTTGAAGTCACCACTGCGAAAGTTCGTCGTGACCGCATGGGTCATATTGACCTAGCCAGTCCTGTGGCGCACATTTGGTTCCTAAAATCACTACCAAGCCGCATCGGTCTATTGCTAGACATGACATTGCGCGATATTGAGCGCGTCCTGTATTTTGAAAGCTACATCGTGACTGATCCTGGTCTGACTTCTTTAGAAAAGTATCAGTTGCTTGATGATGAAGATTATTACAAAGCACTTGAAGAGTTTGGCGACGAGTTCACTGCCAAGATGGGTGCGGAAGCTGTCCAAGACCTATTGAAAGATATCGATATGGATCTTGAGATTGATGAGCTGCGTGAAGCGATTCCACAAACAGGTTCTGAGACCAAGCTTAAGAAGATGTCTAAGCGTCTTAAATTATTAGAAGCATTCCGTGACTCTAATAACAAGCCTGAGTGGATGGTAATGAATATCTTGCCAGTACTACCACCAGATTTGCGCCCGTTAGTACCGCTAGAAGGTGGTCGTTTTGCGACGTCAGATCTAAACGATCTATATCGCCGTGTGATCAACCGTAACAACCGTCTTAAGCGTCTGCTTGAGCTGAGTGCACCTGATATCATCGTACGTAACGAAAAACGTATGTTGCAAGAGTCAGTGGATGCGTTGCTTGATAACGGTCGTCGCGGTCGTGCCATCACTGGTAGTAACAAGCGTCCATTGAAATCTTTGGCTGATATGATCAAAGGTAAGCAAGGTCGTTTCCGTCAGAACTTGCTTGGTAAGCGTGTCGATTACTCTGGTCGTTCGGTTATCGTTGTAGGCCCAACACTACGTTTACATCAGTGTGGTCTACCGAAGAAAATGGCTCTAGAATTATTCAAGCCATTTACTTATAACAAACTATTGTCTCATGGTTTAGCGACTACGATCAAAGCTGCCAAAAAGATGGTAGAGCGTGAAGAGCCACAGGTGTGGGATATGCTGGCCATGGTTATCCGTGAGCATCCAGTACTTCTCAACCGTGCGCCAACACTTCACCGTTTGGGTTTACAAGCATTTGAGCCAGTATTGATCGAAGGTAAAGCCATCCAGTTGCATCCGCTTGTTTGTACTGCATTCAACGCCGATTTCGATGGTGACCAAATGGCCGTTCACGTGCCATTGACCCTAGAAGCACAGCTTGAATCACGCGCCTTGATGATGTCTACTAACAACATCTTGTCACCTGCGAACGGTGATCCAATCATCGTACCATCACAGGATGTTGTACTTGGTCTATATTACATCAGTCGCTCGTCGATCAATGCCAAAGGCGAAGGCATGATATTTTCGACCGTCAACGAAGCTTTGCGTGCAATTGGTTCAAACGATTTACATGTAAACGCGAAGATCAAAGTGCGTGTCACTGAAACACAAATTGACGAAGACGGTAACGAGACCAAAGAAACCAGTATCAAAGATACAGTTGCTGGTCGTCTACTTATCTGGAACATCATGCCTAAAGGTATGACGTTTGATGAGTGTAACCAAGAGATGACGAAGAAAAATATTTCTCGTTTGATCAACTCTTGCTACCGTAAAGTGGGCGTCAAAGAAAGCGTTATGTTTGCTGACCAATTGATGTATCTTGGTTTTGCTCAAGCAACGCTATCTGGTGTGTCTATCGGTATTGATGATATGGTCATTCCACCACTGAAAAAGCAAATCATCGAAGTGGCAGAAGGCGAAGTTCGTGAAATCGAAGATCAATTTGAGCAAGGCTTTGTGACCGCAGGTGAGCGCTATAACAAAGTCGTTGATATCTGGTCACGTACCAATGACAAAGTCGCTAAGGCGATGATGGATAATTTGGCAACAGATAAAGTTATCAATGCGCAAGGCGAAGAAGACGAGCAGAAGTCATTCAACTCGATCTTTATCATGTCGGATTCTGGCGCTCGTGGTAGTGCGGCACAGATTCGTCAGTTGGCCGGTATGCGTGGTTTGATGGCGAAACCAGATGGCTCAATCATTGAGACACCAATTAAAGCGAACTTCCGTGAAGGTTTGACCGTACTACAGTACTTCATCTCAACGCATGGTGCACGTAAAGGTCTAGCGGATACAGCACTAAAAACAGCTAACTCAGGTTACCTAACTCGTCGCCTAGTTGATGTGGCGCAAGATTTGGTGATCACCAGTGATGACTGTGGTACTGAAGAAGGCCTACTCATGAAGCCACATATCCAAGGTGGTGAAATCATTGAGAAGCTAGGTGATCTCGTACTTGGTCGTGTGACTGCCCGTGACGTTACTTACAATGATGACAGTGAAAAAGTATTGATTCCAGCGGGTACCTTGATTGATGAGTATTGGGTTAATGTCCTTGATAACAACGCAATCGATGATATCTGGGTACGTTCGGTGATTACTTGTGATATCGAACATGGTGTGTGTTCACAGTGTTATGGTCGTGATCTGGCTCGTGGTCACAAAGTCAATATCGGTGAGTCAGTCGGTGTCATGGCAGCGCAGTCAATTGGTGAGCCTGGTACCCAGTTGACCATGCGTACCTTCCATGTGGGCGGGGCCGCGAGTTCAGCATCTGTGGACAACAGCATCTCTGTACGTAATGCTGGTCAAGCGCACTTTGAAAACATGAAAACGGTACAGCATACTGATGGTCACTTAGTCATCGTATCGCGTTCAGCTGAAATCGCATTGACCGATGAGCTTGGCCGTGAGCGTGAGCGCTATAAAGTACCGTACGGTTCAAGCGTTCTTGTGAAAGACGAAGAGCAGGTTGAAAGCGGTCAAACCATCGCTAAATGGGATCCGCATACCCATCCAATTATCACAGAATTTGCTGGTACAGCACGTTTCAGTGATATCGTTGATGGTTCAACGGCGACCGTTAAGGTTGATGATGCCACTGGTATGAGCTCGTTTGAGATTCTAGCGACTCGTGACCGTTCAAGTTCAGCAAAAGACTTACGTCCTGCCATTATCTTGAACACTGACGAAGGCAAAGAAGTGGTTTACTTCTTACCAGCTGAAACGATCATTCGCGTGAGCGATGGTGAAAAAGTAGCAGCAGGTTCGATTCTAGGCCGTGTCCCACAAGCCTCTTCTGGTACAAAAGATATTACCGGTGGTCTACCACGTGTTGCTGATCTATTTGAAGCACGTCGTCCAAAAGATCACGCCATCATGGCAGAAATGACGGGTGTCGTGAGCTTTGGTAAAGAGACCAAAGGTAAGAACCGCTTCATTATTACCAATGAAGATGGCGAAGTACATGAAGAGCTGATTCCAAAATGGCGTCAAATCAACGTCTTTGAAAACGAGACGGTAGCACGTGGTGAGATTATTGCAGATGGTCCACAAAACCCGCATGATATCTTGCGTTTGAAAGGCCAGACGGCACTTGCTGATTATATCGTCAACGAAGTACAGGACGTCTATCGCTTGCAGGGTGTAAAAATCAACGATAAGCACATCGAAGTTATTATTCGTCAGATGCTGCGTAAAGTTGAAGTCACTGACGGCGGCGATTCAAGCCACTTCAAAGGTGATCAGGTCGAGTATGCAGATATTAAAGCGTTGAATGCGAAACTAGAAGCGGAAGACAAATTCCCAGTACAGTTTGAACGTCAATTATTAGGTATCACTAAGGCAAGTCTTGCAACTGAAAGCTTTATCTCAGCGGCGTCTTTCCAAGAAACAACCCGTGTACTAACGGCGGCGGCTGTGACTGGTAAAGTGGATGAGCTACGTGGTCTGAAAGAAAACGTGGTCGTTGGTCGCTTGATTCCTGCAGGTACGGGTCTTGCTTATCACAAGGCACGCAAAGAGACAGCGGATCAGAAGCTACAAGACAGTGATCTAAATGCAGCGTTTGATATGACTGCAAGCACTGACAGCAAAGACTTTGCAAGCTTTGATGAGGCCTTTGCTCAAGAGCTAAATCAAAATAATTAATCGTATTGAGTATTTTGTTACATTCCCAATTTAAGAAAAAGCCAGCCTAAGTCGCTGGCTTTTTTGTGTGTATAAAAACTGAGAAAGGCATGGTGCTATTATCTAAAAAAATAGTACACTGGAAAATAAGCCTCAATTTACTATCTATAGAAGGATAAGTCGCACATGGCAGGTAAAACTCGCGTTGCCAAATATCAAGCAGATCGTACCAATCAAAAACTGTATTTCTGCCGTCTCTCTTGTCAAGCAGCAGGCAGCACCAATGATAAGCAGCTATATCAAGCTCATTGTGAAACGGCTATTTTTCATTTGTATGGTGCGCTGCTGGCATTCACTCAAGAACTGGGTCATTTTTATAGCTTAAATATGACCGCACCAACTTTGTCAGATATTGAGCAAGCACTAAGCGAGCGCACGCAGGTATCTCCTGAGATTCAGCGTTTGCAGCAATTGCAGCAGCAAGGCTTTATTGCAAATATAGAGCGCGCTTATGAGCGTTGTCTCTATGCGGTACCACCAGATACGGTTGTGGATGAAAAACCAAGTAGCGATTTAGCCGCGCCCGACCTTATTGTGAATGTCGTTACTTTGTCAAATCAATGGTTACCTGATGAGGCAACGATAAGAGAATGGCGTAATCAGCTTTTAGAGCTGATCGAGCAACTACGTGCAGGGATGGTTGATTTTTAGCAGGATGAGTCTATTCGAAATATAATATCTACAAAAAAAGGCTTATTCAGTGATGACTGAACAAGCCTTTTTTTTATATCGGTAGCTAGAGATACCAGTAGATTATTCTGGCATCGGGGGCATACGCTGGACCGGCGTAACCGATAAAGGGTTTTGCGGCACGCTATCGTTACTACGGCTATTGTTTGCTTGAGCTGCTGAGTTGTTAGTATCTGCAGTGGGCTCGGCGACTGTCGGTTTGCGCTGCTGAATTTGAGTCTTGACCGGTTTTGCTGGTGCGCTATTATCAGAGATGTCGTCATCATCAGTTATAATACCATCATCGGTCATTTCTATAATTTGCTGTTGCTGCTTTTTAGATTTTGAGCGGTTATTGATAGACACCCATTGGTTTGGCGTGTCTTTGAGCTGAGCTTTCATAAAGTCCATCCAGATGGGCAGGGCAGCCACACCACCATACTCTCGGCGACCCATAGATGTTGGCTGATCAAACCCCATCCATACAACCGTTGCATTGGTAGGATGAAACCCTGCAAACCAAGCGTCTTTGGCTTCGTTGGTTGTACCGGTTTTGCCGCCAATATCATCACGGCCTAAGGCTTTTGCTCGTACTGCAGTACCACGTTGCACCACATCACGTAAAATATCTGCCATTTCAAATGCTACTCTAGGCTTTAATATCCTTGGTGCTTGTTTGGCTGCTATGTATTGTACGACAGGTGCTTTTAGGCGATCTGATTGTGGACCAGCGTCATAGACAGTAAGATCGATTGCTTCATCCGTTTCTTCTACATTTTCACTATTTTCTAGCTCTGTGCTCTCGGTAGCCAATTCTTCAGTAGTACTGTTTTTATCTTCTAATGATTTGTTATATTCTTCTATCAGGTTTTTATTAACCGCTTCAAGTTGCTCATTAAAGCATAAGGCGCAAGCCTGAAGTGGATTGGCCTGAAATAATAACTCGTTTTTATAATTATAAATTTGCTCAATAAAGTAAGGTTGTACGCGGTGACCACCATTAGCAAAGGTTGAATACGCCGTTGCCATTTGCAATGGGGTTGCTTGTCCTGCCCCTAGAGCCAACGATAAAGTTGTTGGTAGTTTTTCTTTGTCTAGGCCGAACTCATCTAAGAGGTTGCGCGCATCAGAGATACCAATGGCTTGTAGGAGACGGATAGAAACCAAGTTGCGCGATAAATACAAACCGCGACGTAAGGTAATGTCACCTAAGAAGCGTTCATCAGAGTTTTTAGGTTTCCAGTCGCCTACTTGAATAGGGCGATCTGAAACAATACTGTCTGGGCGATAGCCTTTTTCCAAAGCGGCGGTATAGACCAATGGTTTGATGGTTGAACCAGGTTGGCGCCATCCTTGTAAGGCTCGGTTGAACTTACTGTGTTTGAAATCAAAACCGCCTACTAATGCATTAACCGCGCCGGTTTCTGGATTTAATGAAACCAGACTACCTTGTATTTTGGGTATCTGCCCTAGTTGCCAATTACCATTTGCGGTAGGTATCACGCGGACAATATCGTTTTTGCTCACTATTTGGCCAGCATTATTAGGATAGTAACCGATACGATTGGCAGAGATGTATTTGCGTGCCCAGCTCATGCCAGACCAATTGACCGTTACACTTTCACCAGACTGTAATATCGCTTCAAAACTACGAGAGTTGACCTTGGTAACTTTGGCAGGAGACATATTGCTATAGCGCTGAAAGTTTTCGAGAGGCTCGTCATTTGCCTCTGCACCGCGCCAGCCATGACGATGCTCGTAAGCAATCAGCCCAGTTAATATGGCAGCCTCTGCCGCCGTTTGTGCCTTGCTATCGACCGTGAGACGAACGCGCCAACCACTGTGCATGACTTGCTCACCATAGCGTTCAACTAAGGTTGCACGTGTCATTTCTGCCAAATAGGGCATATTAACGTCGAGTTTTTCTTGATATAGCTTAATGCCAACGGGGGAGTTAACGGCCTCATCATGCTGAGCTTTGGTGATATAACCAAGCTCATGCATACGGCCAATAATCCAGTTACGCCGAGTCAACGCGCGGCTAGGATTGGCAACAGGATTATATTTAGAAGGGGCTTTTGGTAAACCGGCAAGCATTGCCATTTCAGCAATAGTAAGATTATCTAGTGATTTACTGTAGTATTTTTTGGCAGCGGCGCGGATACCATAAGCGCCTTCGCCCAAATAAATCTTATTGACATATAAAGTCAAAATATCGTTTTTACTCAGCTCGTCTTCGATTTTACGTGCTAAAAATAATTCCGTCAGTTTGCGGTTTAGAGTACGCTCAGGACTTAAAAAATAATTTTTGGCGACCTGCATTGTAATAGTTGAGCCACCAGTCTGACTGTCATCATCAGTCACCACTTCAGTGACCGCACGCCCAAGACCTTTGATACTGATGCCACTATGCTGAAAGAAAGAAGCATCTTCTGCCGCTAAAAAAGCGTGAGTCAAATCTTCAGGAATTTCATCAAATGTGACTGGTAACGATAAACGATTGCCGTATTGGCCGATTAATTTGTCATCGCTACTATAAATCTGCAATGGCATTTCTAAATTGGCAGTTTTTATCTCTTGAATACTTGGCAAAGTTGGCGATAAATACATCGCCATCCCATAAAAACCAATAGGTACAGCAAGCGCTAAGATAACTGCCAATGCTAGGCAAGCGACGAAAAGTCCCACCAAGAAATGAATGAGACGAGCGGTAGCATTTTTTTTGGCCATAATAAGACTTATTCATTAGAATTTGTAGCGGATAAGGTATTATACCTTGAACAAAATCAACAGGTCATAATAAATGTGTAAGTAGGCCTTAATATATTTTTAAACGCTTGAATCTACCAATTAAGTAAAGTATTGTATTCAATTATTACAAATAACTATCAGATTGTACACTTAATATAAGGTATAGAGTTTGTGAGGCTATTTACTTCAAAAAGTCGACATTTGATTGGTGTGGATATTTGTGCCACTTCAGTAAAAATAGTGGACATACAGCGTCAACAAGGCATGTTCCACCTAAAATCTTACGGTATTGAGAGACTACCAGAAGGTGTAGTCGTCGACAAACTCCTAGTTGATACAGAGGCGGTTGGCAACATTATAGCGAGTCTAGCAAGACGTTGCCAAGTTGCGGGCAGTAATGCTGCAACCGCCGTATCAGGATCTGCCGTCATCACCAAAATTATTGATATGGATATGATGCTAAGCGATGTTGAGCGTGAAGCACAAATACGTTTGGATGCTGATCAATATGTGCCTTATCCATTAGAAGATGTCAATTTAGATTTTGAGGTGCTAGGTCCATCTTTAGTGAGTGAGGATATGGTACAAGTACTGCTTGCGGCCTCTCGCTCAGAAAACGTTGATCAGCGTGTTGATGCGTTGGCCTTTGGTGGTATGCAAACCAAGGTTATGGATATCGAGTCACATGCAATAGAGCGCGCTTTTGGACTGATGGCAGACAATCTGCCAAATATGCCAGAACTGGTCGCTTTGGTTGATATCGGCCATAATCAAACCACTTTATATATCGCAAAGAATGGTGAGTTTATTTATAGTCGCGAGCAATTGTTTGGCGGTGTTCAGTTAACAGAAGCGATTCAAAACCGGTATGGGTTGTCAGCTGAAGAGGCAACGCTGAGCAAACGTGAGCGCACATTGCCTGATGACTACTATCCTGAAGTTTTGACCCCTTTTATAGAAAATACCATTCAGCAAATCACTCGTTCCTTACAATTTTACTTCTCCTCAAGTCAGTATAGTAGTATTGACCACGTGGTACTTGCGGGTGGTAGTAGCTCCATTGCAGGTCTTGCTGGGATGGCACAACAAAAACTCGGTGTAAGCGTTAGTGTTGCCAATCCGTTTACCAATATGACCATTGCGCCTAATATCGATAATGAGCAATTGACCATTGACGCGCCAGGATTAATGGCTGCATGCGGTCTTGCGTTAAGGAGCTTTGACTAATGGCTCGTATTAACCTTTTACCTTGGCGACAAGAGGAGCGCGAGCGTCGTAACAAAGAGTTTATGACTCTGATCGTTGCGGTGACTTTGCTCACCTTATTGGCGGCCTTTGCTTCATGGAGCTATTTTAACAATGAGCTTGATGAACAGCTTGATGCTAATGCTTTGATTGAACAAGAAAATGCACGCTTAGACACCGCATTGACTGAGATTGACAGTTTAGAGCAGCGCCGTGAAGATATTATCTCACGTATGCAGGTCATTCAAGACTTGCAAGGTCGGCGTCCTGTACCAGTACGTTTGTGGGATGATCTGGCAAGAGCGATTCCACCAGCGCTTTATCTAACCAATCTCAAACGCGAAGGCGATGTATTAACATTGACTGGTCTGGCTGATAACCCAAACATTGTATCTAGCCTGATACGTAATTTGGACAGCAGTAAATGGATGGGTAACTCAGCAGTTAGCAATATTCAACAGAACATTAGCGCTTATGAAGCGGCCCCTGTACTAAATAATACCGTCACTACGGCTGGTGAGACACCGCGTCCAGTCTATCCTGAAGACAGTTATGTACAGTTCGTAGTGACGACTAAAGTACAATCAGAAACGCCTGTCCCTGCGGAAGATGGTGTGGGAGGGGAGTTATGAAACTTGTCCGTAAAAAAAGCCTGATCAAGACCAAAAAAATTGCTTCAAAACCAAAGAAGCAGTTTGATCTTAATGAATTTCGTCGCAGTTTTGAGTCACTAGACTCTGAAAACTATGGCAGCTGGCCGTTACCAGTGAAGGTGACGGTGATCGGTCTTATTATTACCTTTATAGCGGCCCTATCATGGGCGCTACCGATTAGTAGTAAAATCGATGAGATCAATGCTGCTGAAAGTCAGCAACAGACCTTGCTTGAAAGCTATCGTGAAAAAGAATCGCGCGCGCGTCACCTACAAGCCTATCAAGCACAGGTCGTTCAGATGGAAACGGAGTTTAATACCTTATTAGACCAGTTGCCAAAAGACACGCGTGTGTCAGAGCTGGTAGAAGGTATCAATATGACAGGTGTCGGTAGTAATATTCGTTTTCAAGACATCTCTGTCGAACCTGAGATTGAAAATGAATTTTTCATTGAGCAACCGATTCGCATTGCTGCTTTAGGTGAATATCATCAGTTTGGTAGTTTTATTAGTGGCCTTGCAGCACTGCCTCGTATCATCACCATGCACGATTTTGAGGTGAGTAACCCACAACCGAGCTTAGATGTTTTACCTGAGCTTAATCTAGTCTTGCAAACCAAAACCTATCGTTCAAAAGAAGCGACTCCTGAAGATGAAACGGCTCCTGCAGGTGATGCCGCCGCTACTGATGCAAATGCAGGAGGTAACTAATGAGTATGCAAAAACTACCCATGCTGTTGACTTTAAGTATCTCAGTGCTAGCGATGACTGGCTGTACGGATCGTATCGGTATGGCAGAGCAAGCGATGACTGACATCCGTAACCAGCCAGCGCAGCCTATCGAACCACCACCCAAAGCTGAACTAGTAGAAGACTTCGTCTATAGTGCAAGCTCACAGCGCAGCCCGTTTTTACCACCGAGCTTGGTGAATGTAGAGGGTCCTACCACTTCTATTGATGGCGTGCGCCCAGATATTACACGTGTAAAAGAACCACTTGAACAATACGAGTTATCGCAACTGGTTTTTCGAGGCGTAGTAGTGTCGCCTGAAGGTCAGCGATACGCATTGGTACAACGTCCTGATGGTTCAGTTGCTAGTGTGAAGGTAGGTGATTATCTTGGATTGAATGACGGCCGTATTGTTGAAATCACGCCGACCCAGATCAATTTGATTGAAATTGTGCCAGACAGCCGCGCTGGGTTTATTGAAAAACCCCAGTCGCTGGTATCCCCTATAAGCTAAGTCGGCAGATTTTTTGAGGAATAAATAATGACAGTACGCAATAACAAGGTAATGATGATGAGCAACCGCGTTTCTTCTGCTTTTGCCATTTCAGCACTGGCAGTCAGCATGGTGGCAGTCAGTAGTAGCGCCCACGCTGCACAGCGCATCAATAATGTGTCTGTAGTGCAAACTGCACCAGCAGTGACACAAATGCGTTTGGGGTTCACAGGTTTACCAGTATTGCCTGCAGCCTACGAGCTTGATGATCCTAGCCGCTTGGTATTAGACTTTGAACAAGTACAAAACGGTCTTGCCAGTCGTTTCAACGAATACAATATCGGTATGGTCAATGATGTCACCACGTTGAGTAGCGACAGTACGACGCGTCTTATCGTTGGCCTCAAGCAATCAGGCAATTATACAACAGCGATTGAGGGTAACGAGCTACTACTGACCATTACAGATCCTGATCGTCCAGTGATTACTAGTGACCCTGTACAAGATGTCCTTAATAACTCTAGCGGCATCACCACCACTGCAGTCGTCACGCCAATCGTTGAGACCAGCACGGTTCCCGTTGCAGCTGTCAGTACAAATAATACCGTCGTGGTAGAAAACGAAGTACCAGCCGATACGATGGTAGTCAGAGTTAATCCACTGTTGAACCCGCAACTTGCTTCGGCACAAGTGAGTAAGCAATACAGCTATGATGGTCTCAGCGCGGTCAATTTTTCGGCAGGTAATGATGGTGGCGGTAACGTCAGCATGGTACTTGCCAACGAAGCCATTCCGGTAGATGTACAACGCCAAGGTAATAAGCTTGTCGTACGTTTAACAGGCAGTACGGTCCCAAGAAACTTGCTACGTCGATTAAATATTAATAGTGGTTTGGTGAGTAGCATCGATACTAAAAACCAAGGACAAAATGGTGTCATCACTATTAATATGTTTGATGATTACGAGTATCAAGCTTACCAATCGGGCAATCAGTTAAATATTAGTATTAGCAAGCCTGAGCTGCTACGTGAGCCGACACTTGAGGAGAGAGTATACAGCGGCGAGCCACTGTCTATGGAATTCCAAGACGTTGAAATTCGCAGTGTGTTAGATATTTTAGCGCAGTTTACCGAGATGAATATCGTTGCGAGTGATTCAGTCGCTGGTAACATCACCTTGCGTTTGATCAACGTGCCTTGGGATCAAGCACTCGATATTATCCTAAAAAGTAAAAATCTAGGCAAGCGCGAAAATGGTAATGTGATTTTGGTTGCGCCTTCTACTGAACTCGCTGAACAAGAAGCACGTGAGCTTGAAGCGCAGCAAGCTGTTCAATCTTATGCGCCATTACGTACTGAATATATTCGTTTGAGCTATGCAAAAGCACAAGATGTCCTGACTTTGATTTCTCAAGGAAGTGGCTCATCTGGTAGTAGCGGTATAGGGGGCACGAGCGGACTTACAAATCGTGGAAATGACAATAATACGTTGTTGTCGGATCGTGGTACGGTAACAGTTGATGAGCGTACCAATACCTTGATTGTCAAAGATGTGGCAAATAGCATTGAAAATATTCGTACCTTAATTAGCAAGATTGACATCCCTGTGCGTCAGGTTATGATTGAAGCGCGTATCGTTAGTGCCACTGACAGCTTTAGTAAAGAGATTGGGGTTCGCTGGGGAATCTTATCAAATGGTGCAGCCAATAATCGTAGCTTGTTGGTTGGTGGTAGTGATCAAACTTTGTGGGACTTAAAAGATTTTGACGTAGAAACCACGACTGTCAATGGACAAACGGTTTCTTATCCTTCATATGACATCAGCCGTCCTGATAACTTAAACGTTGATTTAGGGGTGGATAATCCAGCCGGTAGTATCGCTTTTGGCCTATTAAGTTTATCTGATGTGATGCTTGATCTTGAACTATCAGCATTACAAGCGGACAATCGCGGTGAAGTCATCTCAACCCCGAAAGTTTTGACGGCCGACAAGCAAACCGCAAAAGTTTCTTCTGGTACCCAGATTCCTTATCAGGAAGCCTCAGCGAGCGGCGCAACTACAACCAGTTTTAGAGAAGCGGCACTGAGTTTAGAGGCGACACCAAATATCACCCCTGATGGTAAGATTGGATTGCAATTGCTGATTACCAACGGCACACCAATTAGGTCTCTTGATGGTCAAGTTGCTATTGCTGAAGACTCTATTTCCACCAATGTGACTATAGAAGACGGTCAAACCGTCGTATTGGGTGGTGTCTTTAGAAACCGTAACAGCAACGAGGTGGAAAAAGTGCCGTTTTTAGGCGATTTACCATACATTGGCCGTGCATTCCGCAGAGATGTGCGCAATAACAATAAGGAAGAGCTGTTGATATTTGTCACACCAAAATTGATCAATGATGGCACAAGTCGCTTGAATTAATCATAAATTTGTTGATTATTCACTAAAAAAGTAAGCCTTAGTGCTTACTTTTTTTTGTGCGTAAACTTAGCCTCTTTAATATTGCGAGCTATATGCATGGATTAATGGACGATAAGCTCTAAATATTACTAACAATAATCACAGCGCATTACTAGCCAGAATATCAATGACGTTGTATGATAGCTAATTTAGCTGAGTGAGTATTATGGTGCAGGAATTGCCGTCGGTGTTTTTAGTGGGTCCGATGGGAGCGGGGAAGACGACGATCGGTAAGTTACTGGCCAAGCAGTTAGGTCGCACTTTTGTAGATAGTGATTGGTATATCGAATCGCAAACCGGTGCTGACATTGCTTGGATATTCGCCAAAGAAGGTGAAGCGGGTTTTCGTGAGCGTGAAACACGTGCCATTGATGAGCTGACTCAAGCCCCCCAAATTGTATTGGCAACTGGCGGTGGCGCAGTATTGGCTGCTGAAAACCGAGAGTTCTTAAGACAGCGTGGCATCGTGGTTTATCTCAATGCCCCAGTCGATGTGCAAATGGCCCGCACTTCTAAAGACAAGTCACGGCCTCTTTTACAACAGCCTAATCCTAGAAAAATACTGCAAGATCTATATAGTATTCGCGATCCATTATATCGTCAGGTCGCGCATATTATTATGCCCACTGGTCACACTTATCCGCGTCATATGGTCAGCCAATTAATGCAGCAGCTGAACGCATTTTTTGATTGTACTGACACAACATCAAAAGACAATAAAGAGTAGACCGATATTATCTATTGATATGATAGGTAGGTATACTCAGCTACTTTTACCCAATTATAAATGCTTAAGGAGTGTCTCATGGCAACGTCACTGTTTCATGATAGCTTAACAGTTCGTACGCAAAGTCATGATTATCCAATCATTATTACTGAAGATGCGACGTCAAAAGACAGCAGTATGGCAAAGCAAGTCGCACCTTATATTAAGGGCTGCCAAGTATTGATTGTGACTAACGATACCGTGGCACCTCTATATTTGCAAGCTTTAGAAGACGAGCTAGCAGAGCAGTTTAAGGTAAAAGTTTGCGTGTTACCAGATGGTGAGCAATATAAGAACCAGACAAGCATTGACCAAATATATGATGCACTAATGGCAGAGCATTTCAATCGTGATGTCACGCTTATCGCACTTGGTGGCGGCGTGGTAGGTGATATGACAGGTTTTGCTGCGGCAAGTTTTATGCGCGGGGTCAACTTTATCCAAATTCCAACGACCTTATTATCGCAAGTCGATTCTAGCGTTGGCGGCAAAACGGGCATCAATCATGCGCAAGGCAAAAATATGATTGGCGCATTCTGGCAGCCACAAATGGTGCTCGCTGATATGAGTACGCTCAAAACGTTGCCTGCACGTGAGCTGTCAGCAGGAGTCGCTGAAATTATCAAGTATGCGCTTATCATGGATGAAGCATTCCTGACATGGCTTGAAGAGAATTTAACTGCAATGATGGCGTTGGATCTGGCAGTACTTGGCGAAGCCGTGAAGCGCTGCTGTCAATACAAAGCAGATGTGGTCGCTCAAGATGAAAGAGAGTCAGGTGTGCGTGCCCTGCTGAACTTTGGGCATACGTTTGGTCATGTGATCGAGACCCATCAAGGTTACGGCAATTGGTTGCATGGTGAGGCGGTAGCGGCGGGCATGATGCAAGCAGCTGAACTGTCCCAAAAAATTGGTTGGTTGACCCTTGATGAGGTTGAGCGCATTGAGCGTGTTTTGATGCTAGGTAACCTGCCAACCAAACCGCCTGCCATTGATGTACAAACTGCTCTGGACTTGATGGGACACGATAAAAAAGTGAAACAAGGACAAATCCGGCTGATTTTGTTAAAATCAATAGGGAGTGCAGTAGTGACCAATGACTTCGATAACGATCTGTTGCTCGAAGTATTGTCACAACACAGCGCATAATGTATCAAAATTTTAGTGAGTATTCGTACTAAAACTTGATATGTACAGCAGATTCATAGGCTGCACTAACTGCACTTCTATTTGAATGAGCATTGATGTAATGCTCTTAAATATGTTTTTACCAAGGATATTCCTATGGCAGCATCAAAATCGAAGACGCGTACCGCTGGCCAATCATACAGTCGTCAAGCCCTGATCTGGCTGGTCGCGACGTTACTATTAGGTGTTGTGACAGCGTTAGTCTGGATGCTAAGCCAAACGCCAGCGATGGGTGCCAAAATTGAAAACGAACCAGTATCAGCACCGCAAATGTTGGCTGATGAGTTTGAGCAACCATTAAAAATCGAGTCGCTTCACGAGCTGGATACCGATGTACAGCCGATTAGTTTTGATACGACTGTCCGTGACTTGCGTAATTATCCTGACGAGTTTAAAGACAAGCGCTATCTACTTGCCAACAAGGGTAAGTGGACCGTGCAGGTGATGAATGTCGCTGAAAATGACGTGATTGTCAGTTATTTAGAAGGCCGTGAAGATCGTGATAAGTTCGCTTATTTCCGCTATCTTGATAGTGAAAATCAAGTCCGTTATATACTGACTTACGGAATCATGAGTAGTCCACAGGAGGCCGTTGGGGCAGCAAAGCTCACAGATTTTAAACTGCCTGCCAATGTACGTGTACTACCGGAGGAGATCAATCGATACGTAAGTATTATCGATAACTACGAGCGTCCTGATCCAGTAAAAGACTTAAGTACGAAGCGCACGCGCGCTGTCAATCTAAAACCGACTAAGCGTGAAATACCAGTACGTCAGCAAGCGCAAGCAGTCAACAATACGGCTAATGAGCAAGAAGCCGCTAACACTAATACGAGTCGCGATAGTCAACGTTCCTCTAACGATAGCGCCCCAGTAGAAAGCATCCGTCAATCTGCAGATACCTCTGAAACATTATCTGTCACAGAAGAGCGCACAGTTGGTAATGAGCCACAATCAACTGATGAGGCATCAAGTCAAACGCAAAGTAATACCAACAACTCCAAGCAGGAAAATAAAAAGCCGTCAACAGCAGGTGCAGATAATAGCACCGCTAAAAAACCACCCGCTATACCTGCGCCAAAACCGCCCAATACGGGCAACAATGGGGCAAATAGTAATGCAAATGCACCTAAAAATAATAATGCGCCTAAAAATAATAGTGACAGTATCAAGTCGTTAATAGAGGACAAAAGCAACTGATACGCATTTTCTGTTATTGAAAACCCCACTAGCTAATTGGTTAGTGGGTTTTTTTTATACTTCGTTTTTTTAATATATTAGTGGCTACTGTCGCTATTTTGGGGCAAAGTATTCAAGGTAGACAGATATCATCCATTGCCTCAGGTAACCCTAACATAGGCGCTTTATATTATATTTCTAATAGGTTTTTAATCGTCCTATAACCAATAGTAATGAGACCTTATACAAATTATGGCTGATGAATCGATAGAAAAGACTAGATTTTTTGTGAATCATTAACTAATATAACTGTGGGCGACGTTCTGTATAGTTATCGTAAAAAACTATTATTAAACAAGCATTTAGTGATAGATCTATCATTTATAGAGTTTATTACTGAAATTTGTTGTCTCAAGCGCGGCTACTTACAACCGACATCAAGATCATTGTAAGTGACGCAACCTCTCTTATTGTCACTCTTTTTAGAGTGAATAAGGCGCTTGAATACAGAGCGTCAGATATTCAAGACGAACCACATGCACGGTTATTAAATGGTTGGATGTCCAGCTCTCATTGCTAGATATAACGACATAACACACGATGCTTAAACGAACGACATAACGTATTACTGATTGGGCAATTGGCATTTAGGGGTATAAATTACTCTGTTTCAAAGGGCTGTCATTCACTGTCTTTAATATACGACGCATATGTCACGACATTACCTAATGACCAAGAGGGTCAAAGGGTTACTTGCTTTTAGAGCATGATGTTGATTGAGCCTCGCACCATTTACTAATTCAACTATCCGAATATCCACTATCAGCCCGTTCTGCTTACGGGTACCAGCTTATGCTCCGCATTGGAGATGTAAGTTGCCCGTCTACTTAAAAGGACAAGCTATGTCAATGATTTCCTCGCAAACACACCTGGCCACGCCAGATGATTTTTCTGATAATTGCGGTTTTGGTCTAATTGCTCATATTAAGGGTGAAGCCAGCCATAATTTGGTAAAAACCGCCATTCATAGTTTAAGTTGCATGACACATCGTGGTGGTGTGGCGGCAGATGGTAGAACTGGTGATGGTTGCGGTCTACTATTAGCGACGCCTACCGACTTCTTTAAACAGATCGCTGATGAGCAGCAATTCGCAATCACAGACAACTTTGCTGTTGGTATGGTGTTCGTCAATTTGGATGATGATAAAGCCAAGCATAGCCAGCAAGTATTGAGCGATGAGATTACCGCTCAAGGATTAGAAGTCGCTGGCTGGCGTGATGTGCCACTTGATTTGAGTATTGTGGGTGAGATCGGCCGTGAGACATTACCAGGTTTTAAGCAGGTATTTGTCAATGCGCCAGATGACTTGGCTGCTGAAGATTTCAACCGTAAGCTATTTGTTGCACGCAAAAAAGCAGAGCAGCGCCTGACAGATGACGAGCTGTTTTATGTATGTTCATTAAGCTGCCAGACCATTATTTATAAAGGTTTGGTCATGCCATCAGACCTGCCAGCATTTTTCTTGGATCTTCAAGACGAGCGCTTGGCGTCACATATCGTGGTTTTCCATCAGCGTTTCTCCACCAATACTTTGCCGCGTTGGCCTTTGGCACAGCCGTTCCGTTATCTGGCTCATAATGGTGAATTGAATACCATTACAGGTAATCGCAACTGGTCTAAAGCACGCACGCCAAAGCTTAAATCAGACAAACTGCCGAACTTGAATGAATTGACGCCGCTTGTAAACAGTACAGGTTCTGATTCATCAAGCCTAGATAACATGCTTGAAGTGCTAATGTCTGGTGGTATGAATTTGTTCCATGCGATGTCGATTTTGGTGCCACCAGCGTGGCAGAACGTCGATAGCATGGATATGGATTTGCGAGCGTTTTATGAGTTTTATTCGCAGCATATGGAAGCGTGGGATGGTCCTGCAGGGCTTGTGATCCAAGATGGACGCTATGCCGTCTGTATGCTCGATAGAAACGGTCTGCGTCCGTCACGTTGGGTGACCACCAAGAACGGTTATATCACGGTTGCATCAGAGGTTGGTGTTTGGGACTACTCACCACAAGATGTGTTGGCAAAAGGTCGTGTCGGCCCAGGTCAAATGCTGGTTATTGATACGTTGACAGGTCAAGTGATGGATACGACTGCTGTTGCAACGTTGCTAAAAAATGCGCATCCGTATCGAAAGTGGCTGCGTGAAGAAGCGACACGTGTCCGTGATGATGAGCGCTTAGAAGAAACCTTAGCAGCGCAAGCGTGCCGTGGCGACAAGCTAAAAGCTTTACAAAAGATGTATCACATCACCAATGAAGAGCGTACAGAGATCATCCGTCCTAATGCTGAAAACGGCCAAGAGCCAGTAGGTTCGATGGGTGATGACACGCCAATGGCAGTACTATCGCAGCAAATCCGCCATGTCGGTGATTTTTTCCGTCAGCAATTTGCACAGGTGACCAACCCGCCAATTGATCCATTACGTGAATCAATCGTGATGTCACTACAAACTTGCCTAGGTGCTGAGACTAATGTGTTTGCGCCATCAGCAAGAGATGCTCACCGTATTATTTTGTCATCACCAGTCTTGTCAGCCAGCAAGATGCAGCAGCTTGAAACCTTGGATGATCCAGCATTCAAGATGGCTCGTATCGATCTGAACTATGACCGTACTTTAGAGTTATCTGATGCTATCGTTGCTATTTGCGAAGAAGTGGCAGATAAAATCCGTTCGGGCAATACCTTGATCGTACTGTCTGATAAAGAGATCGATGCAGAAAAAGTACCTGCCAATGCCATCATGGTCACAGGAGCCGTACATCATTATCTGATTGCAGAAGGTATCCGTACCGATGCTAACTTGGTGATTGAGACAGGTCTTGCACGCGATTCGCATCAAGTCGCGGTATTGATCGGGTTTGGTGCAACTTGTGTGTATCCATATCTGGCATATGATGTCATCGATGACTTGGTGGCGACTGGTGAGTTGCTTGGTGATCCGATTCAAGCTCGCGTTAATTTCCGCAAAGGCTTGGATAAAGGTTTGCTAAAAATCTTATCAAAAATGGGTATCTCTACCATTGTGTCGTATCGCGGTGCGCAGCTGTTTGAAGCAGTTGGTCTGTCTGAAGAGGTCGTGAGCCTATGTTTTAAAGGCGTACAAAGCCGTATCAAAGGCGCTACCTTTGCAGATCTTGCCGCTGACCAAGCGCAACTGGCTGCCAACGCATTTAAGCGTCGTGCGCCACTAGATCAGGGCGGTTTGCTCAAATTTGTCTTCAATAAAGAGTACCATGCCTTTAACCCTGACGTGATCAACAGCCTGCATACGGCAGTACGTACGGGCGATTATGAGAATTATCAGAATTATGCCAATCTAGTCAATAGCCGCCCAGTGGCGACCTTACGTGACTTGTTGCAATTAAAGACTGACAACAGTATCGATGTCGATGATGTTGAGGATATCTCTGAGATTTTGACGCGTTTTGACTCAGCAGGCATGTCACTAGGTGCGCTGTCTCCTGAGGCGCATGAGTCAATTGCGATGGCGATGAATACTATCGGTGGACGTTCAAACTCTGGTGAGGGCGGTGAAGATCCTGCGCGTTATGGCACGTTGCGTAACTCAAAGATCAAGCAAGTGGCCTCTGGTCGTTTCGGCGTGACACCTGCATATCTGCGCTCAGCAGAAGTCATGCAGATTAAGGTCGCTCAAGGCGCAAAACCGGGCGAGGGTGGTCAGCTACCTGGTGGTAAAGTGAATGCGCTGATTGCGCGCTTGCGTTATTCGGTGCCAGGCGTGACCTTGATTTCACCGCCGCCGCATCACGATATTTACTCTATCGAAGATTTGGCGCAGCTGATTTTTGATTTGAAGCAAGTCAATCCAGATGCATTGGTATCGGTTAAATTGGTGTCGCGTCCGGGTGTTGGTACGATCGCGACAGGCGTTGCAAAAGCCTATGCCGATTTGATTACGATCTCAGGTTATGATGGTGGTACAGCAGCATCTCCGCTATCGTCTATCCATCATGCAGGCTCGCCATGGGAGCTAGGTCTGGCTGAAACCCATCAGTCTCTACGAGTGAATGGATTACGTGATAAGGTACGTGTTCAGACCGATGGTGGTTTAAAAACAGGATTGGATGTCGTCAAGGCTGCCATTCTTGGTGCAGAGAGCTTTGGCTTTGGTACTACGCCGATGATTGCGGTTGGTTGTAAGTACCTTCGTATCTGTCATTTAAATAATTGTCCAACAGGGGTTGCTACCCAAAAAGCCAAGCTACGCGATGAGCATTTCATTGGTGAAGCAGAAATGCTGATTAATTTCTTTAAATTTGTGGCGACTGAAACACGTGAATGGTTAGCAGCGCTAGGAGTTCGTAGTATGGAAGAGCTGGTCGGTCGTACTGACTTGCTAGATATCTTAGAAGGTAATACGGACAAGCAGCGTCATCTTGATTTAACGCCATTGCTATTTAGTCACCCAGCCAGTGTGGGCAAAGCCCAAACGTGTCAGGTGGAGCGTAACGAGCCGTTTGATAAAGGCTTGCTCGCTGAGCAGATGATTCGCGATATGCTCGTTAATATTCGCCAAGGCTCAGGCGGCGATTATAGCTATTTCGTTGGCAACTGTGACCGCTCTATTGGTGCTCGTATCTCTGGTGAGATTGCACAAGTATGGGGCAACCTTGGCATGAGCGATATGCCGATCAAGCTTCGCCTGACAGGTACTGCAGGGCAAAGTTTAGGCGTGTGGAATGCTGGCGGCTTAAATATCGAGCTTGAAGGCGATGCCAATGACTATGTGGGTAAAGGCATGGCTGGCGGTGAGATTGTCATTTATCCACCTAAAGACTCAAACTTTACGGCACAAGAAACCGCCATCATCGGTAATACTTGTCTATATGGTGCAACGGGCGGTAAGTTATATGCTGCTGGGACCGCAGGTGAGCGTTTTGGCGTCCGTAACTCTGGTGCGCATGCAGTCATTGAGGGTACAGGTGACCATTGCTGTGAATATATGACGGGCGGTATCGTCACGATTCTTGGCCGTACTGGGCTCAACTTCGGCGCTGGTATGACGGGTGGTTTTGCTTATGTACTCGACATGGAAGGTGACTTCTTTGATCGTTGCAATCATGAACTGATCGATCTCAACCGTATCTCAAGCGAGCAAACAGAAGAGCATCGCATTCACTTACAACAAGTGATTGAAGCTCATGTAGATAAAACAGGCAGTGCGTGGGGTCAGACGATATTGGACGACTTTGAGCACTATGTTCGTAAATTCTATTTGGTGAAGCCAAAAGCGGCGAACATTGCAAGTCTTCTTAAAACTACCATGGCCGACCCACAATAGCCGATTTGTCATTGTCGGTCGTGTCAATCGATTTTCTTAAGAGATCGTATTGAGAAATCGACAATGACTTTAATTAGGGTAGCCAGCGTTCCGTTTTTAGAGACGTTTTAACTCACAGGTTTTCAGCAGGTACGTGACAGCAGTGATATATGTCTTTGATTTTAGACAAACAACACATCGCATGACTGTCGCCACCACTGCAAAAGAGCCTTATATAAAAGAGATAGCACCATGGCAACACGCTTAGAAAATAACTTCCAGTTTTTAGATGTACCGAGATTTGATCCAACCAAAAAAGACATTGCAACGCGCTCAACAGAGTTTGTTGAGATTTATAAACCTTTTGAAAACGAAGCTGTTGCTCAGCAAGCGCATCGTTGTCTTGAGTGTGGTAACCCGTACTGCGAGTGGAAATGCCCAGTACACAACTATATTCCTAACTGGCTAAAGTTGGCGACAGAAGGACAGATATTCCAAGCGGCTGAACTATGCCACCGCACCAATACCTTGCCTGAAGTATGCGGACGAGTTTGCCCGCAAGACCGTTTGTGTGAAGGCGCTTGTACATTGAACGATGGCTTTGGGGCAGTGACCATTGGTAATGTCGAGAAATATATCAACGATACCGCGTTTGCACTTGGCTGGCGCCCAGATATGTCTGAAGTTGTTTGGACAGACAAAAAAGTTGCTATCATTGGCGCAGGACCAGCAGGTCTTGGTTGCGCAGATATCTTGGTCAGAAATGGTGTCAAGCCTGTCGTCTTTGACAAACGTCCTGAAATTGGTGGCTTATTAACTTTTGGTATTCCTGAGTTCAAAATGGAAAAAGACGTCATGCGTAACCGCCGTGTCATCTTTGAAGACATGGGTATGGAATTTCGCTTAGAGACAGAGATCGGTACAGACGTCACCATTGATGAGCTATTGGCTGAGTATGACGCGGTCTTTATGGGTATGGGTACATACACCTATATGCGTGGCGGCTTCGCTGGTGAAGAGTTGACAGGCGTCTACGATGCGCTAGATTACCTGATTGCCAACGTCAACCGTTGTAATGACTGGGAAAAAGATGCCGAAGAGTACATCGACCTTAAAGGCAAAAGAGTTGTCGTACTAGGAGGTGGTGACACAGCGATGGACTGTAACCGTACCAGTATTCGTCAAGGTGCTGAAAAAGTCGTCTGTGCTTATCGCCGTGATGAAGAAAATATGCCTGGCTCACGCCGCGAAGTAGTCAATGCTCGTGAGGAAGGGGTTGAGTTTTTATTCAACCGCCAGCCTACTGAAATCATTGGCTTAAACGGTAAGGTCAATGGGGTAAAAGTAGTCACGACGCACTTGGGTGCGCCAGATAACCGCGGACGTCAGCGTCCTGAGCCGATTCCTAATTCTGAAGAGATTATCCCATGTGATGCCGTGATTATGGCATTTGGCTTTAGACCAAGTCCTGCTGATTGGTTCGAGTCGCAGCAAGTGGCAATGGACAGCTCTGGTCGAGTGTTGGCTGCAGAAAAACAAACCTTTAAATTCCAAACGCAGAATCCCAAAATTTTTGCAGGTGGTGATATGGTACGTGGCTCTGATTTGGTCGTGACGGCTATTTGGGAAGGCCGCGAAGCAGCAGAAGGTATACTAGACTTTTTAGAAGTATAATTACCTCGATTTAGATTCCACGATTTATTAGTGGTTTGTGATGTAAACGTCTTTTGTCTTTTATCAGACAAAAGGCGTTTTTTTTGAGTGATGCTTGGTAAATCGAGGCTCGACTGCTAGCATGTTTTTGCGTACCCTATATGCTTTATCGTTTACCTTATTTATCCACTAAAACTCGTTTATTCACTAAAAAGAGTAGCCTTGCGTGAAATCAACCCTTTACCAGCTTATTACTGCTCCATTTACTGAGCCTTATGTTCGCTATCAACATGCCGACGTCTTGCACGCCATTCGCTTAGGAACGGCTGTCATACTGGCGCTACTGGCCAATAAACTCACCAACCTGCCGCATGGTGAGTGGACCACCATTACGGTTTTTATTATCTTGGGATTATTGCAGTATCAAGGCGCTATCTATACCAAAGCCAAAGAGCGTGTCTTGGGTACTCTATTAGGCATAGGTACGGCCCTTGGGGTGCTGTGGTTCATTCAAAATGCAGGTGCATGGCTATGGATCGATTATGCACTTATCGGTATATTAAGCGGCATCATTGGCTATTTAGCCGTCAGAAAGCTCGGATATACAGGGCTGCTAACGGGTATCACTATGTTGATGATTGTCTCTGACTTGGGTCACAACAGCATCGGTCAAGATGGCATCTACCGCGCGCTAAATATCTTACTGGGTACAGGTGTTTCGGTAGCAGTGACGCTGATTTTACCGCTCAAATCAACGTTGATGTGGCGGTTTTTATTGAGTAGTAATCTTGACGCTTGTAGCAGTCTCTATGCTGGCGTGGGTCATCATATTGATGCAGCGGATGGGGTAATGGACAATGCTACTCAAAAATCAAACCCAATCGCCTTTCCTATTAAAGAAGTACCCGTTGATAGGAAGTTGGTAACAGCGCTACAGCAGATCAACAAACGCCTGCTGGCTGTGCGTCCACATATCGCTGCGACAGCAAGTGAGTCAGGAATCGAAAAAGAGACGCTAGAGACCATTCAGCGTACCCATCGTAATATTATCGGAACGATTGATTTATTATTAAGTGCTGCTCCGCGTTTGGCGAATATCGAAATTGATGAAGAAAACCATGTGTTACTGATGCATTATCAGCACGAATTGACGCAAGCCATGCAGCATATGGCGGCGGTACTCCGAAGTCCAAGCGATGAAGTGTTTCGCCCGATTACTCGTATTGCTGTGTCAGAATATCCAAGTGTGCAGCACTTAGCATTTGAGTGGCAGGGGTATTTTTGGTTAACACAGACGTTGCAAACCCAGTTGCAGCAATTGAGTGATCTGTTACAAACCTCTAAGCCACACTGGTTTGCTGCATCTGGGCTGGGTTATCAGCGCCGTGAGCAGCGCCGGATGAAAGAGCAGGGCGGCGAGACAGATTTGCATTTATAACGCACAAAAAAACGCTGACCATTTAGGATCAGCGTTTTTTCTTAAAGATTTACTTTATTTTAAAGGTATTAAACCATGGCTATTAGCGCCCCGTTTTTAGCTTATCCCAGTATTGTTGATACACTTGTAGTGCTTCATCGCCCACATCTTCTTGGAATTCCGCTTTGGCTAACACGTCTTTAGATGGGTAAATCGTTGGATTGTTGCGAACGCTTTCATCCATCAGCTCTCGTGCTGCCTGGTTTGGTGAGGCATAACCAATTTCTTCACTCACGATTTTGGCGTTTTCAGGACGCAATAAGTAATCAATAAATTTATGTGCTGCATCAACCTGTTTGGCATTTTTTGGAATGACAAAGTTGTCCATCCACAAGATAGCGCCTTCAGTTGGGTATTTATAAGCCAGGCTCGTTAGACCTTCGTCATTCGCCATGACTGCTTCGCCATTCCACGTCATGCCAAGAGACGTCTCACCTTCGATGTACGGCATACGTGTCGCATCAGAGTTAAACGTTTTGACGTTTGGCATTAACGTTGTAAGCTTGTCGTAAGCCGCTTTGATTTCATCAGGATTGCTACTGTTGCCCGAGTAGCCTAGCGTCAGTAACGCCATACCGAACACTTCACGCACATCGTTGGTAAGCATCACCTGACCTTTGTACTTAGGATCCCATAGGTCGTTCCAGCTATTCACAGTTGCAGGATCGACACTATCGCCATTGATCGCAAGACCGGTGCTACCCCACATGTACGGTATAGAGTATTTATTGTCAGGATCGACTTTGGTGTTGGTAAATGACGTATCGAGGTTTTTAAAGTTACTTAATTTAGACTTATCTAACTCTTGCAGTAACCCTTCTTTGGCCATTTTTTCGACATAATAAGTCGATGGAATGGCCAAATCATACTGGCTAGAATCATCAAGCAATTTGAGTTTGGCGTACATGGCTTCGTTGGAATCAAACGTTGTGTAATTGACCGTGATACCAGTTTCTTCCTCAAAACCATCCAAAATCTCTTGTGGCATGTACTCTGACCAGTTATACAGATTAAGCGTCTCATTGCTCGCAGCAGCGCTAGCATCTGCCGCATTGTCAGAATTGCTACAGCTGGATAATGCCAAGCCAACAGTGGCTGCTAGTAATGCTTTTGGCAGCATACGTCCAAAGCGTGCCGGGCTGCTTGAATGGAACGATGATAAATGGGTCAAAATACCTCTCCTAAATAAAGACAATTCAAATCAAAGATGCGGATAAAAATGATAAGGCAATTAATGCCTAATGTCGCTAATAACACTATTATGGTTATCACTTTGCACAATTTAAAGGGCTATTACTAAGACAATATGTCGTAATGCGCATACATAGCGCTCATGAGACAAATCAAATTTGTCATAACAGCTGATTTGAACACAGATGATAATCAGTCGAATTTCTAAAAAACTGCTCACAAGGTGCTGGGCAATGAGGTGATATAACCATGCTACTATAAACGTAGGCTCAAGCGCAAAATCGCAAAAAGCACTTGGCTCTCAATGAACCATACCACAATAATAAAGGATACCGCGTGATGACTCAAAGTACCTCTACTAACAGACCTGTCGCTATACCAGCATTACTTACGGACAAAGTCGCCATCGTCACTGGCGCCAGTCGTGGACTTGGTGCACAAATTGCTCAGCAAATGGCAACAGCTGGCGCAATCGTTTGTGTCAATTACCTCAACAGTAAAGAGGCGGCTGAGACGGTAGTGGCTGATATCATGGCAGCAGGCGGGCAGGCGTTCGTATATCAGGCGGATGTCACCAAGCTTGAGCAGGTAAAGGCCATGGCGGCTGAAGTTATTAGCCGTCATGGTCGTATCGATATTGTGGTCAATAATGCATTGCCACACTATCAATTTGACCCTAGTGCTGACAATACTAGCATCGAGACCGTGCAGTGGGCGCATTTTTCTCAGCAAATCGACGGTATCGTCAAAGGCGCGGTCAACACTGTACAAGCGGTATTGCCACAGATGAAAGCGCAGCAGATGGGTAAAATCATTAATATCTCAACCAACCTTGTCTACAATCCTGTCGTGACTTATTATGACTATACGACCGCCAAATCGGCGCTGCTGGGGCTCACGCGCAATCTAGCTAGCGAGCTTGGTCCGCACGGCATTCGCGTAAACCTATTAGCAGGCGGCCTGTTAAAGACTACCGATGCTAGCAGCCTCACGACTGAGGAAGTCTTTGACTATATCGCTACCACCACGCCGCTGCGTCAAGCCACCTCAGTTGCCGACTTTGCTAACTCTGTACTACTCATGGCGTCTGATTTGAGCGTGGCTATCACCGGTCAGTCCATCGCGGTTGATGGTGGTTTGACGATGCCTTAGCAAAAAGCTAACGGGTACTTGATATAGGCTCAAGCAAGGTTTTTATTTGGTGGACGCGGCAGTGTAGAACTGCTCAAGCACGGCTTGGATACCATACTCTTCAATCGTACCAGTGACAAAATCAGCTCGTTCTATCAGAGCGGGCTGAGCATCCCCCATCGCAACCGCAAACCCCACCAAATCAAACATTTCTAAATCATTCATACCATCGCCAAACGCCATACACTCGCTGACATCGACCGCATAGTATTCGCAGACATCTTTGATGCCGCGCGCTTTTGAAGCATCTACTGGCAAAATATCTGCACCGATTTGATGCCAATGTACCAGCTTTAAATCATACTGCGCAAAATCGATGTCCTGCATTTTATCGAATTGATTATTAAAAAATACTGAGCATTGATAGACGATATTTGACTTGTAATACTCAGGGTCAAGAATAGAGTTGGGTGTGACAGCGTTGAATTCACGCAAACGGTCGTTTTCATCTGACCATGCGATATGAGTAGCAGAGTCAAACTTATGAATCAAGTCGCTCTGCTGGCAAAGACGCACGATTTTATCTGTTTGCTCATCTGACAATGGATAGTGGCTGATTCGGCCCTTTTTATCAAAGCTATACTGTCCATTCATACAAATAATGGCATCCAATATATCTGCATCAAGCAATGCTAAGATATCCTCAGGCAATATGGCCTTGGAGCGCCCAGTTGAAATCACCAGCTTGATATCAGTGTCTGCCAGTTGCTCAAGGGTTGCTTTATTATGTTCGGCAATGACGCCGCTGCGACTCAAGGTATCATCGATATCGAAAAAGATGATTTTAGGTGTAGAAACTTTGGTATTCATACTTTCTTGAGCAATTTTATCTTCGATAAACATGATGATCCTCTACATTTTAAGCGCTGCTACTAAAGGTAATAGTAGCTGATTACTAATGCCTGAGCGACTTTATTATTCGTCTTATCCTACAGGCTCATTAGCCAAAAATGAGGATGGTTTTGACTAGGTTGTGTAACGCATGGGTCTTACGCTATTCACTTTGATGATTCATAAAATTGCTAACGTATTACCGAAGATACCGTTGATATTCTATGTTTAGACTATATATAGACTACACTTAAATTAAATATTTTTTAGTTCATCTAATGAATTTTATCTAATAAATTACTATGTCGTTTTCTGAGCTAAGTTCTTTAAAGAGGGTTTATTGATAACGACTCAAGCACTTATAGAGAAAATTGAATAAGCAAAATAATTTATAGGGACAAGATTATGACTGCTTCTACCCCAAAATCAAATCATGATGCCATAGCAGATAACACGCTCGATGCGTCTATGCCACGTCACCCTGAGAGCCGATTACAATCAGAATGGCTATTTTTGTATGACAAACTGCCACCAGATCAATGGTTCAGTAACGACTATGTTTATAAGACATCTTTTTGGCTAAGTATTCACGCTGACATACGTAAACGCCAACACGTTCTTATCCAAATCAGTGATGCCTATCATGCTGGTGATATTGAATGGTTAGAATACCGCTCACAAATCTCACCACGGATTAATCAATATATTTTTAAATTACATCAGCACCATAATATTGAAGATACAGGCTACTTTCCGCAGTTCATGCGCATGTACCCTCAACTAAAAGCAGGGTTTGAGATATTAGATCGTGATCATGTGCATTTAGATACACTACTTAATGAGCTGCAAGTGCTAAATAGCAGGCTAGCATCAAGCAATACTGAAGATAAAGCGCTGGTTGAGCAATTGCATCAGCGCTTAATGGATGCAAGTGAGTTACTGTCGCAACACCTCACTGATGAAGAAGATTTGGTGATTCCTATTTTGGGGCTGAATTAGTGTTATAGCGAAAAATAGTTCAGCTTCATTTTTTATCAGACAAGACTACCGCACTGAATGTATCAAAATCTGTATAGTCGAACCACTATTAAAGTGTTACAGCGTTAGACTCGTTTAGCCTACTACTGTAGTACTTGCACTCGTCTGCCTTGTACCACTTTTAGTATTGATTGACTATAGTACTACGATGTAGCGATAGGAGTATGAGTACGCTATCTTATTGAAACTGCAACGTTGCCTCTCTAGAAAATAGTAATAACGGGTAAAAACCTACTAAAAAATACAAAATGTTGTTGATTGTACTTTAGAGTAAAGGATATCTTAATTTAAAGTGGCTTTTGATCATTGGAATCTTTTATGCATAAAGTTATTGATTACATCTCAGAATCTGGTACTGAAGTTTTGGAGGAGGGAGATAAAGACGGTGTAGATATTCTGGTTAGCCTCACATATATCGGTAAAAATCGTGAGAAAGATAATGGCATAAAGCTGACTCGTACCTTTGAGACGGCACGAAAAAATACCGAAAAAAGCAATATCACTTCAGCGCTTGTCATTAAGGATCATTATTTTATTCAAAACATTGAAAACTCGAGATTTTCGATCAATGAAAGCTTGGTTATTGCTATTTTGGGATTAAAAAATAGTAATTATAGTCAGATATAGATTAGGCTTTTGAGCTATTAGAATAATACAATCACACAGTTTTCACCAACATTTGTAGTAAAATTCGCGGCAGTAAATACTGGTGTCCTATCTCATCAAAAAGGTCATGTCACAATTTAAAAAATAATAATAGATGGTAAAAATTCGGTCAAAACGTAACAATTTCATTGATTATATTTTATAATAAAGTGTATCTTAATTTAGATAAGTATTTTGCAAATAGGGTTTCTTATGCATACAACGACAAGCCATGCTTCAGAGAACAAAAAAAGAAATGGCGAGCACATTCTTATCAACATGACATATATCGCCAGAAATGTCGATCTAGACTCAGGCATCGAGTTGACTCGTGCACTTGAGTATTGGAGAAGGTATTTCGAAGAAAACGGCATCGTTTCAGCTTTAGTTATCAGTGAAGGCTATTTTGTCCAAAGCTTTCAGGGAACAAGACCTGCTATCAGTATAGTCGAACCACTATTAAAGTGTTACAGCGTTAGACTCGTTTAGCCTACTACTGTAGTACTTGCACTCGTCTGCCTTGTACCACTTTTAATATTGATTGACTATACTGCCTTGCACAAGATATTCGACGAGCATCCAACTATTTTTCCTAACATTATCAACATAGAAGAAATAGAATCACGCCAATGGGATGGTTTTTTAATCAAACATTTAACGTCAAGTAATGAAGATGAATTGTATGCTTTGAAAAACTTCTCGACAGGTGCTGACTATAACCCTTACCTTATGAGAAGTAGTCAGATTGAGAACTTTTTACATGAGATTTTTGCAGATCAAAAAAAATTATAACGACATAATGACTGAAAAGGTTTGTGAAGAAAGAGTTGATGAGTTGTTCTCGCTACAGAACTCTCAGAGAAAGATATTATAGATGCTGTTTTTAGATTTTTTTGAGTGGAATTAGAATAAAAATACAAGATGGGTCTTCGAGAATTAATAACTTAAGGTTATTAATTAGTAACTATATAACAAAAAAATAAGGGGCTATTGATTAGGGTAATTCTTAAATAGTATCTTAAGTTAAATGGATTTTTAATTAGATACCTTATGCGTAGATTTATTGAATTCTAATTTAGAAGAGAGAAGGGAATGATTTCAGACGAGAGAAATAAAAACGGTGCTCACATTCTCACCAGTCTAACGTATATTGGCAAAAACCGCGAAAAAGATAATGGCGTGAAAATGGCCCGTACTTTTGAGATAGCAAGACGAAACAACGAGAAAAGCGGTATAACCTCAGCACTGGCCATCAACGACAACTATATTATTCAAAATATTGAAGGTTCAAGACTTGATGTCAACGAGCTGATAACGAGGATTATCACGGAACGTCCACATCTTTTTATCCATGTTGTAGATATTAAAGAGGTAGAGACACGTAAATGGGATGGATTTTTGATCAGATACTTAGCATCAACTCCTGAATATGAAGCACATACCCTCAGACATTTTTCGGCAGGTACTGACTTTAATCCCTACCTAATGCCGAAAGATCGAATCACAAGTTTTATGGATGCGCTGTTCACAGATGAACTGCTTAACGATATGTAAATGGAGCGTATCTGTTCGCTACAACTGTGTTTTTTCACTCTACTTTTAATCGTTTCTAGTTTTGGTGGCTCTTAGTTTTAATATTCAAATATGGCCAGACATTTTTCTGCTGTAGTACAAATTTTTGTTCTTGGTAATACAAACCTTTATTAGTACAAAAAAGCTGCCCATACATTGTGTATGGGCGGCTTTTTGATGCGTGATAGCTGGGTTTTAATCTAGCTTGATCAAACTTGAGAGACCAAAACTACCCAACCTCAACACTCGTTACATTCTGAAAGCCTCGTGGTAACTGTCCGCCGCGATTACCGCGAGTGCCCGTATAGTTAGCCAAGTCATTTGGCTTGAGTGTCACGTGGCGTTTGCCAGCAGTAATGACGAGGCTGTTTTGTAAACTAAGTGGCGTAATAGCCAGCACTTCTTCATCATCTTTCAGCTTAATCAGTTTGTTTCCTTTACCGCGAGCCTGTTCGGGCAAATCATCGAGGGCAAATATTAGTAGATATCCGGCATTGGTTACCACTGCGACATGGTCAGGCGTTATCTCTAACTTGGTGGTCTCGTCGTCAGTGTTATCCGCCGTTTTTACTGGCGCGTCGATACGAGCGACAGACAGCAGGCGACTATCGGCAGCGAGGTTAATGACATTCTTGCCTGCCTTTTGATTGCTGTCTAAATTAACAAGGGTGTTGATAAAGCCATAACCTTGCGAGCTGGCAAGAATGATGCGTTGATCGTCAGCACCAGTCAATAGCTGCTCAAAGCTGGCACCTGCTGGTGGTTTTAACACACTGGTCAGGGGATCGCCTTGACCACGCGCAGAGGCAAGGTTGTGCGTATCAATACTATAGCTACGTCCTGTACTATCGAGGACGTAAATTTTCTCATTGGACTTGCCGCGCACGTGCGCTTGATAACTGTCCCCTGAGCGATAACTCATACCAGCGGCATCAACATCATGGCCTTTGGCCGCGCGAATCCAGCCCGCTTTCGATAGGATAGCGGTGACCGGCTCGCTCGGTACGAGTTCTGACTCTTTTAATGCTTGTGCTTCTTCGCGTTCTGCTAATGGCGACACACGCTCATTGCCGTGTTCTTTCATATCGGCGGTGAGCTCTTCAATCATCAGATTGGTGAGACTGTCTGGATTGTCCAAGTACTCTTGGATGGTGGCGCGTTCGGCAGCGAGTTCATCTTGCTCGCGGCGTAGCTCAATTTCCTCTAACTTTGCCAACTGACGCAAACGAATATCCAAGATAGCATTGGCCTGAATATCAGTCAGGTTATAGTCCTGCATCAATGTTGCTTTTGGATCGTCTTCTTCACGAATGATACGTATGACTTCATCGATATTGAGATACGCAATTAGCAAACCTGCAAGGACGTGCAAGCGCTTATCGATTTTATCAAGACGATATTGCAGACGGCGTGTGACGACTGAGCGGCGACAAATGAGCCATTCTTCTAAGATTTCTTTTAGATTTTTGACCTGTGGCTTACCATTGAGGCCAATCATGTTCATATTGACGCGGTAGTTGCTCTCAAGATCGGTGCTAGCAAACAGATGGCTCATAACGCGATCGACATCGACGCGCGTTGAGCGCAATTCTAATACGATACGACAAGCGTTCTCATGATCTGATTCATCATGAATATCGGTAATCCAAGGCAGTTTTTTATCCGTCATGAGCTTGGCGATTTGCTCTTGGATTTTGTTGCCTGAGACTTGGTAGGGCAGCGCGTCAATAATGACTAAATTCTTCTCTTTGGGGTCGATATGAAAAGTCGCGCGCATTTTGTAACTTCCACGCCCTGTTTCATACATCGCCTGCAAGTCTTTTTTGCTAGTGATGATTTCAGCTGGCGTTGGCAAATCTGGTGCTGGTATTGACTGGGTAAGCTGCTTAACAGACAGCTCAGGATTTTTTAATAAACGAATAGCAGCACGTACCACTTCGTTAAGGTTATGCGGCGGAATGTCAGTTGCCATGCCAACCGCGATTCCTGTAGTGCCGTTTAATAAAATATTGGGCAGGCGAGCGGGTAGAGTGGTTGGCTCTTGTATCGTGCCGTCAAAGTTATCTTGCCAATCGACCGTGCCTTGTCCCAACTCTGCAAGTAGGGTGTTGGCATAAGCAGACATTTTGGCTTCGGTATAACGCATGGCCGCAAAGGACTTAGGATCATCAGGGCTACCCCAGTTACCTTGACCCGTGATAAGCGGATAGCGATAGCTGAACGGCTGTGCCATTAATACCATGGCTTCATAACACGCGCTGTCACCATGTGGATGGTATTTACCGAGCACATCACCGACCGTACGTGCAGATTTTTTTGCCTTAGCAGAGGATTTTAGCCCAAGCTCGCTCATGGCGTAGACAATACGGCGCTGAACAGGTTTTAGGCCGTCAGCGATATTTGGTAGCGCCCGATCCATGATGACGTACATGGCATAATTGAGGTAGGCCTGCTCAGTGAACTCTGCCACTGAGCGAGTATCCATCGGCTCATTAGGAATGATTGGGGCAACAGTAGGATCAATAACATCAGACATAAAATAGACTTCGCTTATGAGTTTTTAATTAGTATGGTTTATATAGTCAGGCATAGTATGAATGTGAACTGCACCGTATGCTCATTTAGGTTGGGCGCGATACTTATGCAAAAATAAGATAGTGCTATCGTAAAGGATATTGATCCAATTAAAAAGACATGTATCAGAATATACGACAGCTCATGACGTGCTTATACTGGCTTTTATAGACTTTACTTACCATGTCCCCGTACGTGGCTTTTATAGATAAAGTTAAGTATAGTAAAACTAACATTTGTTTTTAATAAATATCTTAGAGTGACAGTGCCGAATTAGTGACAGAACCAGCGCAGCTAAACCGAGCAGCGACAAAGAGAAGAGGGAGCTTACTGTAACTTTACGCCGCTCACTGGGCCAGCTGATGCCCTCGAGAGCACAGGCGAAGGCAGTTTTATTATGTAAATATTGTGTCTAAAATAAAAGAGATACTGTGGGTAAAATTCAGTGACATGACCAGTTTTTGTTGGTATAAATAATTGATATTAATGAAAATATCAGCCGTCAAGCCAGTTTGAGAACTCGTATAACAATCTTTTGTATTGAGTAGTCTATATAAAGTGTGTATGTTAATGAACAAAGGGCTATTTACCACTACATTGTTTGCTCATCACCTTACGACTATATCGCAGCCTCGCTTGTCATCATGATGGTGAGACTGCGCTCTGGTTTTTCGTCTGTTTATCACACTGTGATTTGCATGAGCTGACGGTAATGTATTATTACTAGGAGAGAAAAGATTATGGAAGATCAAGGTAACCTGATTCGTCGCAACGACAAAGTATGGCTCAAAACATACGAAAAACTTGGCATTCAGTATGATATTGATATGCCGCCAGCCAACACCTCATTGATTGATATCATTGAGCAAAACTTTATCAATCATGCAGGCAAAACGGCGTTTGTCTGTATGGATGTTAAGCTGTCTTACGAAGAGTTGGATCTCTATAGTAAACAAGTTGCCGCTTACCTTCAGTCATTAGGACTACAAAAAGGCGATAAAGTGGCAGTAATGATGCCTAATATTTTGCAGCTACCAGTTGCGGTGCTAGGGGTGCTACGTGCTGGTATGACATTGGTCAACGTCAACCCACTTTATACCAGCAAAGAGCTGTCACATCAGTTAACAGATTCAGATACCAAAGTTTTGATTTTGCTTGAGAACTTTGCCAAAACTTATGAAGATATCGGCCAAGACCTCGTCGATCATGTCGTAGTTGCCTCAATGGGTGATATGATGAGTCCGCTCAAGGGCTTTATTGTCAATGCCGTGGTACGTCACGTCAAAAAAATGGTGCCTGCTTATCATATCAAAGGCAGCGTCAAGTTCAAAAAAGCAATGAACCTTTTTTCTGCTAAAAGCTATAAACGTCCTAACAATATCAGCCTCGATGATGTCGCTGTACTTCAATATACGGGCGGTACGACGGGGGTGGCGAAAGGTGCCATGCTGACGCACGGTAACCTGATAGCGAACCTGATCCAGTGCAACATGCTATTGGGCGATGAGTTCGATGAGTTTGAAAGAAAAAATGAGCAACCCGTTATCATGACGGCACTGCCGCTATATCATATTTTCTCATTTACTGTTTGTGGTATGTTTGGCCTATACCGTGGTTGCATCGGGCTGCTAGTACCAAACCCACGTGATCTACCAAGTTTGATCAAAGCATATAAAGACTATCCACCCGCATTTTTCCCAGCAGTGAATACGTTGTTCACCGCCTTAGCCAATAACGCAGAGTTTAAGTCTTTGGATCATAGTAAGCTGGTCTCTTCAATGGGCGGTGGTATGGCAGTACTTGGCTCAACGGCTGAGCAATGGCAGCAAGTGACGGGCAACGTCATCTCGCAAGGCTACGGCTTATCTGAGACAGCACCTGTGGCCACTGCCACCCCCATGGGTAGCACCGTTTTTGATGGTACGATTGGTCTACCAGTACCTGGCACCGATGTTGCGATCTTGGATGAAGAAGGCAATGAAGTGGCCTTGGGTGAGCGTGGTGAGATTAGTATTCGTGGTCCGCAGGTAATGAAAGGCTACTGGAAGCGTGATGACGCGACTGCTGAGGTTATGACGTCTGACGGTTATTTCCGCACAGGCGATATCGGTATCATGGATGAAAACGGCTACTTTAGAATTGTCGATCGCAAAAAAGACATGATTTTGGTCTCAGGCTTCAACGTGTATCCAAATGAAGTAGAAGACGCCATGTCCACCCATCCAAAAATTTTGGAATGCGGGGTTATTGGCATTGATGATGAGAAGAGTGGTGAAGTGCCCAAAATTTATGTGGTACGTAGTGACGCCAGTCTGACCGCAGAGGAAGTCATTGAGTATGGCAAAGAAAACTTAACTGGCTACAAACGTCCTCGCCATGTTGAGTTTATTGACGAGCTACCAAAATCGAACGTCGGTAAAATCTTACGTAAAGACTTACGAGCACTCGAAGAGAAAAACCACGGTTAATCTACGAAGGCTTATGTTTAGATGGGGTTTTATCACTGGCGATTTATAAGTACCTCTATGATTGATTGGTACTTGTAATATGCTGAGTAACCAGATTTAGTTATTGTTATAACCAAAATGATAAGGTTGTCTCGTGCTGCCTTATCATTTTTTGTCTTTGTGCCTGTTGTGAATAGTGGGGCATAAGGAGTATAGATAGAGAATTTTTAGTAAAAATGCTATAGTGCCAGCCAAGAGATTTTTGCATTTATTTATAATAGAGTGATGATTTTACTCAATATGACTTGCAAAGCGATTACTATAAAAATGATATAGCTACGCTGACCTGTGAGCTCATTTAATACGATTTCACCATGCTGCATCAAACATTACACCATCAAAAAAACAGAGTTTTTATATAAAGTATTCTATGTTTTTAACAGTAATATTTAAGGAAAATTATGACGGACAATATCAATAAAGAGACAACAGATAATAACGCTGGCACCAGTGATAAAGGCAATGCATCTGAGTATATTTATCAAGACAATGCATTCCCTACTATGCCGACTATCGCCAGTGACAGTCCATGGTTGAGCGCTTATGAGCGTTATAGCATTGATGCTACGATTGAGATGCCAGAGGACAGTACCTCTTTACTTGATGTGTTTGAGCGTAATTTTAACCGTTATGGCCAAAAAACGGCCTATATCTGCATGGGCGCCTCGATTAGTTTTAAGCAATTGGACCTATATAGCCGCCAGATTGCCAGTTATTTGCAATCGCTAGGGTTGGTTAAAGGCGATAAGGTTGGGGTTATGATGCCCAACCTCTTGCAGTATCCGATCATCGCGTTAGGTGTCATTCGCGCTGGTATGATACTCGTCAATGTAAACCCTTTATATACCAGTCGCGAATTGTCCCATCAGCTCCATGACAGTGGTGCCAAAGCCTTATTCATCGTTGAGAATTTTGCGAAAACCTATCAAGATGCCGAAGATAAAGGGCAGATTGAGCATGTTGTCGTCTGTAAGATTGGGGATATGCTGGGTACGGTCAAAGGGGTCGTGGTCAACCTCGTCGCTCGTCATATCAAAAAAATGATTCCTCCTTATCGAATCCCAAATAGCGTGAGCTTTAAGGAAGCATTGGGCGCAGTCTCTGCCAGTCATTATGAGCGTCCTGAGTTGAACTTGAGTGATGTGGCATTACTACAATATACAGGCGGGACGACAGGCGTGGCGAAAGGGGCAATGCTATCTCATGGCAACTTAGTCGCCAATATGCTACAGGTTAGTGCACTGATGAATAGTGCATTCGAAGATGATATAGACAGCAGAGATGTCATCTTGACAGCACTGCCGTTGTATCATGTGTTCTCATTTATGGTATGCGGTATGTGTAGCATGTACCAGGGTTATACAGGCTTGCTTATTCCTAACCCGCGCGATCTCGATGGGCTTATCAAAGAGATGGGTAAATACAAACCTTCTTTTATCCCAGCTGTGAATACGCTATTTAATGGCTTAGTGCACAAAGACAGCTTTGCAGACCTAGATTTCTCTAATCTAAAAGCCTCTATCGGCGGTGGTATGTCCGTATTGCCGAGCGTTGCCAAAGAGTGGCATAAAATCACAGGTCTACCTATCGTTGAAGGCTATGGATTATCTGAGACGTCACCAGTCGTTGCTTTTAACCCAATGACCATCGCAGAGTTTACTGGCAAGATTGGTATTCCTGCACCTAGCACCGATGTCGTGCTCATCGATGAAGAAGAAAACGTCGTCGCGCTGGGTGATCGCGGTGAGATATGCGTCAAAGGTCCACAGGTGATGATTGGTTATCAAAACCGTCCAAAAGAAACAACCGAGTCCTTTACCGCTAGTGGTTACCTAAAAACCGGTGACATTGGCATTATGGACGAAAAAGGCTTTATCAAAATTGTTGATCGCAAAAAAGACATGATCTTGGTATCTGGTTTTAACGTGTATCCAAATGAAATCGAAGAAGCCATGAGTGAGCATCCAGCTGTGGTAGAGTGCGGTGCCATTGGCGTTCCTAATGATGAGCGCGGTGAAGAGCCAAAACTATTTGTGGTCAAAAAAGGCGATGTCACCGAAAAAGAGCTGCTTGAGTACGGCAAAAAACAACTGACTGGCTACAAGCGTCCGCGTCACATACAGTTCGTTGACGAATTACCAAAGTCGAACGTTGGCAAAATCCTACGTAAAGAATTGCGTAAGATGGAAGGCTTAGAATAGCCTCTATCGTCCATTATTGCCTAACTGACGGCGCAATGGCGGGCGTGAATCTTGCCATTGCGCCGCTGTCACGTTAGGATATCTTAAGATTTTAGTCTACCAGATACCTGTCGGTCTGCTTATTAGCCACTGATAGCGTACTTTTATGACACTGCTTTTATAATATTGTACTAGGAATTTTTATGCGTATTGACAATCGTGAACTTGACCAACTTCGTTCTATCAGCTTTGAGCGCCACTATACTAAGCATGCTGAAGGGTCAGTATTGGTCAGTTTTGGCGATACCAAAGTGCTATGTACGGCCAGTGTCGAATCTGGTGTACCGCGCTGGCTCAAAGGTAAAGGTAAAGGTTGGATAACCGCCGAATACGGTATGCTGCCACGCGCAACCAATACTCGCAATCAACGCGAAGCGGCTCGCGGCAAGCAGTCAGGCCGTACGCAGGAAATCCAGCGTCTGATCGGTCGTAGCTTGCGCGCCATGATTGATTTAAGTAAGCTTGGTGAAAACACCATCTATCTTGATTGTGATGTATTGCAAGCGGATGGCGGTACTCGTACGGCCAGTATCACTGGTGCGGCAGTTGCACTGATCGATGCGTTAGAAACTATCCAAAAGAGCAAAAAACTCAAAGCTGATCCGCTGATTGGATTGGTTGCTGCGGTTTCTGTTGGTATGAAAGGTGGTGAAGCTTATCTGGATCTGAACTACGAAGAAGACTCTAGCTGTGATACCGACCTAAACGTTGTTATGACTCAAAAAGGTGAGTTTATTGAGCTTCAAGGTACGGCTGAAGAAAAGCCGTTCACTCGCGCTCAAGCAGACGCTATGCTGTCATTGGCTGAAACAGGCATTGCTGAATTGATTAAAATGCAGCAGACTGCACTTGGTTGGTAGTCTGGTATTTAGATAAAACTTGCTGTCTTTATTTTTAGTTTTGATAACTGCCTGTTGGTTTCTGATAGGCAGTTTTTTCATAAAAAACACTTTTTACATTTCGCAATAGGTAACAATGCATGCTCAAGCTGACTGATGATGGCGCCAAAATCACCTTACAGGGTCAGCCGAATAATGCTGACAACGGTATGTTTTGGTTTGGATCTGCATTACTGATAGGGGCGGTGGCAGTCGCTATGGCAATGAGCTTATTGTCTGAGCGATTGGCTATCGGTGCGCTGGCACTGCTTATCGTCGGTAGTTTTATTTTTAACAAAAAACGTCAGCAGCATAAAAAAGCCATGAGTGGCATGATTAGTAGCGGTACATTATGGGTGCGAGCGGATGAGTTGGTACATGACAATCTAGGCAAACGTGAACACATTCATTTGACTGACGACGATAAAGTTGTGCTTATCGGTGATGGGCTGCAGATTGTCGATAGCAGTGAGGCACGCAAGTATCATATTACTGGTTTTGAGAGTGCCCAAGAGGCGAAAGTGACTAAAGCCATATTAGAAGGGCAAGCACTGACAAAACGCCACGTAAATATTAAAATGAGTAGTGATTAGTATTTTTACGCCTCAGTCGCTTGATTCATCAAAAGTCACTCCAGTCTCTATCCTATCTAACACCACCGTGCTTTGTCTTCTTTGACCCTTCTGAACGCTCTTCTTTGTTATGACCATGCGTCATGATTTTTATACCGTCTATCGCATATCTAAGGTGAATAATTCTTGCAGATGCCTGTCTAAATGGTTTATAAGTAAGATTACAAAATTCAATCTTCACTATTATCCATACTGTCATTGATACTTTTTTGATCAGGAGTTAGTCATGTCGCGTTTGCCTATGTCGTCAGTTGCAGCGTCGTGCAGTTTGTTATTATTCACTTGTAGCATACAAGCCCATGCAGATAGTATGAGCGCCCTTATCGCTCAAAAGTCCATCCAGTCTGACTCTAGTGCGCGCTATATGTCTTCTTATCCAGCAGTTCCCTCCGTCAAAGTCAGTACACACTCTACCATTCAACGCGCGCGCTCACCATCATATAGCAATGATAGCATGAGCAGTTATGGCAATCAGTCAACGATGAACAGCACCTATCATTACCCTGAAATTCAGCGTCAGTCACCCACCGTGTTGCCAGCATTTTTATCAGGGAGTTATGACAATGTCGATAGCGAGTATTTACCGCTATTGAGTAGTGCGGAGACGCAAAGCAGTATGGCTGCCCGCGAAGTGGTCAGCACGGCACGTAAAATGGCACTGAATGAGCGGACGATTATCAAAGGCGGCTGCTGGGATTATTTGAATGCGGTGTTTAATCGAGCGGGAGTTTCGCGTAATACCATTCATAAAGGCACGTATGCGCAAGGCCCTTATGCCAATAGTAGCGACATTGAGACAGGTGACTGGCTTTACTATATTAATCATGGCTACAATGGCATTGAGCACAGTGGACTGTTCGTCGGTTGGGTCGATGAGCGTGCTAAGCAAGCATTGATATTAAGCTATGCTGGTGAAAACCGCCGTGAGCCGGCGCGTTATCGTGTTTATGATTTGAGCAATGTCTATCAAATCATGCGCCCTAGTGTTTGATCTATAATATTTGGTAGACAGTCCAAAAAACAAATAAAAAAGCGTCCGTCACTTATGGAAGTGGCGGACGCTTTTTATTGGTAGGTCATCAGTTACAAGCATTTCGACTGGATTTTAGAATGGTTTAACGACCACTAAAATGACGATAATCACCAAGGCAAAAACAGGTACCTCATTAAACCAGCGCCAAAACTTATGGGATTTATAATGAGGGTTATCAATCAGTTTTTTGCGATAAAAACCGCAAGCGCCATGATAACCTGATAGCAGTACGACCAATAATAGCTTGACGTGTAGCCAGCCTTGGGTTTTATAAACATCCCAGCCCAGTCCTAACATCCATAGACCGAAGATCCATGTCGCTATCATCGATGGCGTCATAATACCGCGATACAGCTTGCGCTCCATAATGGCAAAGCGCTCTTGGCTGATGCTATCGTCACTCATCGCATGATAGACAAACAGACGCGGCAAATAAAATATCGCCGCAAACCAGCAGACCACCGAGATGATGTGTGCAGCTTTAATCCAGTTAAAATAATCTGCCATTACTTAATCTCTTATTATCAGCCGTGTAATATCAGGCTTGTTTTCATACATTGTTGTTAGCCGCACACAGCCAAACTAATCGGCCAATACCATCTGCGATTGATGACCGCTCATCGCATCCATCACAGGCAATACTTTGGGCGCTCTTGGTGCGGCAAACTGCTTGGTGAGGCCAAGCTCACGCATGAGTCTGTCGTCGCCTGATTGACTGGCATTACCCGTCGTCAATAACTTGTCGCCATAAAAGAAGGAGTTAGCACCCGCCATAAATGCCAAGGCTTGCTCTGAATCTGATAAGCTTTCACGGCCAGCAGACAAACGCACATAACTAGTCGGGCAGCAAATACGTGCCACGGCAATGGTACGAATCCACTCTAGCACTGATAACTGGCCTTCTGCCAATACTTTATCGCCAATCGGTGTGCCTTTAATCGGGACTAGCAGGTTAACAGGAATCGACTCAGGGGCTTTCGGCATTTTTAGGAGCTCATGCACCCAATCAATACGGTCATCCCGGCTCTCACCCATACCAACAATGTTACCACTACAAACATTGATACCAGAGTTGCGTACGTTTTCGATGGTATCTAAGCGCTCATCATAGCTACGCGTGCTGACGACTTGCTCGTAATAGCTGCGCGAGGTATCTAGGTTATGATTGTAATAATCCAGTCCTGCATCCGCGAGTTGCGCCGCTTGATTGGTATCGAGCATACCTAACGTCATGCAAGTCTCAAGTCCTAACGCTTTCACTTCTTTGATGAGCTCGACCACATAAGGCATGTCTTTGGCGCTTGGGTGTTTCCATGCAGCACCCATACAGAAGCGAGATGAACCGGTTGCCTTGGCGCGTTTGGCCGCGGCGATGACTTTATCCACTTCTATGCGTTTTTCTGCCTGCAGTTTCGTCGTATCGCGATGATGACCTGATTGTGAGCAATAGCCACAATCCTCAGGACAGTTACCCGTCTTAATAGACAGTAGCGTACTGATTTGTATTTCGTTAGCGACAAAGTGCTCTCTATGAATGGTCTGGGCTTTTAACAACAAGTCCATCAAAGGCAAATCAAACAACTGAGCGATGTCGTCACGACTGTATGTGTGAGCGGCTTTGTGAGTATCAGGTTGGCTGAGTAGGTCAGTTGTGCTATCGGCGTTTGGTTCAGAGATGCTAAGCAGTCCTGCCATAAGGTAAATCCTTTTATAAAATTAAATGGTATCAGGTAGTATCAATGTATGTGTCTATTGTCATTTATAAGGTAATAAAAAAGGTTGCCGTATAGTATACCGCAACCTTTTTAGAAAATCAGAACACTGCTAGAGAGCATGTATAATTGTCACAATAGCGCACATAAATAGCAACTATCTAGTTGATCCTATTTCAGCCATTTTACCAGTGAATATCATGCAATGCATTACTCATTTATAGGAAAGGATCAGCTATTTACTTGCCCAATTTATGCTTAGCAAAACCCACCCAGTGCTCAGCAAACTTCTGTGCTTTATACGCATAAGGCTTGGCTTTTTGGAGGTAGGGTTTACACTCTTCTGGAACAGCTGGCACGATATGCTTAGCAAGTTTGTTGAACCACATCATTAGGCTATAGTCACCCTCGATGCTTAGATTGCCTTCTTGCACGGCAGTCATAAATGCAGGCAAGCTACCTTTGGTCAATAGCTTGACGCCCGTCATAGAATCTTTGAAAGTAATGGTCAAATCTGCTGCTTTTGCATGACCACTTTGTTGACTAAATTGTCCATTATCAAAGCGAAAAGAACGCGCGATATCAGATTCGGTGCTGGCAAACTCAATCGTGACATTGCGATCGGCAAAGAGTGCTTTGACGTCTTCGTTGTCGCTATCAGCGAGCATGGACAGACGATAGCCAACCACGGCTAGCAGCGCATCTAATGGGTCAGATTTGATATCTAATACAGGAATAGTAAACATAGTGGAACTCCTAAAGAATGGGGCATAAAAATAAATCGTACTTTATACCAGTTTCTATGATAAATACATCATTAGATTATAACCTACTGAGTGATTTCAACTCTTTAGGAGTTAAGTAGAAAGCGTTAAGTATCTTGTAACATTAAATATCACTGTTATGGGTAGGGTATTCATATCAGTATGGCAGTATCAATGAAAGCGTGGCTTATAATCATCATCGTAAACAGGCGTATGTTCGACATAGCGAGCCGCTTCTAACTTGCGCTGCCGACTGACTGCATGACTCACATCCTCGTAGCGTAGTGCTCGGTATAGTACCCAGCCGGCCAAAGGTAACCAGCTGATTCCCATCGCGATGACGTAACGGTGCCATTCCGAAAGCGCAGACAGCATCGGACGACCTACCAAGATATTCTGTATCATCTCAACAGCCAACCAGTAGACCATACCACCAAATAGATATAGCAACAGCCAACGCTGCGATGATAGAGCGAGCGCCACGATCATACCTGCCAGTAAGCTATAGCCTAGCCATGCTGAGCTGCTCCACATCTCTACGCCAATAAAAGAAAAAATAGTCATTGCCATCATTCATCTCGCTATTCATAAGGTGAACTCCAATGAGACTATTATGGAAGGTTGCTGAGCAAAGCTAAAGAGGCGCTAGGCGACTTTGCGACAACCGTTGACGTTTGATTTTTTAGATTAAGGTTGCTTTTTTTTGGATAGCTTGTACGATTTTTAATCGTTAGCTGGTAGGCTAAGCGCCGCAAAAAAGGGCGCTTATATTGGGGAGGGTAGGAGCCGTTGTAATGGTTCAAACAGAGGCTTTTTAATCAAATATTTACACACAGAGGATCAACAGTTAAGCCTTATTGGTTCGTCTGCCCCACCAAGATAGTAACGACACCAAAATAGCACCAAGTAGCATAAGACCAACTGTGGTCAGCCAGTGGGGACCAGTAGGATACTGCCATGGCATAACGTTATTGATCGCCTCGCTGTTAAGAGCGCCTAATACATCTACTTTCCATGGCCATACCTTGACCAAAGAGCCGGCAATAAAACCGGTCAGCAATGCCAAGGTGGCTTGATAGTAGCGGGCTAATAACCATTTTAGAGCACGGGTAAATAATAACAATCCAGTTGCCATGCCCGCCATCACAGTTAATAGTACCGTAAAGTTAAGAGTATGCACGGCTTCCAATACCGTGTCATAAGCCCCTAGCAACAACAATATAAAAGACCCTGAGACCCCAGGCAATATCATGGCGCAAATCGCAATCGCGCCTGCAAAAAATAAGTATGGTAAGCTAGGTGTCGCCGCGAGTAATGGCAGACTACTAATGACCACAGCAGCAATGAGTCCGGCAGCAAACAGTGCCACACGTCCTATATTCCAGCGCTTAATCTCACTTAATAAGATAAATACCGTTGCGACCACCAATCCAAAAAAGAATGACCAAATAAGCAGTGGTTGATTGTCTAGCAAATATTTGATGATACCAGCCAAGGTAACAAAACTCGTCGCAATACCAAGTATCAAACACAATAAGAATGTCGCATCAACCTGTCGCCAAATCGCAATCAGTCCTTTGATTCCGCCGTTTTGTCGAAATATCTGCCAAAGGTTGGGGCCAATGCTACCGAGTGCATTAATCAGGCGCTCATAAATCCCTGCAATCAATGCAATAGTGCCACCAGAGACACCAGGAACGATATCAGCAGCACCCATCGCCATGCCTTTGACATAAACCCCTAGCAGCTCTTTTGGGTTATTCGTATGCACAGGGACAGAGACAGGGACCGTGCTTGCGTCTAATGGCTCTGCTACTGACGGCTGGTTTGGCCGTGGGGATTGTGGTGCCGTCATGAACAGTCCTTTATTATCTGAGAATAAATGTTATCTAAAAATAAATATCTGGCGTTATTACAACGAAACGTATTTAAAAATTAAAGCAACATCATTTAAAGCTGGCTTAATGAGACAGACATCAATCCCGTTTATCGGAAATCTAAGGGATGATGCGCTTATTTAGTAGAGGCAAATGCTGGATAACCAAGCGCATATAATGTCCCCTCAAGTCCTGTCACATTGATCGCGGCATCAGCACGTGCTTGCACGATGGGCTTGGCATGATAAGCCACTCCTAAATCGGCAAGCGCCATCATCGGCAAGTCATTAGCCCCATCACCGACACAGACCACTTGCGACATCTCCATACCTAAGCGCTCAGCCGTATGTTCGACTATAGCGGCTTTTTTGGCACCATTGACAATAGGAAGCTGCACCTGGCCGGTAACTTCTCCCTCGTCGATGTCTAAGACATTGGCATGGACCTCATCAATCCCTAATTGCTCAGCGATATAGCGGGCAAAGTAAGTAAAGCCACCAGACACCAGTACCGTATGGTAGCCCAAGGCTTTTAACGCACTGATGGTGGTACGGGCACCGACCGATAACGTCAAGCGGTTGCAAATATCATCAAGCACATCGGTAGAGATACCTTTTAATAAGGCCACGCGCTGAGCAAATGATTCATCAAAGTCAATTTCACCACGCATCGCCGCCTCAGTAATGGCTTCAACTTGCTCACCAATACCAGCCGTTTTTGCCAGCTCTACAATGACCTCTTGTTCAATCAACGTCGAATCCATGTCAAAACAGGCAAGCTTGTGAGTACGTAGCATATGACCGACCGATAGGATGTGACAATCGACGATGTCTAGATTGCCTGTACTATCCGCACTGCGTGTGCGGTTGTATTCTTCAGACAAGTCATGGCGCAGACGAGTGGTCAGCTGATCGTCAATGATGTGAGCGGCGGCGGTCTTTTTGCCAGGGTGCATCAGCGTATCGGTCACAGGTACCAACAAATAGCGGTATACTTGAGCATTGGTAAAGGGTAGACGCTGTGCATCGGCTGCCGTTGGCTCTGTATCAGAGACCGTAATATTAACAAAGCTCGCCTCAGTATCCTCAGCGACCGTCACCAAATGCCAACTTGGCTGCTCATCGACCCAAGACTGAACATATTGATGAATGTCCATCGCTGATACTTGAGTAGGCAGCACGACAATGAGCGCAAAAACAGGCAGCGACTGTAGCGCATCAAAATCTCGCAGATTGGTATCATCAGGTAATAATTCTGCAATAGAGTCGACGGCTTGTTGCCATGCTTTGCTGTCTTTTGGTAACGAATAAGATGTATTTTTTGGCATGGCTCAATTGTCCCTTGTATGCTCATATAAGATTGGGAATAATAACAGTTTTACTGAGCAGCGCCTATAGATGACATGCAAAGTATCATGGGTGTTCAAAAATGCTTATCAGCGCCTAAAATCTGCTGAAATGCAACAAAGTTATTATGATAAATTTATAAATCGACTAACGCTATAAGACTTATTATGGTGATATAGTAGATGACTTAAACTGACCCCTTGGTAACGATGCTGTGGCAAAAATAGCAGCGATAATCATGAGGCAGCGCGCGATAGTATCATCGTTCAAATTTAGCTCAATAAATAAGTGTCATTTTACATAGTAGCATTTTATATGATGACTGATTTCAATGAAATACTATCGATTTTCCATGAATATCGATCAATATTCGCGCATTACAATTGTTCAAAAATTAGCCAAAAAATGAGCAATAGACTCGTTTTTTAATTTCTTTTCTCCAAAAAAGTTTAACATATCATGACGTATTTAGCGCCGCGGCAAGGGTTGTTTGCCATTATTCTTCTGGTTAGTTTTTGTTTGCAGACGTTGTTATTGGTCATCAGTACCGATCAACAGCTGAGCAAAAGTCGTGCGTTAAAAGGCGAGCAAATGGTCGCCCAGCTGATTGATGAAGCAAGGTTGTCTTTAGAAAACAAAGACCGTGTCAGTCTCAGTGTGATTGCTAACCGCTATACCAGCGAGCAGGACGTAACAAGAATACTGATTAAAGACAATAAAGACGATATTTTGGTGCCTGTGGGCAACGCGCCGATGCAGCAAGGCGATACGATTCGCCAAATCGCCACCAATGGTGATGCGGTGATTGGTAGCGTTGCACTGACGTTAAAAGACGTTAGTAAAGGTGAAATCATCGCGATGCAGTGGCCGTTTGTGATTGGCACTATGTTGCTGCATTTATTACTGTGGTTAATCTACGGTTATCTTGCTCGTCCGACCAAAGAGCAAATCAGTGCGCTGAGCCGTAATATTCAGGACTTGTATCGCGAGCAGTACAGTCAGGGCGATCAGCGCGGCTACAGCCGTGACCTTGAGCGCGGCACGACTGGCAGTCTAGCTGATGGTACTCCAAGCGATAGTCAAATGGCTGGTTTGGCTGCCAAGAGCGAGACAGCTGGCAATGCAGCACAGGCGCGTCCGTTCAATGTACATAACGAAGTCAATGAGTACCTAAGAACACAGCAAAACCAAAGCAGCAGCGACGAAACTGGCAGTCTAACGGCTACGTCTGAAGGCGATATTGAAGACAAGGTTGTCGGCACTGTAAAGCGTCATAGTTCGCAATCTGGTGGTCAGACTTCTAAATTGTCTGCCACGCGCGCAGTCGATAGCGTGAGAGTGCAAATCGTCTTTCATGATGAATTCAATATGCTTGAGCGCCTTGCACCGGCGCAGCGCCTGCCTTATCTAGCCCTATGTACGCAACTGCTCAATCAAGCCGTGACCGAACTACTCAAACAGCCATTACTACTGGGTGTCAGTGCGACCAATGAGGCACACTTTGAGGACGATGGTGCAAGCGTGGTGCTAAAAGCGGACAACAGCCATGCCAAAGTAGCACTGGCTGGGGTCATGCTTGCCAAGCTGTACTTGATGCTCAACAAAATCATTCATGACAAGCATATCGAGCTGTCGCGCTTTGCACTACCAGCCAAAGCAGGGGTGAGTGATGAGGCGCAATCAGAGCCCATGACCCATCTACTACAGAGCATCGGCAAAAAAGAGCAACTGCTGATATTGCTGCCAGCTGCTGGTCTTAAACAAATCAGTAACCATGTACAAGTACACAGCATCATGCGTCCAACCACTGTCTACGAGCGCGAGTGTGCGATATTCGATGGCGGGAACGACTCGATGATTCAGCGTTTGGCAGATGTTCGTAATGCCGTGCTCATGATTGAAGACGAAGATGAGTCAGCGACATAGCAGTATTAACATGGGTCATTTATACTACAATTGTCCATTATATAACTGGTGTCATAGTCTTGGTACTCAGGCTGAAATGTGACATATTAAGAAAAAGGATTGACAACTTTCAATAGAGACTTTATAAGGCATATATATATTGATGTATATTTAATACCCTTGCCTAAAAATGATAGGAGTTTGTCATGAGTGACGCTGATATTGACGACGATTTTGATGATGATTTTGTCGACGATGACGATGCAAAGATGGTTGAAGAAGCTGAGACAAGTGTACGTACGCGTTTAAGTAGTCTTGAGAAGCGTCGACTGATCGATAATTTGCTAGAAGAAAAGCGTTTGGCTAAAGAATTAAAAGATGATCTAGATGATATAGACAATTTTGATGAAGATGGTGATGATTGGGATGACGACGATTTTTAATTCATTGGCACCATTGTCTAAGCTGACTAAAGTGCTTTAATGAGTGATAATTATCTACTCAGTTATACCGATTGCTCGCTGTTTGTTATTTTTGACAATGGCTCGCCATCTGCTCTATTCAATAATACTTACTTTATAAGGGCTGCTTGGTTACGGTTATTCAAGCAGCCTTTGTTTTAAAACCCTTTTGCCATTAACCAATCAATCACTGCGATTGACGATAGCTATCTCTCAAGGACTGTTAAGCCATGAATAACCAACTAAGTTTTGATGAATTACTAGATTATTTGGATAACCAAGAGAGCGAGTTTGTGCTCGATAGTGTCGCGGCGCATGGTTTTTTGACAGCGACGGTCATTGGTCGCCCACTCCCTAACTGGATGGATGCACTTTTTGAAGGTCATGTGAGTGAGATTCCAGAAAACGTCATCGATGGTATCAAGCGCTGGCGCGACTCGATCATGGCTGAGCTAAAAAACGAGACTCCGATTGAATTGCCATTTGGCGAAGATGCTGGTGACGAAGAAGTGGCAGTTGATTTTTCAGATGAATCAGATATTGTGGCTTGGTCGATTGGTTTTGTTGATGCCATGTATGGCGATGAAGCAAGTGATTGGTTTGAAGACGAAGAGACAGCAGAAGACGTGGCTGTGTTGACCTTACCAATGATTGTATTAAGCGGCATTGATGATGAAGATCCAGAGCTAGAAGCAATGCGTCGCGATGAAGATAAGATGGTTCAAATGGCCAACAGCATCGAAGGCAATTTGACCGAGCTGTTTTTGTTGTTTCATACCAATGACTAGTCATTCTAAAAGACAGTACGAATAATCGTACTGTCTTTTATTGGTGCTGCGTTAAGTCGCTCTGGTCATTCTTTTAGATACTTTAATAAGTTACCGATAAGGTCTTACTATGGCTGTGCAACTCTCCAATCTTGAACACCTACCTAATTATCAAATTACCGAGCGCTTAGATGTGGTGTATGGCAGTACGGTGCGCTCAAAGCATGTGGGCAAAGACTTGTTTGCTGGGCTAAAAAACATCGTTGGTGGCGAGCTGACCGCTTACACCGAGCTGTTAGAAGAGTCACGCCAAGAAGCGATCGATCGTATGGTGGTGAAAGCCGAGGCGTTGGGCGCTGATGCTATCGTCGGCTTGCGTTTCTCTACCTCTAGTATCGCCCAAGGGGCTTCTGAGCTGTTTGTTTATGGAACAGCGGTCAAAGCGGTACCAGTATCGCAGCAGCTCCAGAACCCACCAAGCGATAATCACTATCCGTCCGGTCAAACACCCAACCCTCAAGTCCAGACTGCGCCAGAGGATTTACCGCGTTTTAATCCTTTTGGTTGATCTTAGCGCTTTAAAAGCTGTAGCACTGAAAACCACAATGCTAAAAACCGTAATGATTTTTATAATGAGAAACGTCCCATGAATGACTCACTCACGCAAGTGCTTATCAATTATGGGCCGTTTATCTTTTTATTCGCCGCTGGTTGGTTTTTTGGGTCGCGTCACGAGCGTCAGCATTTGGCACAGCTAACGGTAGCAGAGCAGGCGCTAGGGGATATTACGGTTTCAAGCGAGCGTTTCTACCGTCCTGAGCTGGCTGTCGGTAGTGAGGGCGCGCTAGTTCTTGGCAGCGTCGTTATTGCTCAAGATTACTTTAAGATGATTATTGCTCGCGTGCTTAGTCTCTTTGGCAAAAACCTAACCACCTATGAGACCCTACTTGATCGCGCGCGCCGTGAGGCAATCGTCCGTATGCGTACACAAGCGAAAGCCAAAGGCTACACTCATATTTATGGTGTACGTCTAGAAGTCACTAACATAAACCAATTGGGCAGTATGGTAGAAGCCATTGCTTATGGCACGGCGGTCATCAGTACTGATCACACACCTATCGTTTCTGCTACACACACATCGCCTGCACGTGTACCTTCTGCACTTCCTAGCATCTCTTAATACCTCGTAGCACTGCTATTTAGATTCTCCTCTGTGGTTGTCGCAGCACAAAACCCAACGCTGACTGACCAGTAGTCAGAAAAATCAAATACATACACTTTTACAACGATATACTGACTTTCAATGTTTCGACATTTTTTGGGTGTATGTCAGTAGTGATGATTCCAAAAAGTGTTGTGTACAAAGTGTCGTATAAAAACGCTGACAATGTCGGTGGCTTTTACCCAAGATATCAGCAGGATTGGCTGATTGAGCATCATAACGTTGTCATAAACCTGCCCGTGTAAGGGTTATATCTACAAGGATGTAGTTATGGAAGGTGTGGAGTTAGTCACGTTTGTCAATTCAAAAGTCATTCCCATTAGTATTTTTTTGATTATGATGGGAATGGGGTTGTCCTTAGTTACCAATGACTTTAAAAGAGTCGTCAAATATCCCAAAGCAGTCGCAATCGGACTGACCAATCAGCTACTATTTTTGCCATTGGTCGGTTTTGCCTTGGCAACTTTCATGTCACTCGAGCCTGAGTATGCCGTTGGCGTTATGCTGCTAGTACTGTGTCCTGGTGGCACGACATCTAACTTATTTACTTATTTGGCAAAAGGGGATGTCGCGCTTTCGGTCACAATGACGGCGATCGCCAGTATTATCACCGTCTTTACCATTCCTATCGTGCTGAGTTTTTCGCTCGTGTACTTCATGGGTGCTGGTAGTGAGTTTCAGTTGCCAGTCGCCAAGACCATGATCAGCTTGATTACTCTGACCATACTGCCAGTTAGTATTGGTATGCTCATCAAACGCTATGCGGCAAGCTTCGCCGATAAGGCACAGGTGATGGTGTCTCGTTTTGGTGTGATATTTTTGAGCTTCTTGGTAATTTTTTTAGGATATGTGCAAAGAGATATTTTGGTCGAGGCCTTAGTTGCCACTGGCCCTGTATCGCTTATATTGAACGTATCGACGATGGCGCTTGGTTATTACACCAGTAAATGGTTCGGTCTAAATCCTGCGCAGAGAAGATCAATCACCATGGAAGTGGGTCTACAAAACAGTACGCTGTCGATGTTTATGGCATTGACGCTGCTCGCTAACTATAAGATGTCGTTGACTCCAGCTATTTATACGCTAATCATGTTCTTAACCGCAGGTATCATGGTCAGAGTATTTACCGCGCAACACAATAAAGCGAATAGAGTAGACAGAGAAAATAGCGTATTGGCTGCAAGAAGAATGTAGTTTAATCAGAATGTAAGCCGCAGTGCATTGCTAAGTACGCAGTGCACGACCCAATAAAATAAGCCCACAATATACTTTTTATGATGAGAGTTATTGTGGGCTGTTATATTTATCATGGTTTCTTAAAGTGTGTGGGTTGATTCAATACGGATAGCATCGCTCAACGCTAAAATCTGCGCCTATCTACTTCTGCTCGTGCCTCAGCGGCCTGCTCTTTGACCCTTTCAATTTCAAACAAGAATGTGCGGTTTTTGAGTACCGCGACAAATACCACGCCGCCGACCGTATTGCCCACCAAGACCACGACTAAAAATATCAAATAGTGCCATAGGCTGACCGTATTGCCATACAGCAATGCTGAAAACACTTCAATATTGCCAACGATACTGTGATGCAGACCCAAAAACCCGATACTACTAGTGATAATGGAAACCAAAACAATACGGCTAAGGGTATCGCGTGCAGATGTGACTAGCCATGCCGCCACGCCCATCATCCAACCTGCCAGTACCGCACTACCAAAGATGACCCACCACTCAAACCCTAAGATATGCTCAGCGTAAGCATCGATAGCATGGTCGGTAAACAGATGCATATGCAGCCCCAAACCAATTATTAAAGCGGCAAACAAACAGCCACCGACGATGTTACCAGCGATAACGATGCCCCATAGACGCAGCAGCTTATGCAGTGGTTCAATCTTGTTTAGCACAGGTAGACTGAGTAGGGAGGTCTGCTCAGTGAATAATAACGACTGACCAATCACCACGATAATAAAGCCGATCGGATAGAGCAGGGAGGACAGTACCATCGCATAGCGACTCGGCAGCACATCATTAAGTAAGGCAAACGCCGATAAAATCACAAAAAAGCTGATACCAATCTCAAGCCCAGCTGTAAAGGCGCTGGTAAACAGCGAGCCAAGCGAGCGCTCAAAGGTTTCTTTGGCATGGATGACTTGCTCCACCAAAATACTGGCATAGCTTTTCGCTTGGCTTAAATTATCGTCACTGGCAACTTTTTAATGGTTTCTTTGTCTTCGTCGCTGATTTCTTCTGGCAGGTCATCATTGTCTAAATCTTCGGTGGCTTTTATATGATCATCTGCGTGGCTATGCGTATGAATATCTATATCGTTGTTTTCAGGAGTGTGACTGTGCTGTAGCGTGTGACTGTGCGCCATATTGTCTTTTTTATGAGGATCGCTTGCATCATCATCCTGAGATGAATGACTGGTGGTACTCACGCGCGCGCTATCTGGTAGGATATCCTGAGCATCCTGACGACGGCTTTGGTTAGGTCTGTTATTTTGGGACAAGGGTGATTCACTGTTGGTCGGCTGGTATATGGATAGAGCTGATACAACGCTATCGATGCTATTTTAGCGCATGACTGTGGTAGGTTCTGTTGAGTGTTTAACCAATTGCGGTTATTAATTGTTCGATAACGGCATGAAAAATGACCTTCAGGCTTTATAAATTGCCTTACCATCTAACAAAATCTGCCTATCTGCGTTAAAATCACTCTATTCATTATTTTCCTAATTTTTATATTCTCTTTAATTCAATTAACTTTGATCACATTCAATCAATAAAAGATAATGCCATTATGAGTAACCACAACCTAACTGCCTCTATTCAAGCGGCACTCAATCAATTAGAAAACGCCTATAACCCTGCACAAGTCGAGGCAGGTATGTATCAAGGTTGGGAAGAAAGCGGCTATTTTGCCCCAACATTTGATAAAGATGAGTCGTTCTCTATCGCGCTGCCACCGCCAAATGTCACGGGCTCGCTGCATATGGGTCATGGGTTTAACAATGCAATCATGGATGCGCTCACACGTTATCACCGTATGAATGGCGACAACACGCTGTGGCAACCAGGTACGGATCATGCCGGTATTGCAACCCAAATGGTCGTTGAGCGTCGCTTGGAGGCGCAAGGCATCCGCCGCCGTGATATGACACGTGAAGATTTCATCGATAAAGTGTGGGAATGGAAAGAAGAGTCGGGCGGCAGTATCACTAGCCAAATTCGTCGTTTGGGTAGCTCGGTTGACTGGTCGCGTGAGCGCTTTACCATGGATGATGGTCTGTCTAACGCGGTAAAAGAAGTATTCGTACGCCTGTTTGACGATGGTCTTATCTATCGTGGTAAGCGTTTGGTCAACTGGGATCCAAAATTCCAAACTGCGCTGTCAGATCTTGAAGTCGAAAACCACGATGAAAAAGGCAGCTTGTGGCATTTTCGCTACCATTTCACCGATAAAGACCTAACCACTCAAGATGGCAAAAACTATCTGGTTGTCGCCACCACCCGTCCTGAGACACTCCTTGGTGATACTGCTGTTGCCGTCAATCCGAGCGATGAGCGTTATGCACACTTGGTCGGCAAAACCATTACTTTACCAATCACGGGTCGCGTCGTGCCTATCGTCGCTGATGACTATGTCGAGAGCGACTTCGGTACAGGCTGTGTCAAAATTACCCCAGCGCATGACTTTAACGATTATGAATTGGGTCGTCGTCATAGCTTGCCACTCATCAATATTCTCGATGAGCGCGCCAACATTTTGCCAGCGATGGAAGTCTATCCTGATTTGCAGACACGTGAGCCAGAGCTAGAGACTACGCCTAGCGAGTACGCCGGACTTGAGCGTTTTGCCGCGCGTAAGTTCCTTGTTGAGCAAGCAGGCGATCAGGGCTGGCTAGAAGACATTGAGGACTACGCACTTAAAGCCCCGCGCGCTGAGCGTGGCGGTACGATCGTTGAGCCATGGTTGACCGATCAGTGGTATGTCGCGGTCAAAGAGCTTGCCAAGCCTGCGATTGACGCGGTAGAAGACGGCAGCATCGAGTTTGTCCCTGCCCAGTACAAAAACATGTATATGGCATGGATGACCGATCTGCAAGACTGGTGTATCAGCCGTCAGCTGTGGTGGGGTCATCGTATCCCTGCATGGTATGACGATGCGACAGGTGAGGTGTATGTCGCGCGTGATGAGGCGGAAGTACGCACTAAATACAACCTAAGCGATGATGTGGTATTGCGCCAAGATGATGACGTGCTCGATACGTGGTTCAGCTCGGGTCTATGGACGTTCAGTACGCTTGACTGGGCAGACGTCAACGCCGATCCACGCGTGATGGAGACTTTCCACCCAACTAGCGTCTTGGTCACGGGCTTTGATATTATTTTCTTCTGGGTCGCGCGCATGATTATGCTGACCATGCATTTTGTCAAAAACGAAGACGGCACGCCGCAAGTGCCGTTTAAGACCGTCTATGTGCATGGTCTCGTCCGTGATGGCAACGGTCAAAAAATGTCAAAATCAAAAGGTAACGTCTTAGATCCGATCGATCTAATCGACGGTATCGATTTAGAAGCGCTGGTCGAAAAACGCACCAGCAATATGATGAATCCAAAAGACGCGGCTAAGATTGAAAAACAAACACGTAAAGAGTTCCCAGAGGGTATCCCAGCCTACGGTACCGATGCGCTGCGCTTTACCTTTACCTCATTAGCCAGTACCGGTCGCGATATCAACTTTGATCTGAAACGCGTTGAGGGCTATCGTAACTTCTGTAATAAAATCTGGAACGCCAGCCGTTTTGTCCTAATGAACTGTGTCGATGGTGACAGCAATGCCAAGCCTATCGACCAAACGGCGAACCCTGACGTATGGGAACTACCAGAAAAATGGATCATGAGTCGTCTGAACTCTAGTATCAAAGACATTCATCAGCATTTCGCCCAGTATCGTCTCGATATGGTCAGCCAAGATATCTATGAGTTTATCTGGAACGAGTACTGTGATTGGTACGTGGAGCTTGCCAAAGCCAGCCTAAATGATGACTCGGTGACGGATGCGCGTAAAGCGCAAATCCGCTATGTACTACTGCACGTATTAGAGACGGCGCTACGCTTTAGCCATCCAATCATGCCGTATCTGACTGAGCAAATCTGGCAGACCATCGCGCCGCTACTGGGTCGCAAAAACACCGACAGCATCGTGGTCGCTGACTATCCACAAACTGAAGCCAGCCAAATCAGTGAGCAGACCGAAGCGGATATGGCATGGTTACAAGAGCTGATTGCTAGCGTCCGTAACATCCGTGGTGAGATGAAACTGGGTAACGCCGTACGTCTGCCAGTACTCTTACAAAACGTCTCTGCCGATGAAGAAGCGCGTCTATCACGTATCAAAAACCAGTTCAAAGCGCTTGCCAAAGTTGAGAGTTTGGATATCGTCAAAGAAGGCAATGAAGTGCCACTGTCGTCATCGAGCATGGTTGGCCAGCTACGCGTCCTTGTACCCATGAAAGGGCTGATTGACCCAACCGCTGAGTTAAAACGTCTGGGTAAATCTTTTGATAAGCTACAAAAGCAAGCCGAAGGTATCTCGCGTAAGCTGAGCAATGAAGGCTTTGTCAGTAAAGCACCAGCGCAAGTGGTCGAAAGCGAGAAGGCGAAACTGGCTGAGTTAGAGGGGCAGTTGACCGCGATGACGGCGCAGATGGAGCAGTTGAAGGCGTTGTAATGAAACGGTTGTAATAATCTAATAATGATAAAAAACGCCTCTGTAATGGAGGCGTTTTTTGATTGGAAGATATGATACGAATAGGTAAGAAGTAGTTTATTTGTGATGAATGACAAGCTACACTAGTAAACAACATAATTATAGAAATTTGTTATTTTATACTTGATAAGACAATCTAATGCTTCTCATACCACCTAAATAAAAGGTAGGTATACGATGTATGAGGCGATATTATCAACTGGTCTGGCTCAGAGATTACAAAGATAAACAATAGTATGTTTTTTCTATTAACAAATCGTTTTTGAAGCTATAATTTCTTTAGATACTCTTGACCACGACATATTTATTTGAACAAGAAGATTATTTATGCAATACAAAGAGCAGCTGACTGAATGCATTCAAAACGATATGGATTTAGATGACATAGTTAGAAGATTTTTTATAGTACACCCTACATTTGCTTTTAATGACTTAGTTAAAGCTGACGATATACTTAACAAGGTTAGTCTTGAGTTTGATGTTCCTATAAATGATATTTTAGTTTGTGGATCGGCAAAGATAGGGTTTAGCTTAAAAAGCGGGCAACCGTATAAGCCAGGAGAGTCAGATCTTGATTTAGCCATTATCAACAATGAGATGTATTGTAGAATCTTTAATAAAGTGTTGACTGAAACTAGAAATTATTCTAGAAGAGATCTGTTTCAGAGTAAGGAGTGTTTAGAAAGGTATCAGTATGGTATTAAGTTAGGTATGATTAATTATAACTTCTTACCTAATATTGAGTTAAAAAGTGAGTTAACTAGTTTTTTTGATAGTTTATCAATCAATTATAGAGATCTTTTCTCAAGTATTTCTTGTTGTTTCTATATGTCGGAAAGTAATTTTAAGCAAAAGCAAATAAACGGTTTGCACAGTTGGAAAACAGATAATTTTATTAGGGAGTAATCGTGATAGCCTATCAAATCAGGTCAGTTCAGCTAATTAATCTTGTTAGAGATATAAAAAATGGAAACCTAATTACTAATGCTTATTTTCAAAGAAATCTCGTTTGGAGAGAGGTTAATAAAAAAGAGTTAATTAAAACAGTTCTAGATGGTTATCCCTTTCCATTGATATTTATTTCTAAGGGGGAGATTGACGTGGAAAGAATGATATCGACCTCCTGTATTGTTGATGGTCAACAAAGGTCTAATGCGATTGTTTCTTTTGTAAATAACGAATATCATATAGATGGTAGATATTTCAAAGATTTTAGCGAAGATGAAAAAGCTAATTTCTTCAAATATGAGATACCAGTATGTGAGCTAGATATTAAAAATACTGACCCTAGACTATTGGATATATTCCAAAGAATTAATAGAACTTCAGACTCTCTTACTGGTATAGAGAAAAAAGCTTCTGAATACGGTGCATCTTATTTCATGCTAGTGTGTCAAATGCTATGTAATCAAATAGATGTAAATTTAGCTGATAAAGATAATGAAGATTTCAAACTTGACCCTAATATACCAGAAAGCTTTTTGAACTGGGCTAGAGATAAAACAAATAGCTGTGAGAACATACAAAAATTACTTACTGATGAAAGAATATTTTCTATAAGAGAAATTTCTAGAAAAGTTAATCTTCAGTACACCTTGAATATTGTCTCTACATATTTAGCAGGTTTTTATACTAGAAATGATAAAGTAGATGAATACCTGTTGCTTTACTTGGAAGACTTCAATATGAAAGATGAGATTGTAAATAGATTTGAAAAAGTAGCTGAGTTCTATCTAAGACTTGAGTTAGATGATAAATCAATGTGGTTTAACAAAGCTAATATGTTCTCATTGTTCATTGCTCTTGCTAATTATAGTGAATTAGATAGCTTGGATATATCGAAATTTAGTGAAATATTGAACCAATTTGACAGTTTGGATGTATATGATCATGAATATATGGTTTGGGCTAAAGAGGGAGTTAATAATCTCAAGGAAAGAAGAGGTAGACACAAAATAATTATGAAATATATTTTGAACATACCAGACATACAAGAAGAGTCATTTAAGGATTAACATAATTAAAACTATATGAAAATTTAAGCTGATAACAAAAACCGCCACACCAAACACTATGGCGGTTTTTTATCACTTAAAATATCTTAAACTCTAAAGTATCTACAATGCCCACAGCGACTGGTACTGCTCATCAGTCAACGTCACAATATCGATCTCGGCCAGCATCTCGCGTAGCTCTTGCCACTTACTCGCATCAGGTGTGATCGGTGTAATCAATCTGCCTAACGTATTATCAATAATCGCATCCATCAGCGTATCCGCCTCAGTTTTACTATAGTCATAATACATGCGGCGCGCAGACTCAGGCTCATTTTTACACAGCTCTGTCATCTGATTTGTCACTTGGATAAAAGTATCTATCGCGTCTTTTTTCGCGCTATAGATCTCATCAGTTGTGAGGATTTCTAACGCCGAAAAGTTCGGATAAGGTGACAGATGCTGATCGATAAACGTAAAGTCTAGCCCTTCATGAGTCGCCTCAACCCCTTCAAAGTTATAAAAGCACAGCCATGCACCATCGAGACTTGGGTCTTCTTGCAGGTTTTTTATATGGTAAAAGTCTTTTTGTACAAAGCTCACATTGTCACGGCTGATAGTGAAGCCATTTTTTTTGGCATAGCGCGCTAATATCTCAAAGCCAATACGATTGGTTTTTTCTTCAGCAGCAGGGGTGCAAATGCGAATCGGTTGATTGTTTTTGAGCTTATCCATACTGGACTGCTGCATCAATATGCCGCCATCGGTCTCAAAAAAACAGCCAAGCGCACGCAGATTCGGCGCGTAATGCTCAAACAGATGAATCGGCTCATTCACATGCAGATCGATACTTTGGTTTTGCAATTCAGCAAAGCCATCATAGTGGTCATCAGGCTCGATAATAGTGATATCTAGCCCTGCCTGCTCATATGCGCCTGTGGTCATACCCGCGATAAAAGGTAGGTGATCAGGGTTTAAGAACCATTCGAGGGTAAGGGTCAATTTGGTGGTCGGCTGCATGGTTGTTTCCTTATTAATGATAGAAAACAATCAGACTGATGCTGTTTAAACAAAACAAAAAAGGCAAAACAAGAAAGGCAAAATCTCAACATGTAAGGCGCTATCAGATCAGCGCGTCAGGTAGAGATTTCTCTTATTTATAGACTGCTTAGGGTCTGTCATGCTTGTTTCCTACGTCAGTGCTAACTGCTTCAGGTTCACGGGTGTGTCTCAGCGATGGTTTTAACAATCGTTACAAGGTTAAAAGCAAAGCACCCCGACAAGGTTAAGTGGTGCTGCATTATTTTTGATCAGTACTGCTAATGGCTATTATCGATAGCTACTGCATCATCATATAGTGAAACCATTATAAAAATGGTATAGCAAGATTAAACGCTATTTTTCGCAGCCTCTGGAGACGCAGTCACAGCAAGCAAGAAAAGTAGCATTTAATCGAGCGCGTTTCCTATGCTGCATCAATTTTATTGAGGTTCTACTATAGACGACTTGTAAGCGGCGATGCAAGCGTACAAGGAATGACAATGAAAGGTGATGACTGACGCTCGTTAACCGCCCTTTATAACAGTTCACATTTGTGTTGGCTTTTTATAAGCGCTTTCAATCTTATAAGCGCTTGCAATCGACGTGTTAATAGAAGAGCGCAGTATTTGTCATTGGTACTTACCCAATCACTAACCAACGATACTGATCGATAGCAAAAAGCTTGTATAAATGGGCTTGTACAATTTTTGGTGATATTGCATGCTTGGTTATTCATACAAGTAGCTATGTAAATACTTTTGATGGCTACCAAAATCATTCACCGCACCGTCCATCGACATCACTTATATGACCCATAATAAAAAAGCGTTTTATCATAGGCCTAAGACCAACCAATCTAGAAGTCCAATGATACGCTGGACCTTTGTGACGCTTGGCTGGGTGTTTTTTGTCTTAGGGATTATCGGTATTTTATTGCCTGTGATGCCGACTGCGCCTTTTATACTACTTGCAGCAGGCTGCTGGGCGCGTAGCTCTAAGCGCTTTCATTTTTGGCTGATCAATCACAAATACTTCGGCAAATACGTCCGTGATTGGGAAGAAAATCATGCAGTACCGCTCTATGCTAAGTGGCTTGCGACCATCATGATGGCGATATCGACTGCCATGTTGTTTTATCGTCTGCCCGCTGATATGACATGGGCGGCATGGCTGGTAGCACTGGTCTGTAGCGGGGTTGCCGTCTATTTGTTTCGTCTGCCAAATGCCAAATAAAGTCGCCAATATAGGGCAATAGTTAAGTCCAGTTACATAAAACCTGAGATAAGGCTTGCGATACTAGGATGTTCCCCCTATAATACATCCAAGCTTAAGAGCAGTTCTGCACCAAATCATTACCTCGTAGTATTAGTTATAATCCTTCGTTTTAATATTTATCGTTCAGTAGCTATTTGCAAGCGTTATCGGTCTATTAGACCACAAATAAATTAAATATCAGGGTTATGACTATGTCAGACGTTCAAAAAGGTACAGTTAAGTGGTTCAACGAAGCTAAAGGTTTTGGTTTCATCGCTCCAGAAAACGGCGCAGACGTTTTCGCTCATTACAGCGAAATCTCAGGCTCAGGTTTCAAAACTTTGGCTGAAGGCCAAGAAGTTGAGTTCACTGTAACTCAAGGCCAAAAAGGCCCACAAGCACATAACATCGTTGCTATCTAATTTGTCTTTATAGACAGATAGATAAAAAGATGTAAAAAAGCGAACCTTAGGGTTCGTTTTTTTTTTTCGTCTGTGATTTGGTATTAAATGAAACGACAGATATAAAAATGCCTCCGACTATATGGATAGTTAGAGGCATTTTTGTACTGGGTACTGAGGTAAGTCAATAAGCATGAGCAATTGACTTATTATATAAAGCTAATACCGATATTGATCAGACCACCGCCCAATATCAACCAGCCAAACATCACCGCACCCAATACCAGAGGTTTGACGCCAGCTTGCTTGATCGCGCTTAGATGCGTGGTTAGACCTAGCGCAAACATCGCCATCGTAAGCAGTACGTCATCTAGTCTCACCATACTACGCTCAATGCTTGCAGACATTGGCACCCAAGTATGTAATAAGACGATACCGATAAAAATAAACGCAAACCATGGCACTTTGACTTGCTTGACGCGGCTCATAAATGATGCTGTCTCGCTTTTACTACCTTCATGTTCTATAGCGGCATTATCTACGGAGCGATCTTTGGTTAGCGCAAATGAGAGCACAAGTAAGAAAGGTGCGAGCATCATCACCCGTATCATTTTGGTCACGACAGCAGTGTCGCCAATCTCAGTATTGATGGCATTGCCTGCGACCACGACTTGCGCCACTTCATGTACGGTTGAGCCCGTGTACATGCCGTACTGCTGGGCACTAAGCCAAGGCTGCAACCAACCAAGCTGATAGAGAAAAGGATAGAGCAGCATGGACATGGTGCCAAAGACCACGACCGTCGCCACAGCAATAGTCACTTTATGTGCTTGAGCTTTGACCACTGGCTCTGCAGCAATGACAGCCGCCGCCCCGCAGATACTCGCGCCTGAGCCGATGAGTATAACGGTTTCTTTATCGACTTTTAGCCATCTGGTGCCGATCCAATAGGTCAGTATAAAGGTTGACGTCAGGACGAGAGCATCGGTCATAATCGCTGGCATACCAACGCTCGCCACTTGCGTCATGGTCAGCTTGAACCCATAAAACATGATCGCAAGTCGTAAAATTTGACCTTTTGCAAAAGCGACTCCACTACCTAAGCGTTCAGCAAAATTTGGATAGACGGTGTTGCCCAAGACCATACCCAGCAAAATCGCGAGCGTTAAAGAGGATAAGCCAACGATACGTCCGTTCGACCACGCATCCAAACGCGTATCTAACCATAGACAGAATGCACTACCGATCAGTACCACAGCCAAACCAGCCAAGTGGCGTTGGCTTGGAATGTAGTTACTCACTGAACGACTGACTGATTTGGCTAGTGTATGCATAAGAGGCATATCCTATTACTGATATTAAAATAAGCATAAGCTTATGAGTAGACAGTATAAGCTGACTATATTTATAATAAAAACAGATTAATAAGATATAAACTATCGATATTTTAGGTTAGTGTTTACGGTAGAAATAGATATACCGCGCATGAGTAGCAAAAAAAGACATGTATAGCGAATAAGACAGGCTAAAAAATGACATAAGGCATCATCAATAACATGAAAAAATCTGTACAGACATTGCCAAAGATTACACTTAAGCAGCTCGCTGTTTTTGTCAGTATTTACCAGACAGGTAGCACCAGCCGTGCCAGTGAAGAGATGCATTTATCACAGTCGGCGGTCAGCAGTGCGCTGACAGAGCTTGAGTCTAGATTACAGATGCCATTGTTTGAGCGCGTCGGTCGCAGGCTTAATCAGCATCCCAATGCCCATCCTATTTATATACAGGCACAGGCTATCTTGGGTCAATCGCTCACGCTTGAACATTATCACCAATATCAAGCGAGGCAGATACATATCGGGGCGAGTACCACGATTGGCAATTACGTGCTGCCATCATTGCTTGGTAAGTTATATGAGGCGCTACCAGATGCCAATGTCGATATGTATATTGCCAATACTCAGGAGGTGGTGAGTGAGGTTGAGCAGCTCAATATCGATATTGCTTTAGTAGAAGGGATGCCGCGTCCGATAGACATGAAAGCCATTGAGCAGCGCGAATGGCGAACGGATACGCTGATGATATTTGCCAAACGTGATAGTAAATGGTTAAAGAACGTCGCTATCTATAGCCAAGATAAGGGCTGCTATCAGCTGACTATTAATCAGCTAGCACAGTTGCCGCTACTCGTACGTGAGGCAGGGTCGGGCACACGGCAGATTATCGATGAGCAGTTGCTAAAGTATCTACCCAATGCAGAAGTGGTAAAGGCCATACACCAATCAGAAGCCATCAAACATATGGTGAGTGCAGATATTGGTCTTGGCTGCCTATCGCAGCATGTGATTGAGACAGAATTGGCAACAGGTGAGCTGGTGCAAGTAAGCGTTGCAGGAATCGATCTATCGCGGACATGGTGGCTGGTCTGGCACAAAGCCCGTCATCAAAGCCCCATTTGGCAGACGTTTATAGATATTATCCAACAAGATTAACTGAGATAATGTCAAAATGTGAGGAGTAAAAAAGCGCCGTATTAATCATGATAGGGCGCTTTTTGTTAACTGATAATTCCATATAGCCAAAGCAAATTGCTACGTCGAAACCGGTTTGTCGAGTCTTACGACCAAGCTGTCGCAAGGTACGTTAGGCAAGATATTATCTGCTGTCGCGCCACTGATCCATGCGGCAATACCAGTGCGCTTATGGCGACCGATGACCAACAGATCGACGTCGTGTTTATGACAGTAGCTGACAATACCTTCACTGCTAGAGATAGCGGTAGTGACTTCTGACGTTGCCGCATTGAGCTGGTTGCGTTCAAGGAATTGCGCCAGTTTTGCCCGTGCTTCTTGGCAGCGTTCGTCATCAATCTCATCATAAAGACTTGACGCAGGTACCAGCTCATAGCCGAAGCCCACCATGGTATCTTTGACAATATGCAGCACAGACAACTTAGAACCGGGACGGTTTTCAACGATGCGCTTGGCCTTTTGCGCGACGATATCCGCATCAGAGAGTAAGTCGGTGACCAGTAAAATATGTTCGTAACTCATAACGTCTTCCTCATGTCAGATAGTATTTACTATAGCACTACTATAGAGCGCTGTTAAGTAATGCTTGTCTATCTTTGTGACATAGATTTTGATATGGAACAACACCCGAGTGCAATGCTAACAAATAACAGGTTAACTCGAATGATGAGCCGGCCCCCTTATTCTGATACTGGCTCATCAAGCTTGACGACTAGGCTGTTGCAAGGGATGTTTGGCAAGATATTATCGGCTGTTGCACCCGACTAACCAAGCGGCGATACCGTGACGTTCATGACGCCCAATGATGAGTAAGTCGACCTTTTTTCATGACAGTAGTCAACAATACCTTTACTGTTAGAAATGGCAGCTGTCACCTCAGAGTTGACTGCTAGCCTACTACTGTAGTACTTGCACTCGTCTGCCTTGTACCACTTTTAATATTGATTGACTATAACAGTGCAAACGGTCTCTGTTAAGCGATATGACCATCATTTGAATGTGGCTTTTGTTGGAATTATATTGGGCTGTTTGAAAGAGTGGCGAGCATTTCACGATATATTATTGCCCATGTGCTGACTTGACTTATCAACGACCAAACCCCACTAATAGCGCTAAGCCAATTCTTTTTTAGCCAATATAGCCAATATAGTCACTATAAATACCTGCATAATTGAGTTCAAAAGCCAGTATTGGGTTTAGCATTCAGTTTTTTCAGAAATTGTAAGTCAAAATGTTTTAATAGCCATTTTTACGACTGATAGTTCAATAATTTTTACCACTCTATTTACCCTGATAGTCAGGGCACACGATACGCATTGTAAGCGATAAGGATAACTATGACTGATACCCCATTTACTGCTGATCTCACGTTGCATCCAGCATTTGAGCTGATTGAGCATCGCCATATTGAGGCGCTATCGATGGATGTGCTGATCAGTCAGCATGTGAAGACAGGCGCGATGCACTATCATTTAGCGCACCCAAGCGATGAAAATGCGTTTTTAGTAGGTTTTCGTACTCAGCCGATGGACTCAAAAGGCGAGGCGCATATTTTGGAGCACGTCGCATTGTGTGGCTCTAAGAAATTCCCAGTACGTGACCCATTCTTTTCAATGATCAAACGCTCATTAAACACGTTTATGAATGCGATGACCGCAGCCGATTGGACGGCGTATCCGTATGCCACGCAAAACAAAAACGACTATTTTAATTTGCTTGCTGTGTACCTTGATGCGTCGTTTTTTCCCAATATCCACCCGCTCGATTTTGCGCAAGAAGGCATCCGCGTAGAGCTGGACGAAAACGACAAGCCCCAGTTTAAAGGTATCGTCTTTAACGAGATGAAGGGCGCGATGAGTGGCGAGATTGATCAGCTTTATCATACGGTTGCGCATCATCTATTCCCAACGACGACTTATCACTACAATTCAGGTGGCGATCCTGCTCAGATTCCTGACTTAACGCATACTGAGCTGACAGCTTTTCATGAGAGTCACTATCACCCATCGAATAGTGTCATCATGAGTTTTGGTAATATTCCTGTTGCTGAGACGCAAGCGAAAATACACGAAGATGCTTTGATTCAATTCGAAGCAGGTAAAAAACACGTATCGCGTCCAGAGCAGCGTTTGTCTGCACCTATTAGTGCAGTTGACACGTACACTGCTGATGAAGCCGGTCCAGATCAGACCCATCACGTGGTCGCTTGGTTGTTGCCGTCGATCACTGATCCTAAGCAGCGTTTGGCGCTGCGTTTGCTCGAAGGCGTACTGATTGAGCATTCAGGCTCGCCACTACGTGCTTATTTGGACAGCCATCCACTGGGCAAAGCGCCAAGTCCGCTATTAGGGCTGGATGACAGCCATTATGAAATGGTCTTTTATACGGGACTGCGCGGCTCTAACCCAGAGCATGCCGAAGCGGTCGAGCAAGGCATTATTGACTTGCTGACTGAGGTGGCAAACTCGCCAGTTGATGACGAAACGATCGAAACCATTCTGCATCAGATTGAAATTGATCAGCGCCATATCGGCGGTGATAGCATTCCTTATGGTCTAAACCTGATGTTAGAGGGCTTTAGTACTGCCATTCATGATGGTAACCCTATCGATGTGTGGGAAGTGGATGAGCATCTACAGTGGTTGCGCGAGCAAGTGGTCGATCCGCAGTGGCTACCGAACTTAATCAAAACGCATCTGCTGGACAATCAGCACCGTGTGCGCGTGACCATGACGCCAGATAGCGAAAAATCAGCGCGCCTTGCTGCAGCAGAGCAAGTGCGTTTAGATACCATCGCGATGGACTTGAGCGCTGATGACAAAGACATCTTGCACAAGCAAGCATTAGATCTGGCCGCACGCCAAGCAGCGCCAGATGATTTGAGCTTACTGCCAAAGGTAGGTCTAGAAGACGTACCAACAGACATTAGCTTTAAAGAAGGCACCCAAAAGCAGGTGCGTCTGAGCGGGCAAGATAGTACGCTATTTGAATATGAAGCGGGCACCAATGGTATCTATTACTATCAGGTGATCGTACCGCTCACTGAAGCCATTGGCAATCAGGACACCAGCAGTTTGCCTGTGAACGAGGTGATCAATCATCCATTGCTACCGATTTATTTAAGCCTACTATCAGAGCTGGGTACTGACTCGATGAGTGCTCATGAGATGCAGGCCAAGCAAGCCGCGCATTCTTCGGGTGTGACCGCGCGTATCAGCCAGCGTACCCACGTGGATGATAGTCAATCGATTAGCAGCTATTTTGTCGTGGCAACGCGCGCGCTCAACCGCAAACCTGAAGCGATTGATTTGCTCAAAGAAGTAATGGAACACAGCATCTTTACTGAGCATGATCGCATCAAAGAAATCTTGCAGCAGCGTCAAGCCAGCTGGCAATCCAATTTGGCAGGTTCTGGTCACTCATATGCAATGCAAACCGCCAGTCGCGGTATGAGTCGTCAAGCGCAGCTAGAATATGTGCGTAGTGGTTTACCAGCACTAAATGCACTAAAAGCGTTCTTGGGACATGCCAGTAGCGATGATACTCAGTGGGATACATTGGCAACGAGTTTGATGGATTTGCATCAACGTTTGATCAGCTTACCTAAGCATGCCGTTATTATCTGTGAAGCCGAGCAAACGGAACGCTTGAGTGGCCTCATCGTCGATAGCTGGACAGAGAGCAAAGCAGTCACATCTGCTGAAAAAGCAGACAATACTGAAGCAAATATCCCTAGCGAATTTGCAAATCTGCATCTAGATACTGCGTTAAATGGTGAGACTAATTCAGTCAAGGCATTAGAGAGTGGCGACGATGTTAAAAACAATGTGCTCGATGTTGCAGATTTAGCGTGGTTAGTGCCAACCAACGTTTATCATAATGCCAGTGCTTATACGGTACCAGCGGCTGACCATCCTGATACTGCCGCACTCATGGTGTTAGCGCCTTACCTACGTAATGGCTATCTGCACAGCGCCATTCGTGAACGCGGCGGTGCCTATGGCGGCGGTGCTGGCTATGACGCCAATGCTTGCGCCTTTAAGTTCTTTAGTTACCGCGATCCGCAGTGCGCTGAAACCTTTGAGCATTTTGAGGCCAGTATTGAGTGGATCTTAAACGAGCCACAAAACGATGAGCAATTAGAAGAGGCGATTTTAGGTATTATCTCCGGTATGGATAAGCCAGGCTCTCCTGCAGGGGAGGCGATCAAAGCGTGCTTCGCCAACTTGCATCATCGCGGTGCTGATTGGCAGCGCAAAATGCGTGCTGCGATCTTGGCAGTGACCATTGATGATTTACAGCGTGTTGCCAAGCAATATCTGCAAGGTCAAAAGCATGTGCGTGCCGTATTAGCGCCTTATAATAAAGAAGAGACAGTCAAAGGACTGGGCTTTGAGGTTTGTAAAATAAAGAGCTAAGGTAGCAAAATCTATCACCAAGAAAAAGCCAAGCGTCATGCTTGGCTTTTTTGTATGTAGTATTTGCTTAGTACCGTTTGATACTCAAATCTTTGCCGATTTTGTCTTGATGGATCGGGAATTCTGACAACTCGTTATACTGCTTACGATCAGAAAAATAGTTTTTTAAGGTAAGGCGAATGGCCTCAAAGGCGAGCGTATCCCATGGAATATCTTCTTCACTAAATAGCGCACAATCAAGGCTTTCTGAGCCAATACCGTACGCACCATCTTTTAGATCGGCGAGATAAATAGAGTAGATCTGCCCAATATCTGGTAGGTCATAAATGCAGTATAGATGCGGATTCAGTACGATGGCATCAGCTTCTTCGTAGCTCTCGCGTGCGGCGCCTTCAGCCATGGTTTCGCCGTTTTCCATAAAACCTGCAGGTATCGTCCATAGCCCATATTGCGGCTCGATCGCTCGGCGGCACAGTAGGACTCTGTCTTCGTGTACGACTAGCGAACCACAGATAACCTTTGGGTTTTCGTAGTGGATATAGTGACAATTGGGGCACACCAAGCGCGGCATATTATCTGTAGGTGGGATTTTTCGTTCTGCTTTATGACCGCATTGGAGACAATAGCTCATACCAACTACCTTTATTAGTAAATATTGTATGTCCACTTATCTTAAAAGTTTTTTTGCCGTTCTGATGTTTGCTTTTGTATACAGCAGCGATAGTGACAAATACTTTTGAGGATATCCTTTTACTTTTAACGAAAAAGTTATTTTATTTAATTTTTATGATTACAACGAAAACGCTCTGACAGCGCATTTTAATTGCCATCAAAGCGTTCTTATATTATCGAGTATATCCTACATAGGAATTAGGTTTTTATTTTGAGCATTTGTGTGCGTAGTCCACCAGCTACCGACGCAGAGATAGGAATCAATGGCGTCAATGTGGCTTGAAAGTCATGATAAAGATCTTCGCGCGTCGGATATATGACCGTACTTAAGTTGCCATCTGCATCTACCTCATGACGCCAGCCGCCGTGCTCAAGATCAATCAAAGTACTGGCAATATAATCCCAAGCTAAGCGGTAGTAATACTCAAAGCGCGGATCACCCGTACGGCGCGATAGCATCAGTGCGGTATTAGCCATTTCCGCCTGTACCCAGTAAGGACGGTTTGGTATTGAAATCTCATCATCCCAGCCAATGGTATAAACCATGCCGGGCTGACCGTCAGGTGCCCAGCCACGATCGATAGCGCTATCAAATAATGCGATGGCATCAGGTAGCAGCCAATCAGGTATGTCATAATCATGCGCGATACAAGCAGACTCAACCTTGAGCAGCAGTCCTGCCCATTCTGCAAAGTGACCAGGTGTGAGTCCCCAGGGACGCAGGTCATCAGAAGGTTCATTCGCATCGTAGTCGGGCAACAGATTCCACCCACTATCAAAATGCTCGGGCAAACGTCCACCATAAGCCTCAGGAATATCATGACCAAAACGCTTGGCTAAGTGTAGTGCGCGGTCTAGCCAGCGCGTTTCACCGGTGGCATCTGTCAGTGCTAAGCAGGCTTCGGTCGTATGCATGTTGCAATTGGCGCCGCGATAATCTTCGGGATCAGCCCAATCAGCGGCAAAAGAAGGTAGCATTGATTGCTCATCTTCTAACCAAAAATGCTGATCAATGATTGTTATTGCAGCCTCCATCAACTCTGTACCGCGCGGGCGACCAGCAATGCTAGCAGACGCGCCAGCAAGCGCGACAAACGCATGCAGATAGGCGTTTTTGCGTGATGGGTTTTCATGAGTTGAGTAAGCATCACTGAACCAACCGCCATGTACCGAGTCGCGCAATGGACCATCGAGCAACGCATCTAGGCCATGGTCAGCAAGTGTTGCTGCACCTGGTATACCCATTAGTGCCGCTAGCGCATAGCAATGCACCATCCTCGTAGTGATGATGCTCTTTGCTGTGTCATCTACCATGTTGCCATCGTGACCCAAAGTAGCAAACCCTGATGGCACGCGCGCTTTGGCATAATGTTCGAGCAAACGTTGTCCTTCAGCGAGCAACCAGCGGCGATGACTACTGCTATCTGCCCAACAGACAGATAGCAGGTCAGAAGAGTCAGGAGAATCCATGATATCAGCCATTGGTAATCATGCCTCCGTTTATGTGTAAGGTCTGCCCAGTCACAAAGCTACTGTCTTGGCAAGCAAGAAATACATAGGCAGCGCCCATCTCGCGTGGCTGACCCATACGCCCCATTGGTGAGGACATCGATTCTAAAATATCTTTATCAAAGTCTTTAAATACCAGTTGAATCTCGCTCACTACAGGACCTGGTGCTACCTGATTGACGCGAATACCGCGACTAAGTAGTTGTTGCGATAACGCGCGGGTGTAGCCAACGATAGCGCCTTTGGTTGCGGTGTACGGCACCAATACATCATTGCCGACATACGCATTAACAGATGTCGTATTGATGATGCTATCACCTTCTTTCATATGCTCAAGGGCGGCGCGGGTTGCATAAAACATTCCTGCCATATTGACATCGAAATGCTGTTGCCAGTCTTTATCACTGACTTCAGACAAATCATGATACGGCTTTTGCATACCAGCGTTATTGACTAGCACATCAATGCCGCCCCATTGTGCCACGACCGCTTCGACTGCCTCTTTGCAACTACTACTATTTGCTGTATCACCCTGCAGTACCACCGCGTCTGTGCCTTCTGCTTCAATACCTTTACGCGTCTCATTGGCGCTCTCTTCATCAGAGTGATAAAGGATGGCAACTTTGGCGCCTTCACGTGCCATATGAAAAGCCACTGCGCGACCGATACCACTGTCTCCGCCAGTGATTAAAACGCGCTTATCAGCCAGTTTTCCTGAGCCTTTATAGTTATCATTGATATATTCAGCAGGTGGCATCATGTTGTCGATTTGGTCTGTCATAATCTGTATCCTTTGTTCTTTTGAGGTATTGTTTATTGTTATTACAGCAATCCTATGACGTTGGTGTCAGTATTTTTATAATGCTATTTTAGGATGTCCGCCTCATAGTCTTGCTAGCAGTTATCATAATACCCAAATGCATTTTTTGAAATATTACTCGGTTAATGTTTGGTAATTTAAAGCTGCAGTTATGATATTTATTATCATTGATAAGTACCAGGCAAAAAGGATATTGAGAAAATCTTAATTAATAAAACGATCACCGTCTGAGACAGACGGTATGAGATATTGAGTGATTTAGAAAGGTGTAAAGACGCGGCAAAAAAATAGACATTTAGTTGAAAGGCTCACTTGGATAGAGGCTCAGTCTATATAACAAAGCTTATACACAAGCGGTAAGCCGTTTTATATTTATCATAGTGACCACATATATAGTGAAACCATTATAAAAATGGTATAGCAAGATTAAACGCTATTTTTCGCAGCCTCTGGAGACGCAGTCACAGCAAGCAAGAAAAGTAGCATTTAATCGAGCGCGTTTCCTATGCTGCATCAATTTTATTGAGGTTCTACTGTATGTATAGCAGTCAGCCGATGCATCAATAAATCGCACTTTGTCGAAAATAACGTAAATATGAGATACATCTACAAAAGCGATAATCTGATTAATAAAAAAGGCTGCCATACTAGCGACAGGTTATACTGTTATGCTGGCACCGGTATTTTCATGAGTAATATGAAAATGACCACTCATAGGATTTGATAATGACCGTACCCGAAAATATTGATTTTTTTAATAAGTTTAGCGTCGCTGTCCCAAGCTTTATTCGTCATCCCACACTCAGAAAACTGGCCGAGCGAGTACAACACGAGACATTGAATGCGCTCACGAGTCCAGCGATGTACGAGAGTGGCAACACCTCACAAAGTACGCGTATTTTGGACAGCTTGTATCAGACACCGATTGCCGATGCCTCAATATTGGTGGCAATTACCAATGAGCGTCGACCCAAGCTTTTATTGACGCGCCGAGCCGCTCATATGAACAGCCATGCAGGAGAGGTCTCCTGTGCAGGCGGCAAACATGAGATAGGTGATGGCAACAACGTCGTGACCGCATTACGTGAAGCTTGTGAAGAGACGGCGCTGCCACCTAATAAAGTGCAATTACTGGGACAACTACCGATCCAAACGTCCAAAAGCGGTATGAGTGTACGTCCCATTGTCGCGCTCATCGCCCCAGGTCTGGTATTAGTTCCTGAAGTGGGAGAGATATCGCGTATCTTTTGGGCGGATTTAGAGTCGTTAGTCAACCAGCCAACGGTGGAGTATGCGGTAGAATATAAAATGCAAGAACAAACCGCGACCATACTGACGCCGAGTTGGCAAGTGGATGGTGAGACGGTGTGGGGACTGACAGGGCGCGTCATTGCCAGTTTGCTAGAAACTGGGTTTGATCGTCAGCTAGAATGGTATTACCGCGTAGAAAACAAACGCTGATAGATATCATCTACTTATAATAATCATCGTTCTTTTTAAGCCACCAATTCATATTGTCTTGGCGCTTGGCACGAAATGCTTCTAATTTTTGGGCAACCGTTGCATTGTGCTGCCGCGCAGTATCAAGCGCAAAAAGAATCGGCACTGAAGACAATACGCCAAAGCGTATCTTTGATTTTGGTAAAGCTAAGCCGTCACCAATGTCATCACCGACTAAGGTGCGTGTCACACTGGCATTGACCATCTCCACAAAGCGTCCACGTCGATTGTCTTCGCCCATCAACTGACGCGGTAGATCATGCAAGGCTTTTGCCAGTGGCTGCCCCGTCTTAAAGTCTAGCTGCTGTATTGATAAGTAGGTATACAGCCATTCCCAGCTAGCCGCTTCATCTTTTGGCAGACGCTCTAAATCAACGCCCATCCAGTAGCTGGCAAGATTCCATAAGTGCAAAATACCTTCCGCTTCCTCAGGGCTAATACGGGCGCCGAGCAGGCGTAGGCCACGCATAATTAACAACGAGAACTGTAAATGGGTGGCAATCATATCGGTTTGGTTAATCGGCACGCCCCAATAATCGGTATTCCAGCTACCATCAGGGTTATGATGTTGCTCGGCGTTTGGTATCACGCCTGTAGCAGCATTGCCCTTACCTTTGAGCAAGTTTTGCCGTACCAATGTATGAATCTGACGTACTTTGATGGATTGTCGCCAGCCCTCAGAGCCAATCGCCAATACTTGATCGATAGGTTGAGAGTGATTGCGCATGCCCATATCTGATTGTGGATGCTCAGACACCGCCAAGATATAGGCATAGGTACGCATGAGCCGTGGTAGCGCATCGTGCATCAACGCGCCCGTCTGAATGAGTGGTAGTGATAGGGCTGGGATGCTATAACCTGCCATCAGCGCGACATTACGCAGTAGCCAAATGAGCATCAGTGGATAGCGTCGATAGGCGACCGCACCGATTTGAGCGAGTTTGGGATCGAACCAATCAGGATGACTGCTAAATTGCTCGGTTAGTGCATTAAATGAGGCGTTGGTTGCGAGATCGCTATTTAGGTCTAGACCATCGCCGCCGCTGATAATCTGTTGTAGGGGCTTTGCAAAGCGGATATTGTTAGCGGCCAAATCATCTGCGAGTGGATCGCCAATATCGTAGCCGGCGACTATCTCCTCTAGTAGCGCAGGCGAGATAGCAAAGTCTTTTGGTAGTAGATATCGCTTAATCCGCTTTAACACTTGCAAATCACTATGGTCATCGATAGCAGTCGTACGCCCATGACGCAAATACAACGCTGTTGATGGATGCTGCGTCTTATTGGTGGGAATATTTGCAGTATTGCTGATTTTCTTATCCATATGATCAAACACCTTTATAAGTCAGCTATAAAACAACATTCGTATCGTAAGAGCGATCCATAACCATCACTTATAAGCGTTAATTGATGGACTCAATGACTCTCGTTGTCTTTGTATCGTACTGATACGAGATTTTAGGTCACATATTTCATCAGATAAGAACGGCAGTCTTACACGCGCGTCTTTCGCCCTAACGATACGGCAGGCACGATGTATTGGATATTCTCGTCTGCCGACATGACAATTATTGCTAATGCTACAGCGGGTTCATTAACAATAATCAACCTTGGCTGAATACACATTTTTCATTAAAAGTTTTTGCAGATAATAAAAAGCGACTTATAAGCTAATAGGCTCATAAGTCACTCGTTTTGCTATTAATGAGAGCGAGTCAAATCGACTGATGTGCCGCTGACATTATCTTTCAAGCTCACTTTGAGCATGATGTAACCTGCGATACCAGAAACGATAGAACCCATGATGATACCCAAGCGCTCATCAAACATAGTGGTGTCGCCAGCGAACGCCAAGCTACCAATGAATAAGCTCATGGTAAAACCAACACCGCACAATAGCGCTGCGCCGTAGATTTGCTTATAGTTCATACCTTTTGGCATGGTTGAGATACCAAGCTTAAAGATTAACCAGCACATAATCATGACGCCCAACTGCTTACCGATAAACAGACCTGCGGCAATACCTAGTGGTACTGAATGGAATAATTCAGCAAGACCTGCGCCTTCGAGTGAGATACCCGAGTTGGCAAAAGCGAATATTGGCAAAATACCAAAGGCGACGGTGTTATGTAGGTCATGCTCTAGCTCTTCAAGCGGAGAGTGCTCAGGATCAGTGCGGTCAAACATAGGAATAAATAGTGCTAAGACCACACCGGCCAATGTTGCATGGATACCCGATTTGAGCACTGCAATCCACATGATAATACCAATAAGTAGATAAGGCGTGATGCTAGTGACGTTACGACGATTAAGAAGGTACAAGAATGGCAGACATAGGCCAGCCAAAGCTAACGACTCTAGTGACAACTCACTGGTATAAAACAGAGCGATAATCAAAATCGCACCGATATCATCAAAAATAGCAATAGAGACCAAAAAGACTTTTAGAGAGTTGGGTACACGGTTGCCAAGAAGGCTCAAAATACCAAGCGCAAAAGCAATATCTGTTGCCGCAGGAATGGCCCAACCTTTCCAAAACTCAGGCTCATTGTAGTTAAAGAGTAGATAAACAATCGCAGGCATGATCATACCACCCAGTGCTGCACCAGCTGGTAGGATAATCTGCTTGACGTTAGACAACTCACCAATCAATACTTCACGCTTGAGCTCAAGCCCGACCAAGAAAAAGAAAACGGCCATTAGACCATCATTGATCCAGTGGTGAGCATCTTTGGCAATGGCAAACTCACCAATTTGAATGGCAACTGGTGCGTGAATAAAACCTTCGTACCAAACATTGAGAGGGGAGTTGGCAATGATCATTGCAGCAACGGCAGCCAATGCTAAGACGATACCGCCCGCTGCCTCAAATTCAAAAAATGCCTTAATCCTTCGTATTGCCATATTATCCTCACCTCCTAAGTACAATTTACTAAATAATCTCAAATATCCACGTTACTATTCATGACGATATAGCAAGCAGATAAAAACAGTTTCTCACACTCTTATTAATATAGACAACAAAATACGCTGAAATAACGCCATTAGCCCATTATATCGTCTCAATGACAGTGACATTATAAAGGCGATGCGACGAGCAAAATAGTTGTAAGTCGTTAAATCTTTTTAACAAACTGTCCGTTATATGAGAGATTTAGAACACTATTGGCTAAATCTAGCAGACTTTGTGACGTTTTTGGCTTTTTTTGCGGTTTTATATCTATAATGATCGACGCATTATGACGTTATCTCATGTCTTAAGAAGTTTTCAGAGAATTTATCGTCTTATCACTACTATTATCAATAACAGCTATTACCAACGATAGTAGTGTCATTAGTAAGTTTTTAGCCTAGTATCTGAGGCTTTCTTTTCTTTTATCACCATATTTTGTAGGTCAGTATTATGGACTTAACCTTCTCACTAGAGATTATTTTGATGCTTGCGGCTGTCGCAGCATTGGCAGGATTTATTGATGCGATTGCTGGCGGCGGCGGTCTGTTGACCATACCTGCCATGCTACTGGCCAATATCCCGCCAGTGCTCACGCTTGGCACCAATAAGCTACAAGCTGCTTCTGGCGCATTGGCCGCATCCATTACCATGATAAAAAAGGGCGTCGTCAAACCGCAGCGTATTAAAGTGGCTATTATTGCCGCGTTTATCGGTTCAGTCTTGGGTACCATTGCGGTGCAGATGTCACCACCTGATTTGCTCGAAAAACTGATTCCTTTTTTGATTGCCGCTATCGGTATTTATACCTTATTTGCTCCTAGGCTTGGTGAGGTAGAGGCGGCTCCCCGCATATCAGAGGGTAAATGGCAAAAAGGGGTGGCACCTTTGATTGGTTTTTATGATGGGTATATTGGACCCGGCACAGGGATGTTTTTTGCGCTGGGCAATGTGGCACTGCGTGGTCGTCAGATTATTGAAGCGACAGGGACCGCAAAGGTGCTGAACTTATCTACCAATATCGGCTCACTGATATTTTTTATCTTGGGTGGCAATGTGTTGTGGAAAGTGGGATTGGCAATGATGGTGGGACAAACCATCGGTGCCTATTTTGGTTCACATATGGTCGTCAAAGGCGGTAGTAAGCTGATTCGTCCGATGATTGTGCTGGTGTGTTTGGCAATGTTGACCAAATACGTTTTTGGCTAAAGAAACCCATTACTATCTCCCACAAAAAAACCTCAGTCCGTGTGCATAGGTGACTGAGGTTTTTTATTTTACGAATGTCTATCTAGCAGAGATGATTAGTGGCGACGATCAACGTCATCGTACTCACTACCCATGATGCCATCATTCATGACTTTAGAGAACTCACGCTCGTTGTCTTCATCGATATGACCATCGAACACGTCTTTAGCACCAGCGTTAGGATCGTTGTATAGCGCCAGATCCATTTTACCTTCTGATTTTGCTACGATAGCAGTCACTGCCGCATCACCACCAACGTTGACAGCAGTACGCAGCATATCTAGGATACGATCTACACCCAAGATCAGACCAATACCTTCGATAGGCAGACCGACCTGAGCAAATACCATAGACAGCATGATCAAGCCGACACCAGGGACACCAGCCGTACCGACAGAGGCCAGTACTGACATCAAGATAACGGTTAGATATTCGGTCACGCCCAAATCAATACCATAAATATTGGCAATGAAGATGGTCGCTGTCCCTTGCATGATGGCTGTACCATCCATGTTGATGGTGGCACCAAAAGGAACGGTAAACGAAGCCACTGAGTTATTCACACCCATACGCTTAGTAACGGTACGCAAGGTAATCGGAATGGTCGCGTTTGAGCTCGACGTACTAAACGCAAAGATTTGTACTTCGCGCATTTTTGCCAAAAAGGTCTTGATAGATAGACCTGAAGAGACTTTTAGTACAATCATCATAGTAACGAAGAAATGGAAGGCCAAAGAACCAACCAATACTGCCATATAGCTTAGCAGTGACAAAATTAACTCAAAGCCTAGCTCAGACATCGCCTTGGCTAACAGTGCAAATACACCATAAGGGGCTAGGTTCATAATGATGGTCACCATCTTCAAGATGACTTCATTGATAAGCTCTAGACTTTGAACCAAGCCTTTGGCAGGTTTACCCACCATCAAAATACTGATACCGATTAGAATGGCAAAGAAAATAATCGATAGCATGTCGCCATTTGCCATCGCACTGATGGGATTTGATGGGATAATGTTTGAGAACACATCAAGCAGTGGCGGCGCTGATGCGGCTTCAAACGTGGCTTCAGATTCGATATTCATGCCTTTACCGATACCAAATAGCACACCCAATCCAATCGCCGTTGCAATAGCAAGCGCGGTTGTCATCATATAGATCATAAATGTTTTGGTACCAATACGTCCTAGCAGACGGATATCACCAATGCCACACACACCGCAAATCAGTGAGATAAGTACTAAAGGTACGACCAACATTTTTAGCGAGTTAACAAATAGCTTGCCGATAATAGCAAAGGCACCATTTGTGATGTAAGTATTAACGAAGCTGCCTTCGCCATTCAATCCTGAGTAGTTTAAAAATAGACCCAGTATGATACCGAGCACCATGGCAACGATAATCTTGCCTGTCAGTCCCATATTTTTCCACATATCCATATCCTTTGTGTGCATAACAGCGCTATAGTCAGCGTCACCCAAATCTATGTGACCGTGTTTGCCAATCTAACTATAATGCGTGTTATGACTATTAAGTTCTTGTGATTGTCGCTTGATGTCACATTTTCGAGGACAATATAAAAGAATAGGTAAGGGCACTGCAAGATTTTTTTTATCATTTTATTCCAAGAGAACAATCCCTGTCACAACTATGTGCCCATAAAATAGCGATGATTTATTGTAAACGGTTTGTTTCTGATATGAAACAATATATTCATGAAAGAGTTTTTAGGGTAAATGGATATATCAAACTATTGATATTAAGCCAGTGTTATCACTTTGATGTCATAAAATACGTTTACATTTTGGCAACTCCAAAAAAAACCAAACTGTCGCGTGTAGACAGTCTGGCTTTTGAAGTTTTATATTTATCGTCATGAATAATCACGATACTCATGAGTTTACGCGTTTGAATTGACCTTTTAGTTATACCTTATCATCTTCTTCACGTTCGCGCGGCAGATGCGTCTGATCATCTAAGGTTTGGAGGTGTTTGTCACTTGCGCTTTCGTCGACCTCATCAGGTGGAGCAATATGGCGACTGTGGTTGTTACTCATACGCTCATTGAGGTGAGACTCTGCATCACGGTAGCGATGATCAAGCGCTTCGGCTTCAGGATTTGATTTCTCAAAATTCGCCTGTGACTTGATTTCTTTCACAGTATCTTGCTCACTGACCATTTCTACATCACCATCGCTCTCATAGCCGTGATTAGGATTGGCATCACCAGTCTGTGGTTCTGTATTTGTCGTATCATTTAACTCATGCGTGACTGGCATCTCACTGTCAGTCGATACGCTACTTTTGTTTTTTACTTCTTTTTTTAGCGCTGCATAATTTGTTAGTTGATTGACAGCATTTTCGAGCGTATGTGGATTATCGCGCTCTTGAGCTTCTGATAGATGCTTATCAAATACATCGGTCAATAATGAATCAAAGCGCATGGCATTATATTGAATCAAGACCTCAGCCTCTTCTTCAGTGATGCTATCGTTTTGGCTCGCATGTACCACATGGTCTTCGAAGGTTAGGCCTTCAAAGCTGTCCTGATGTTCTGCCTTTTTAAACTTCTGCCACAGTGGTTCGATCTCAACCAAGGTCTGATAAGCATGCTCCATACGGCCTGTCACATCATCTGGGTCGGTATTGTAGTACACCATGGTTTTGAGATAATCGCGGAATGGGTTGGTAGCAAAATCATCCATAAAGGTATCACCCAGCTGACGTTTTAGCTCATCGCTTGCTGGCGTAAAGATACGGCCACTTGGAAAAGTCACAAAGCTCACCACATTGGCGGCCATACGATTAGGGAAGTTGGCAAAGAAAGACACAAAAGCTTCTTGAATCGTATATAAGCTGTTTTGGAGTGCAACTTTGGCATGTAAACGCTCAGCTTCGGATTTACTACCATGCTCATAAAATTGCAAAATAGCCGTCGCGATAAATAAGTGGCTATGAATATCCGCTAAGCGACCAGACAGCATCTCTTTACGTTTTAGATCCCCTGCTAACAGTCCTAACGCCATATCTGCAGTCAATGCAAAGCTTGCGCTTAGGCGGTTGATATGCTTGTAATAAGGACGAGTAAAGGCATCAGCAAAACGTGGCGCATTATCACTACCACCGACGTAACCTGCGATAAACGCTTTTGCCCCGCGGTTGAAGGTATAGCCTAAATGTTTGAAGAAAAGCGTGTCGAATTTTTCAGTCGCTGCTTTTTTATCCTCACTCTGTAGCAGTTGCAGCTCATCGAATAGATAAGGATGACAACGCATCGCGCCTTGACCAAAAATCATCAGCGAGCGGGTCAAAATATTGGCACCCTCAACAGTGATAGATACAGGAATTGCTTGATAAGGTATCGCTAAGAAGTTACGTGGGCCCATCTGTACGGCACGACCACCAACGACATCCATACCATCATTGACCACACTACGCATGGTTTCGGTCGCATAATATTTTGCCATTGCAGTCATGACTGATGGCGTACCGCCTTGGTTTAACCCGCAAGTTACCAAATGACGGAACGCTTCTAACATATAAGTGTTACTTGCCATGCGACTGGTGGCGTCCTGTACACCTTCAAATTTACCGACTGATATTTTGAACTGTTCGCGAACTTTTGCAAATGCACCGACAGACAGATAGGTCATTTCACTGGCTGAGGTCGATAGAGCAGGCAAGGAGATACCACGACCCACGCCCAAGCACTCCATCAGCATACGCCAGCCGCGACCAGCGTTTTCGACACCGCCAATGATGTAATCTAAGGGGATAAAGACATCTTTGCCATCGACCGTACCATTCATAAATGGTGAGCCGATTGGGTTGTGACGTGGACCCGTGACCACCCCTTCATGATTGGCAGGGATCAGTGCACAGGTTATACCATAATCAGTTTTATTGGGATCTCCAAGCAGCCCTTCAGGATCATGCATCTTAAAAGCCAAACCCACGACAGTAGCGATAGGTGCTAATGTAATCCAGCGTTTGGAGAAGTTCATACGCAGACCAAGTACCTGCTCGCCCTCATGCGTGCCATAACAGACGACGCCTGTATCAGGGATCGCACCTGCATCAGAGCCTGCCTCAGGTCCAGTCAAACCGAAACAAGGTACTTCATCACCTTTGGCGAGACCCGGTAGCCAGCGCTGTTTTTGCTCGTCCGTGCCATAGTGCATTAGTAGCTCACCAGGACCGAGCGAATTGGGTACCATACAGGTCACTGCCGCAGTCGGTGAGCGCGACGCGATTTTACTCATCACGCGGCTTTGCGCATAAGAGCTAAATTCTAGACCACCAAACTCTTTTGGAATAATTAACCCTAAAAAGCCATTACTTTTGATAAATTGCCACGCTTCAGGTGACAGCTCTTTATCTTTGTGCTGTATTTGCCATTCATCGAGCATAGCGCATAGCGTTTCTACTTCGTTATCAATGAAGCTTTGCTCTTCTTCTGAGAGCTTTGGATAAGGGTAATTGGCAAAAGCCTCCCAATTTGGCGCTCCCATAAACAGCTCTTTTTCCCACCAACTGGTACCAGCATCCAGTGCTTCGCGCTCCGTATCACTCATACTCGGCATTGCACCACCCAAAGCCTTATAGACCGGTTTGGTAATGAGTGATTGGCGCAGTGGAGTAATGAGTAAAACCAAGCAAAGCAGCGCGATGGGCACCCCTAAGAGGAGCGACCATGGACTGATAATGGCAGTAACAATAACGGTGATCAAGGCAACAATACTGCCCGTGACTCGTGATAAGGACAGCAAAAAGATGGCCAAGACTACAGCTAATTGAATGATGACTGCCAAAATAAACAAGCCAATTGCCATGACTATCTCCTGTGGGATACTAAATAAAAAGTGTGAAATATAAGAAAGTAAAAAGATATGAACCGTTACGATTATTATTGTGTTTTATAACAAACAATTCTAACCATATAATAGTTGGCAGCATAAGTAACCTTGGTGCTGCTAGCAGACTCTTGTACTGTATACGGCTAAAACAAAAGCGTAATGCGTCAGCTGCTATAGAACAAGCTACTAATATGAAACAGATGTTGATGACTATCAATAGCCAAAGTGCTACGCTGTGTCGATAATATGTATCAGGTATCATACCCAATAGATTCTAATGAGTAGGGTTTGCCAAGTAGCTCAAATTTGCTGACCAGTTGAGTGGTCAGTGTCATGAACTAACCAAAAGGTGCAAGGCAGCTTTCGGCATAAGATAAGGTATCGTTACGTCCAACGATGATGTGATCGACCAGTGAGATATCTAGTAGGTCACACGCTTTTTTTAGCTCATAGGTCAGTAGATTGTCAGCAGCTGAGGGCTTGGCATCGGTATGAGGATGGTTATGCGCAATAATGAGCTGGCTAGCCGCATGGCTTAGTGCGTGCCGGAGTACATGCTTGATACAGACGGAACACGATGAGATGCCGCCTGTGAACAGTATTTCAAAGTTTAACAGGTTCAACGCATTGTCCAGACAGAGGACAGCAAATACTTCACGATGCTCACCGCGTAACTGGGTGCTAATATAATCTTTGACCATTTGCGAGCGCCCAAGTGCTTGCCCCGTTTTTAGCTTACTATCCAGATAACGTGTGCCCATCTCAAGCGATGCCAATATCTGAGCGTACTTGGCGGGACCGATCCCATGACAAGCAAGAACGGTTTTTTGCGGTGCGGCAAGCAGCTCAGCTAGGCTGCCAAACTGATCGATCAAATGACGCGCGAGCTCAATCGCTGACTGTGACTGCGTACCCGTACGTAAAAATATGGCCAGTATCTCCGCATCAGATAAGTGAGCGGCACCGAATTTCAATAATTTTTCGCGTGGTCTGTCATCCTCATGCCAGTCTTTAATCGCCATTGCCACTCCTTAAGAATAAATTGCTAATTGTTATCTGAGGTAAATACGGAAAATTTTACCCAATTTATCTCATAGTTGTTACTATAAGCGCAATTTTATCTTTTCACTTTTTGATTGAAGCCACGCTTATGTCCAATATTGTGCTTGCTATTACTGGCGGTATCGCCGCTTATAAATCTGCTATATTTGCCCGCTTGTTGATTAAAGCAGGCTTTGATGTGCGCGTCATTATGACGACAGGCGCACAAGCATTTATCACACCGCTGACTCTGCAAGCGTTGACGGGTAACGAGGTGCATGTCTCATTACTCGATGAGCAGGCAGAAGCGGGGATGGGGCACATTGAGCTGGCTAAATGGGCGGACTTAATTGTCATTGCCCCTGCGTCCGCCAATACGCTCGCACGTCTGGCTATGGGAATGGCTGATGATTTGTTGACCACAGTGTGCCTTGCCACAACCGCACCAGTTATTATCGCTCCTGCGATGAATCAGCAGATGTGGGCGCATCCTGCGGTAAATCTGAATGTACAAACCCTGCGTGATATGAACTATCAGATTATCCAGCCAGCCAGCGGTGAGCAAGCGTGTGGTGACGTGGGTGCAGGGCGGCTGCCTGAGCCTGAGCAGTTGTTGGCTGAGGTACTCTTGTTCAAAGCAATGAACACGACGCCGCAATTATTAGCAGGCAAAAGAGTGGTCATTACCGCAGGACCTACAGTAGAAGCAATCGATCCTGTGCGCTATTTGTCCAATCATTCTTCAGGAAAAATGGGCTTTGCTTTAGCGCGCGCTTGCGTGGCGGCTGGCGCAGAGGTGATCCTAATCGCTGGTGGTAAAGTGGCATTGCCCACGCCGCTTAATGTCACACGAATTGATGTGCTGTCTGCCAAAGATATGCTGATCGCTGCCCAGCAATGTGTGGATGGTACGCATAGCGAGCTTCAATTGGATCTTGAAGATGAGTATGACCATTCTCATGAGCACGCACATGAACATAATCATTCTCACACCCATGACCATCATGGCGATTGTGGTTGCGGTGATGAGCATGAACTACCGCAGGCTTATACTGAACACCAATTCGTAAAGGCAGATATCTTTATCGCGACCGCCGCAGTAGCAGATTATCGTACTGAAGAAGCCGCACCGCAAAAAATTAAAAAGACACAAGATGCTATGAATCTCAGCTTGGTTAAAAACCCTGATATTTTAGCGACGATTTCTCTTGCTCATCCAGAACTGTTTGTCGTTGGTTTTGCCGCAGAAACACAGGATGTCGAGCGTTATGCGCGTGGTAAGCTAGCTGCAAAAGCGCTAGATATGATTGCCTGTAACGATGTCTCACGGGCAGATATTGGTTTTGCTAGTGACGATAATGCCATGCAGGTATTTTTCTCTGAGCGCTATGAGCATGATGCGATAACGTTAGACAAAGCCAGCAAAGACAAGATCGCTGAGCAGTTAGCCAGTATTATTGGTGAAACAATCGCTCAATGTCAAAACAGCTAGTGGTATAAATATAGGCGCTGAGCCTCAAATGGTATAAACAATATGACTAATATAGCTGGTGACGATAGCACTCAGATGCTAGTGCTGACGCTCATTTTTGCGCTGGCATCGCTGCTACACGGTATTAGCGGACTTGGTGCGACGCTCGTCACGACTACCGCGCTTGCTAGCATGTACCCATTGCCATATGCCATTGTATTGGTGATTTTCCCCTCGCTAGTGGTTAATATCATGACTTGGCTAGCAGGTGGTGAGCGCAGTGTTTGGCAAAACTTTATCTACTATGGCAGACGCTATTGGCTGCTGGCGCTCACAAGCTTGCTTGGCAGCATCTTGGGTGCTCAGTTGCTGCTGTGGATAAACAGTGCCTATATCCTATTGATGCTGGCGGCGGTCATTGGTTTTTATGTCACCAGTAGCGTGCTGGGCAAACAAATCCGCTTAGCAGATACGAAGCCCATGTTGATTGCTGTTGGTTTTGGTGCAGGCGTCATTGGCGGCTCGACCAATGCGATGTCGACCATACTGATGATGTATCTGCTCTCTGCCAGTGATGATAAAAACACCATCGCCAAAGTCGGCAACATGTGTTATTTCTTAGGCAAAGTGGCACAAATTATCGTGTTGCGTGAGCCTATCATGGCATTGAGTAGCGATGAGTGGCAGCTGATTGCCTTGCTCAGTGTGATATCTATTGTTACGCTTTTAGTCGGAATTCGTCTACGTCGTTATTTGCCACAAGCGCGTTTTCGTCAGCTTATTTTATTGATTCTAGTCGTGCTTGGAATACGCGTGGGCTGGCAAGGCGTGATGGCGTTTTTGTAGTATGGTCAGTAATAAACAGAATCAAACCATCAACTATTACAGGCTACTGGTATAAATCTTGCTTACGTGCTGCTATCGTTCGATGCGGCACAAACAACCTCCCAGTAGCACTGACTCGGTTTAAAGTAAGTTGACTATAGGGAGTGTTTTTCAGGTTAACGATTGAATAAATTTAACACGATGGTCGCGATAACACTGATAACTACCATAGTGACCACTGGAAAATAAACCCGTGTATTGCCTGAGGTGTGCTTAATATCGCCTGGCAGATTGCCGAACCACGAAAAGGCATTGGGAAAAACCAGCCAAATGACCCCGACAACCACTAACACGATGCCAATTACAATCAGTATTTTTGCCATATAAGCCTCGCTAATCTTATTTTACTCTTTTGTCTCCACCATACATGCGCTGAACCTTAACCAGCTATTTCACCAAAATACAGCTGCTGTGCCACTCGAAAGGTATTGCAGTGCGCCTCGACCACATCTTCAATATTTTCAGAATAACCCCCACCCATGACGATAGCAACTGGAATGCTAGCGGCTTTTGCTTGCTGCAATACGTACTCGTCACGCGCCTTACAGCCTGCTTGCGTTAAGCCAAGTTTACCCAGTTTATCGGTCGCCAGCACATCAACTGCGGACTGATAAAAAATCATATCTGGTGCAACCTCAGTAATCAAGCGTGGCAGGGTGTCTTTTAATAACCTAAGATAGGTCGCATCGTCTGTATCATTATCGAGCTCAATGTCTAGGTCAGAGACTTGTTTGCGAAACGGATAGTTCTTGGCGCCATGCATGCTAAAGACAAAAACGCGTGGCTCATCCGCCATGATGCTGGCGTTGCCATTGCCTTGATGGACATCCAAATCCACGATTAAAATCTTTTGCGCCTGCCTGCGATTAAGCAGTAGATTGCTGGCGATACAGACATCGTTAAACACGCAAAACCCCTCGCCATGATCGGCAAATGCATGATGGGTGCCGCCCGCGACATTCATCGCCACGCCATATTGCTGAGCATATAGCGCGCACTCATAAGTTGCATGGGCGATATAGCGACCGCGCTCCACCAACTGCGGTGTCATCTCAAACCCAATTGCTCGTGCCGCCTTTCGCGGCAGGGTTTGGGTTTTGAGCTGATACCAGTACTCTGCTGTATGAGTGGTCAAAATCTCCTCTTCGCTTAAGTAGGCAGGGGCAAAGAAGTTATCTTGACTGATCGTGCCCTCACTCAATAAGCGCTCCGGAATCAAGATGTATTTTTGCATGGGGAAGCGGTGCTTTTCGGGCACAGAGTAGCGAAAGACGTCAGAGTAGGCAATTTTTAGCATAAGAATTCTAGCTTAATATTGATGGTTTTTTGGATATGCAAATAGATAGATGAGCGACCGCTAAGTGCGGCCTCATTGCGTAAACTATATGAGTGAATAAACTGACGCATTACTGAACAAACTGCGTCGGTAAAAAGAATGTGCGTGCATCTGATTGCTGGCGCAGCTCTGTCAGTAATGTCTGCATATCTTCAGCAGGGTCCTGATTATTAATCAAGTCGCCAAATAGCTCGCTTGCAACCGTGGTCATCGCAACGACGCTTTGTAGTGAGTGCTCAATGATCTCAGTATCGATACCAACCGCTTCGACATCGATCGCATTTTTGTAGCGTATTTCCCCATCATTGACATCCATCTCTAGGTTGCCAATCAGCATGTCATAGTTAATTTGAGTGATGAGTAGTAGGGCAGCGCTCTGATGACTCTCTGGTATCAAAAACGGCAAAATGCCATAGATTGCTAACAGTTTATTTTTTTCCTGAACACGAAACAGGTAACCACAGTCTATTTTTTTATGACGCATTCTTAGGGATAAATGATGCGATTGCTGGCTGTCGCCGGTTTTGGGACGATAGTGCGTATAGTGCCATTGCTTATCATTGAAGTACTGTTTTAAGCAATCAACGATGGGCGTCTCGTTATGATGTGGTGGGGCTGTGTTTTTTTCATCGGTTTTGAGCGTGGCATCAGGCGTTGGCAATTGATCATTGCCCGAATGAGAACCGTCTACAGGGCTGATGCTGTCCGCTGCTTGAGTACTGGTATTAGCAGAAGCCATCCTATTTTTCTTGCTCGCAGCATCAGTTACTGGCTGCGGGGCAGAAGCCGTCAATAATCGTTTGATTTTTTGCCATAAGCTGAGTTTATTGGGTTGACTCATAATAGTATGCTAACAAATAAAAGTTATAAATTAATCGTGATTGAGAGCCAAACCTTCTTTAATAGAAGGCTGTGCATAGAATGCTTCTAGCATGTCACGAATATGAGCCGTTAACCAAGGCGTTTCAATGGCGTCGTATACGATAGGTAATAGAGCGCTGCTACATTGCGCCATAGCCTCTTCATTGATATGCAAACTCGCCGCAATGGTCGCTATCGTGTCGGATTGATGATTGGCATACCAAGTATCAATACTCGCTGATACCAAACTGTGTAGATAGGGTGACAGTCGCAGGCGGTTGTAGCTTTGCTGGATGCTGGCTTCAATATGATCGATGCTGCTATTATCAGGTTCATCGCTTAAGTAAGTTTGTAGCTCACTGATTGGTTGGTCTTTGATACGATCCCAGCCCATGACCATCAGACGCGCCACTTCTTGATTTGACAAATGCGCTTGTGCATTGGCCTCAGCTCTGCGCGTCAAGTCTTTGATATTGCGATGCAAGTACGTTTGTAGTTTTTCATCGAGGTTTCTATTGGTCGCTTTCTCAAACGAGCTGCGCCCAAGCTTCATCAGTTTACCAACACCGCCCGCTTTATCAAGCGTGGTCTCCATAAAATCATTGATAGCGTGATAGAGCGTTTGGGTCAATAGATCCGCAAAGGTTTCGTTACCCACCAGTGTATGAATGAGGACGTTACGCTGCTGCTCATGGCTACCAATATAGTTAGCAAGGGTCTGAATTTGGGTGTCATCGACCAGCTCAGACAAAGGCACGTTGTCATTGACTGGATGATAGATAATAGTATGCAAAATATCACGGATATCTGTACGCATCACCTCAGTCATTGGCTGATTTAACAGCCAGTCTTTCATTAAATGCTGTAAATGGTCACAGGTGATGTAGTTGCTTAAGGGCTGAGCACCAAACCAGCGCCAAGCTTCCATCGATAAAGGCTCGGCCTGCTTGTGCAACCACTGCTGCATAAAATCAACTTGCGCGTCAATCAAGCTGTCTATCGTCAAGCGGCTGGTTAATGGTGCTTTTGACAAGTTGGTGTCTACATTGACACTGTTAGTCTCCGCATCTGGCATTTGATTTTGGCTATCTTGTGAAGTCTGCATAGGTTTTGAAGTCATATTTTGAGGTCGTATTTTTTGAAGTAAGAGTAATCGACAATTTGTTATACTGTGTGTTTGTGGTGAGCATAGGGTATTATGCCACGAACATTAGCTTTGTTTGTGATGAATATTGATTGCTGCTTGATAAATAACCAGAGGTTTTGATGACGGTTTTGGATACGCCTGTACTAACGCTTGATGAGATGACGGTTCAGCGCGGCGAGATACCGCTCTGTGAAGGGGTGACGCTGCACTTGTCAGCGGGTAGTATTTGTCATCTGATTGGCGCAAATGGAACCGGAAAGACCACGTTACTCATGCAGCTGGCAGGATTATTACCGGTTTTAACAGGTGAGATTTCTTATCAAGGTCTATCAGGTCTACCTATTCAACCGTTATATGTTTCGCACCAGCTGGGTATTCATCCAAATCTAACCGTGGCACAAAACCTGACATTTTTATTAAACTTATATGGTATCACGCCAAGCACGACTGATATTGACGATGCACTCACTTGGGTTGGGCTACAAGGGTTTGAAACGATCAGCTCGAGTCATCTATCCGCTGGTCAGACACGGCGCATCACACTGGCAAGATTGTATTTATTGACGCCAGCTGTCACACCGCTGTGGTTACTTGATGAGCCATTTACCGCGCTCGATGTCGATATGGTGGCACGTATGGAAGCACGGTTATGCGACTTTGCGCAGGCTGGCGGCTCGATACTCATGACCAGTCATCAGGCAGTAGGTGTCGCCAATCAAATGCTCGATTTGTCAGATTACATGGTCTAAATGTGACTGCTATCAGTACCATCAGTATCGGTAAAAGGATGAATAATGACAGACAGTCCAATGCAAGTGAGCACAACCATAACCGCGAATAAAAAATCAAATGTTATTGTCACAACGCCGCGCAGTATTGGGTTTATGCAGTTGTGGCGCCGTGAATGGCAAGTCAAGCAGCAAGGGGCGGTACAATGGTTGTACCCATTGGTACTGTTTTTAGTGATTATCACCTTGTTTCCACTAGCGGTCGGTAGTGAGCCTGCGCTTTTGCAGCGTCTTGGCGTATCAGCCGTGTGGATTGCTGCATTGCTGTCCTTGGTGATGGGTGTTGATGGCTTGTTCAAGCCTGCACTTGATAACGGTACGCTTGCGCAATTGGTCGTCGCCAAAGCGTCATTGCCGCTATGGGTGCTTATTAGGTTGGTCATTCACTGGATTTTTAGTAGTGGTATTGTGGCATTGCTTAGTCTGCTTGCTGTGCCACTATTTCAGCTTAGTTGGTTTGAGGCGGGGATATTGATGGCGTCTATCGTGACAGGCAGTCCGATGCTTTTGATGCTATCCGCAGTCGCCAGTAGCTTAACGCTGTCATTGAAGAATGGTGCGGTACTGGTACCATTGATTGCATTGCCAATGCAGCTGCCTGTATTGATCTTTGCCACAGGCGCGGTTGATTTATTTGCCACTGGACTGAATGGCTTACCTATCTTGGCGCTATTGCTGGCAGGAAGTATTATATCCGTTTTGGTCATGCCGTGGGTCATTGCGCTGACCCTAAAAATGACATGGCTCAATTAAGTACATTTGCGAAAGACTAAAAACCCAGTCGTCTAAATCCAGTCATCTAAACGCCATGTATTAACATTGTGTTGAAAACGGGCAATTTTGCTATAATAGTCAATTGAATACGTAAATACGCTTTGTAGATTCTATCCAGTGTTTAACGCCAGCAGGTGAGCTGATCGTGTGCTTTTGTAGGCCACGTCGGTCATGACCAGTAAGCTGTGTAATAGGTTTATTCCCATGCCCAACCTGAATAACGTCTCGTCTCCTAGCCTATGGCAGCGCATTTGGCAGGGCTTCTTGACCACCGTAGGCACCAAGCAGTTCTTTCAGATTTTTAGTCCTTGGGTCAAGTGGCTCGCGATATTAGCCAGTCTCTGTTTGCTCATTGGTAGCGTATGGGGTCTTGCTTTTGCGCCGCCTGATTATTTGCAGGGCAATAGCTACCGTATTATTTTTATCCATGTTCCAGCAGCCAGTCTTGCTATCTCTATCTATTTCTCCCTTGCCGTTTTGGGGGTGATTTATTTGGTGTGGAAGATTAAGACGGCCAGTCTGGTCGCGCAGGCATTGGCTCCGATGGGGTTTTTGCTTTGTGTGATCAGTTTGCTCACAGGGTCTATTTGGGCCAAGCCAACATGGGGGACCTACTGGGTATGGGATGCGCGTCTTACTTCAATGCTGATATTAGCGTTTCTGTATGCAGGGGTGATGGCGCTGTTTGCTGCTTTTGAGCACACGGCCAATCGTGGCAAAGCGGCTGCTATTTTATCTATTGTTGGTGCGGTGAATCTACCGATTATCAAGTACTCCGTAGAATGGTGGAATACCTTACATCAAGGTGCCACTTTTAGTCTGACCGAAGCACCGAAGATGTCAGCTGACATGTGGATGCCACTGTTGCTCATGATTATCGGTAGTTATTTGTTGGTTGCGACCATGGCGATTTATCGTACCAATACACTGATCTTACATCGTGACCAAGGCAAAGCGTGGGTCAAAGAATACATTCGTGCTCAACACAAATAACGGCTAGGAACCTACTATGCAGCCTTACTTTTATAGCATATCTGAGTTTGTCGCCATGGGTAAGCATGGGGTCTTTGTATGGTCATGTTGGGCGATTACCATCGGTGTGATGCTGGCCTTTATTATTTATAGTCGCAGACAAAGACAAGCGCTTATCAAGCAGCTGACGATTCAACAAGTACGTCAGGCACAGCGCACGACCAAAAAATCCACACCGATCACCAAGCAGTCTGACTGAGAAAATATATTAATATCAGGGTTTTAGCATAAGAAACTATATGCTTTTATTGACAAAAATATGACCTCGCGAGTAGCTATAGGGCTTATTGATTTGTCCGAAAAATGCTATCATATGATCATTAGAAGATTACGATTAGAAAGATTTTTTGACAATATTTCTTGCAAGCGTTTTTCTAATCGTCGTTTCTTTAATATTTTCTGTTTTATGGGCTAATTGTATTTAAAACAGAGACTCATCAACGAGGTAGAGGTATGAATGCAGTTCGTCGGAAAAAACTGACGTGGGTGATGTTTACGCTGGCAGGTGCAGCTGTAGCAGTCATATTGGTTATTTATGCTATCGGGCAGCAAACCGACTATTATTTTGATGCGACCGCTATCGCTCAAGGTGAGGCGCCTCAAGACAAGCGTATTCGTGCTGGTGGTATGGTGGTGGCTGGTAGTGTGCAGCGTGCAGCAGACAATCCATTGAATGTTGAGTTTGCGATTACTGACTTTCAATCAACCGTACCTGTGACTTATCAAGGTATTTTGCCAGACTTATTTGCCGAAAACTCAGGTGTGGTGGCTACAGGCAAGATGCAAGGCGATACCTTTGTCGCTGGTGAAGTATTGGCAAAGCATGACGAAAACTATATGCCACCAGAAGTCGCTAAATCAATGAAAGAAAACAATCGTAGCGGGGCAGTGCCTTCTTCTGAACAATATAATCCTGCCGAAAGAATTCATGAGACTGAAACCCTGCAACAGTAATGATGATAAGTATTGATGACATATAAAAAGGCCACCGATAGTCGGTGGCCTTTTTAATACATTGTATTTAGCTATTCAGCTAATGATTAGTCATCCCATTCAGGGCTATAATCAGGATGCTCAATCTTACGACCATCAGAACTGGCTAGCTTGCCGATTTTTTCTAATTCATCTGCACTCAACTCTACTTTGATGGCGTCTAAATTGCCTTTTAAGTGATCAGGGTTAGACGTTTTTGGGATGGCAACGCGGTGTTTGTCTGATAAGATCCATGCCAATGAGATTTGTGCTGGCGTGACGTTGTGCTTATCTGCAATCTCTTTGATGATATCGTTATCAAATACATCGCCACGAGCGAGTGGTGAGTAAGCTTCTAGCAAAATATGATGGTTATTCAAAAATGCCTGCAAGGTATCTTGCTTGATGAACGGATGGAATTCTACTTGGTTCACAACGATTGGTACATCCGCATATTTTTTGGCTTCGATGATGTGATCAATATTAAAATTAGACACACCGATATGGCGGGTCAACCCTTGCTTTTGCAGCTCACACAAGGCAGGGATGGTCTCAGATAATGGTACACGATCATCTGGCCAATGTAGTAGCAATAGATCGACATAGTCCACGCCCAAATTTTCTAGAGACTTTTTAGCTGCAGCTTTGAGCTTTTCTGGCTCAAATTTCATGTCATCTGGAAAAATTTTGGTCGTCAAAAAGAATTTATCGCGCGCCACGCCGGATTGCTTGATACCTTCGCCCACTTCTTTTTCATTTTCATACGCTTGAGCGGTATCAATGTGCTCGTAGCCCATTTCTAAAGCTTTTTTAACCACGTCTACGCAGTCTTGACCAGTTGATTGCCAAGTACCCAGTCCTAGAACGGGAATATTTGCTTGTCCTGCGGTACGAATATTATAGTTTTTAGTCCTCATATTTTTATCCTTATTTTATTTATAATTTATAGTATGTCTTGAGTTAAAAATGGTTTTAAACAAAACATTTAATACTAGTAGGAAAACTTAGCAGTTGTTTAGCTAATCTAATAATCAAGTTTGTCTACTATAAGAAAAACTAGAGCAAAGTGAAAGAGCGTGTGACGCATCCCTACAAAGGACAAACAGGCTGTAACGTGAACTCGATAACCTGTTAGGATGATAGGAAGCTTAAAAAGAGGTAAGATCAGCAAAACGAAGACATTAAAAAACGCCCACCACGGTTAAGTGGTGAGCGCCTATAATCATTGAGGTACCCGTATGGCTGGGCACTGATGATTTTAGTGTCTTATTGAGCCGCGGCTTCTGTTTCTACCGTTTCAGTACTGTCAGTTTTAGCTGCGGTATCAGTGCTTGCACTAGTGTCAGAACCCCAGATTTTTGGGTACTTGTAGCCAGGGAACGTTTCATGCGCGTACTTTTTGAAAGCCTCTGAGTTATAGGCATTGGTGACATCTTCAACCCATTTCTTACCAGTATCAGCAGATTTGATCGCTGACCAGTTCACATAAGCAAAGCTTGGCTCTTGGAACAATGCTTCGGTCAGCTTGATGCCAGAGTCAGTTGCATAGTTACCGTTGATCACGGCAAAGTCAACTTCATCACGCGCGCGTGGTAATTGAGCCGCTTCTAGCTCAACGATATCGATATCGTATTTGCTGTTGTCAGCGATGTCAGCTTTTGATGCAGTCAATGGGTCGATACCGTCTTTTAGTTTAATCCAGCCAAGATCGTCCATCATGACCAACGCACGAGCAAAGTTACTTGGATCGTTCGGTGCAGAAACACTCATGCCTTTGAATGCTTCATCTAGGCTAGACTTTTTGCCTGAGTAGATACCAAGCGGGGCGGTTGGTACTTGGAATACTTCAACGAGATCAAGGTTGTTCTCTTTTTTGAAGGTATCAAGATATGGCTTGTGCTGGAAAATGTTGATGTCCAAGTCGCCTTCTGCCAAGGCAAGGTTGGGACGAACATAATCAGTAAATGCAACTAACTCAACCTCATAACCCTGAGCTTCAAGTGTGCCTTTTACTTGGTTACGAACCATATCAGCAAAATCACCTTCAGTCGTACCGATAACAATTTTGGTGTGTTCAGGATCGATGTCACTAGTGCTCGCAGTCGTTTCTGCAGTGGTACCTTCAGTGACAGGCTCTTGGTTCGCTTCTGGCGCTGATGAGTTGCTGCAACCGACTAAGACCAAACCTGATACGCCAACAGCGGCAAATGCGGTGGCTAACTGACGGCTGATATCTGTTAATTTCATAATACGTCCTTAATAATGAATAAAATTGAGTAAAGCGTTTATCGTCGAAACATTAAAAAAGCAACATTATAAATAGTAATGCTGCTTTTTTGTGAGAGCTGAGATAAGGGTTGAGTGTTGCCAAAAATAAACCTAGTCGCTCGTAATGTCAAGTATTCTCTAAAGCGGTTTAACGTTTGTCTAAACGATTGGCGAGCCAGTTGCCAGACGCTTGAATCGATATCACCATCACTGACAACACCAGCACGATAAAAATCATCACCTCGGTCTGATAGCGATAATAGCCATAACGAATGGCCAAATCACCCAAACCACCACCGCCGATCATACCAGCCGCTGCTGAGTAAGAGAGTAAGCTGATACAAAGAATAGTGACCGAGAGTACCAATCCTGAGCGCGCTTCATTGAGCAGTACTTTGATGATTGTAAAAGGTCTGGCGCCCATCGATTCAGTTGCTTCAATAATACCGCGCGGTACTTCACGCAAATTTTGCTCAACCAAACGCGCAAAATAAAACGAACCTGCAATCGCAAGGACGAGAGAGGCGGCAATCGGACCGATACCAGTACCGACGATAGCTTTGGTAAACGGACTCATCGCAATCATCAAAATCACAAAAGGGAAGGCGCGCATAAAGTTGGTAATGGCGCCAAGTACGCCATAGAGTGTCTTGTTTTGCAAAAATTGTCGGTCACTGGACAAAAACAAGAATACGCCAAAGAGCCCACCGATAAGGATGGCGACCGTGGTTGAAATACCAAGCATGATAAACGTATCAACAAACGCACTCACAATCTCTTTGCGTAGGGCAAGCAGCTTGTCTATAGAGGCGGATAATTCAGTACCAGTTAACATATCTATTTCTCCTGCCTCATTAGTCCTCAACGACTAAGCCTTTGCCAATCGGGGTAGTTGCCTGAATCAGACCATCTCGTACATCGGCCACTTCTAATAGCTGACCTTGATGTAATAATGCTGCGCGATCACAGAGTCTGCGAATGACGCTCATCTCATGGGTTACGATGACGATGGTCACACCAAGTTGCTCATTGATATCGCGCAAACAAGTCAGCAAACTGCGAGTCGTTGCAGGGTCAAGCGCACTGGTTGGCTCATCGGCCAGCAATACTTTTGGACTCGGGGCAATCGCGCGGGCAATACCGACACGTTGCTTTTGCCCACCGGATAGCTGCGCAGGATAATGTCCAGCGCGATTAGTTAAATCGACAATCTCAAGACATTCCATAACGCGTTTATGAATATCGCGGCTAGGATAGCCTGACACTTTTAAATTAAATGCTACGTTGTCAAAAACCGTTTGATTAGACATGAGATTGAACTGCTGAAAAATCATACCGATATTATGACGAGCAATACGCAGTTCACTGGCAGATAGCGTGGTCAAGTCAGTACCGTCTATCACCACTTGGCCTGAATCTGGACGCTCAAGCATGTTAATCAAGCGCAACAAGGTCGATTTACCTGCGCCTGAATAGCCCATTAGACCAAAAATCTCGCCTTGTTTGATAGTCAGAGATGTCGGCTCAACAGCAGTAAACCAATGTGGTTTGCCGTCTTTGTCTTTGATTGATCGGTCGCTTAAAAACCTTTTGGTCACATCGTTTAAGACAATCATGTCATTCATGGAGGGCTCAAAATTCAATAAATTTTTTAATGGTCATCGTGTGTTGTTATGCTTCTATTACTAGATAAGAAGCCCATCAAAACGACAATAGTCAATAACCGTATAATAAGGGGCGGTAATATAGCATATTATCAGTCACTTTGGATATGCACATCCGTGACTGACTTATGATGAATAGCTATTAAGGAAGGAATGTTTGAGGGGTATCAGTGGAAGTAATATCAACAAAGTAACGTATTTTCAAATATAGCTGACTACTCATGCTGATTGTAATGAGGGTCATGTTCAACGGGTATGGCGACTAAAAAGCGAGTATGACCGTTTAGCGTATCAGTAGTGATCCGCCCTTGATGCGCGGTGACAATCTGAGAAACCAAAGAAAGCCCCAACCCTGACCCTTTATTCTTTTGCTGTAACCGTACAAATGGGCTAAACACTTCTTCGCGTTTTTCTTCAGGAATACCTGTGCCTTCATCAATCACCGCTAGTACTGCATATTTTGGTAGGGGACGTACCGGCTCAGTTTTTGCCTTTTTGAGATGCTTAGCAAATAAGCCTTCTTTACGCGGTGTGGCTGCGGCTTCGTTATTATTTTGGGTGTTGGCTTTAGCACTGTTTTTCGCTTTATCTTTGCTGCCATTTTTGTGGATAGTTGTATCAGTTGCTACTTTGTCAGTTTTTCTATTGCTATCGTTTTCAAGAGCATGCGCACGATTGTCGATTGTTCCATCTGTAGATTCGATAAGATTATCATGTACGCCTTTATTAGAGTCTAGAGTGTCTTTAGAATCAGGAACGGCCTTCCAAATCACTTTATCTAAATCGGTGCTAGCAATATGAGCATTAGGTTTTACAGAGCTTGGGGTGTTTTTAATAAAGTTAAGATCAGCATTTACATCTTCATCGACTGTTAGATTTTCGCCATTCTTGTAGATTGGCGGTGCTGGCAAGACAGCTATTGGCTCGACTGAATCAATTTTGTCTTTATTGCTCAGAGTAGAGTCGGCATTTTCGGGTGAAGCAGACTCCTGCTCATCACTATTGGTATCAAGCGACCCTTCATAAGAGTCAAAATCCAACAAGCTATTATAATCGGTGAAACTGCTAGAGAGCACGGTCTGCAATAGGTAATCAGGAACAGTGCCAGCATCTTCGATAGTCTGAACGCCGTACAGTAACACGGTAACGGGCGGCTTGCCATGAAGCATGGCATTGGTCAGTAGATTGCGAATGAGATGAGTCAACATTGATGATTGACCATCAATCATGATGTGCTCACCAATCAACGTGGCTTCAGGATAGTGCTGACGTTCTTGATTGACCAAATCGTATAAATCCAAGTTTTCAATTTGCTGCAAGGCATGACCTGCGTCTAGACGGCTGACCAACAATATACTTTCGACCAAATCATTGAGACCTGACAGATCGCGAGTGATGGCATGAGCGCGTTTATCAAACTTGGACTTGGTATCTGCTGGCAGCCCGCTTGCCAACATATCCATCATCTCAATCTGCAAGCGAATACGAGTAATCGGCGTGCGTAGTTCATGAGAGGCGTGCGCCAGTAGTAGATTATTGGCATCGACAAGATGTTCAATTTTTTGTGCTGCTTGGTTGAACCCTTTGGCCAGCGAGGCAATTTCATCGTTACCACGAGCGTTCACTCGTACCGTAAAATCACCATCACCCAACTGCGCCATTTGCTGGCTTAATTGATCAATACGCCACGTCATTGTACGGGCAATCAGCCACAACACTCCTGCCATAATAATGAGCAGCAGCAACGTACCTGTAAACAGATTAAGGGCGGCAGAGAGAACCGGTTTTTTGGGTGGTAGGCGTGACTCATACAGCAAGGTATAGCCTGTGCTGCTATACACTTGAGCTTGCTTGGTCGGAGACGTATCGGCAAGAGAGGGGAATACACGTGAAAACAATGAAGGCGTAGGTGGTAGCTCTAGTGGCAAGTCGCTATTGTCAGTTTGCATCAACAACCGACCTTCGCTGTCGTACAACCCCATTTTCGCCTGCAAAGACTCATCAAAAATATCAAAGCTTTTTTTGACAACAGCTAGCATAAATCGTGATTGTAGGTGATTGTCCTTGCTGATAGAGATATTTAGCTCATGCAGAAAGGGATCAATCTGACCCAAAATCTGCGTGGCCAATATCTCTGATCGGATTCCTGCGTCCTTGTCATGCACCAATTGGGTCAATAGCACCATAGCAACTGCAAATAAAATAAGTGCCAGCATAACGCTGGCAAATAGTTTGGCAAATACGGAACGAAAACCCAATTGCTGCATTAAACAATCTCTGTTATTGGACACTAATATCGACTGAGCTTAATATGCTCTCTATCGATTAATCCGTCTTTTATGATCAAACCTGATCAGTGGCAAATTGATAACCAACACCGCGCACCGTGATAATGCGTTTTGGTTGACGTGGGTTGTCTTCGATCAAAGCACGCAAACGTGAAATATGCACGTCAATGGCACGATCGATGTTGTCTGAGCTGTCGTCGTTTGGCATTGCCTGCCAAAGCTGCTCGCGATTTAGCACTTTGCCAGAATGGGTAGCAAAATAGTGTAGTAATTGGAACTGATGTGTCGTTAAACGTACAGGCTCATCATCGATAGTAACTTCGTGACTGTCAGGGAACACACTCAAACGACCAAAGGTTAAGCTATCTGACTGGCTATCTGCTTGGTTTGGCTGCTCATGACGGCGGATAACAGCACGGATACGGGCGAGAAGCTCACGCGGCTCGAAAGGCTTTGCGATATAGTCATCAGCACCCATCTCCAAACCTAACACGCGATCAGTTGTATCCCCTTTTGCGGTCAGCATAATAATAGGTACTTTATTGGTCATATTATTCTTGTTGCCACGAATTTTTTGACATACTTGCATGCCATCCATGTCAGGTAGCATCAAATCAAGTACGACCAAATCGATATCACGCTCTTTGGTATCTAACAGATCAAGGCCTTCTTGACCCAAACCTGCATGATGGACGTCATAGTAATTCATGGTCAAATAATCACTGATCAGCTCTGCTAAATCTGGATCATCTTCAATCAATAAAATCTGCTTGCTCATGGGATATCCTCTAATTGTTCTTATAATTTGCCAAAGGTCTAATGTGTGCTAGTCGCTTAACTATGATAACTATGATAGAAGTATCAATAGTTTTTACATTCTATGCCATTAAACCTCTGAGCCTCTAAGTTTTCAGGTGTTTTAGAGTACTGAACTATCATGATGATAAAAATACGTAGTGATAAAGATAGTCCTAAATACTCGGATAGTGCTATATATAGTACGACTATATTGCCTAATGATGCTGTTACAAAACAAGATAGGCTTTGTTAATGTTTCTACCAAATGTAACTGTCAGCGTGAATGGCTATGACACGATGACTTTTTTGCCTTCAGAGTCAATAGGTAAGTCAGCCAAGCAAATTAAACTATCGTTACTCACACCAGCAATCAAATATTGTTGCGTGGTCGGATCATACTCAACAACCTCAATAGGCTGGCGTGTCAAACGCTGGTCTTGGCCAATAATCCAGACATTGGCGGTCAACGGTTTAAGCGGCATATAAGGCGGTTTTTGTAACTCTGTTAAGTCAACATCATGTAAGGCGCGCTTGGGCACGATAGTACCTACGTCTATTTGTCCATAATTGACTCGCCCCGTGACCTTTATTTCTGGTTGTAGCTTGTCACGGCTGGCTTCATTGTCAATGACGTTAACATACACCAACAGTTTTTTTGGCTGGCTGGTAGGCACAAGCTTACTGACCTGACCTGTAAACTTGTCAGTGATACCTTCGGTCGTAAAATTGACAGTCTGACCAACTGAAAGCTGAGGCTCCGCTTGAATGGGTAGTGTCGCCGCAAAGTGCAATTTGGTCTCGTCACTAATTTCTAATAGGGGCGTGCGCGCCGCCATTTTTTCACCAGTTGTGGCATATAGGTTTTCTACACGACCTGAAAAGCTAGCAGTTATCGTCACCAAATTATATTGTGGGTTCGGTTTTTTAGTAGCAGTTTTTATACCATTACTATCGGCGTTATCACTATTATCTGTCACAAGGTTTGCTGCTGACGACTCTTTTTTATCATTGTTAGTATTATTTACATTAGCATCATTATCAACAGATAAAGCCTTAGTAGAGCTAGAGTCAGAATTGTCGTCAATACTTGGTGTATTCTCTGGTTTCTTATTATTGGTAGTGCTTGTCACTATCTCTTCTTTAGAAGAGTTGGCTTCTGTAGATGTGTCTGATTTTACGGTAGGATCACTCACCGCCGCCAAACGCCTGACAACTAGTAAAGGCGTACCTTTTTCTACCCATTGACCTTCGCTAACGAACGTTTTTTCTATATTGACGGGATGTACTGCAAAAAATTTGGTTTGTTTGATAGGCTCGATGCTACCTTGCAGCCCTAGACTTGGCTGATAACGGGAAGACTTTATACTGAGTATGTGTTCTGGTGTGATCGTGACACTATCACTGGTAATGACAACGGGGGAGTCTGCCGTTGCCGTGTTTTCAGGAGCGACTGATTCATTCTCAGATGGTGAGGGTTGACAAGCAGCAAGCAATAAAACGCTGAGCAAGTAGAGGCTTTTTTTGGAATGTTTAAAGGCTGTCATAGCAGTCACCGTTATAGTCGTCGTTTCATTATATAGTGAATAGATACGCGGTGGAACAATTGCGCCACACTTACTAATCTTAGATGCGTAAGCGTTTGTCATAAGAAAATAGATGAGGTTGCCGACTTATTAAATAAGAACAGCGGTTTATGATACTCATTAGTTAGAACATTAATTCGCTAATGACTGGAAAAGCATCAATAACTGTGCTAAAACAAACATAACGAAATACTGTGATACATTTTTATCACAAAAGAAAATTATTCAGCAATGTGGTTATTGATTCTATATAATGCAGGGATATCATAAAGTTGGTTGCCTCGTTGTTTAAATGACGTTGTCACTGAAAGTAAGTGAGTTCAAAAACTTTTGAGTGTTTTAAGAGATAATACGACTTTGCTTGATGGTTATAGAAGTAAAATATCAGGCCTAAAAAGCTAAGAATCGCACTCAATTTTATGAGCTTATTACGAGCAAAGTGCGTATAGTAACTCATGTTGACGCTGTGTTTGATGGGCAGACACTGATAAAAGGTATTCACTGTCATAAAAGGTCTAATGAAGTCTCAGTCTTTTGTATTGGTCTCATATTGACTGATATCATGACTTAAGATGATTGTTAGAGCTTTATATAGACAGAGAGCGTTACGAATAAATAGTCGTTCATAGGATAATGATAATGGAAAATAATTTTGAAGGTTTGAAAGTAATGGTGATTGATGATTCAAAAACCATTCGCCGTACCGCAGAAACCTTGCTACAAAAAGCGGGTTGTGAAGTCGTAACCGCTATAGATGGCTTCGATGCCTTAGCAAAAATTGTTGATAACAACCCAGATATTATTTTTGTCGACATCATGATGCCGCGCTTAGATGGCTATCAGACTTGTGCACTCATAAAAAATAACCCTGATTATGCTAATAAACCCGTGATTATGTTGTCATCTAAAGATGGCTTATTTGATAAAGCCCGTGGCCGCATCGTCGGATCTGATGAGTATTTGACCAAACCATTTAGTAAAGATGAGCTTTTTGATGCGATTAACCAGTACCGTTAATCAGCTCTATAGACTCAAATATAGTGATTGCTAAGATTAAAAATAATGACTCACTATTTAAGTGACTAACATACTAAGTGACTAGCATAAAAATAAATCACGAATAAGATGTTGGCCATTATTTTCAGTCGTTTTATCAACAATATATCCTCATAGATATTTTAGAAAATAAAGGAAAATCCTATGGCTACCGTTTTAGTCATTGACGACTCACCATCAGAAATGGCGAAATTTCGCGACATGCTTTCTAAAAATAACTTTCAAGTATTAGAAGCATCAAATGGCGAGCAGGGCTGTCAGATGGCAGCTGATCATCTGCCAGATGTCATTTTAATGGATGTAGTAATGCCAGAAATGAACGGTTTTCAGGCTACGCGAAAAATCACTCGCGGCAAAACCACCGCTCATATACCTGTCATTATGATCAGTACCAAAAATCAAGAAACCGATAGAGTGTGGGGCAAGCGTCAAGGTGCCAAAGAGTATATGAATAAGCCAGTCGATGAAAACGTATTGGTCAATATGATTCGCAAAGTGATGGAGTAACTTGTGGCCTCTAGAGGATTCATTGAGCTTCTGCGTCTAGCAGATTTGGCACGTGCGCGCAAAAGCGGTCGCCGCGGTGGTCAAGAGTTTGATTGGCAAGGGGTGGTATTTGAGATTGGTGGTCAGCGCTTAGTTGCTCCTATGGGTCAGGTATCAGAGGTGTTATCCATGCCAGAATACACTAGCTTACCTCTAGTAAAGCCTTGGATGCTAGGTATTGCCAATATTCGCGGACGACTACTACCTTTGACGGATTTGTCACGCTTTTTACAAGTGCCAAGCCGCTTGCCACAGCTAAGCCAGCGCAAAGTTATTGTGATCGATCACGATAATAACTTTTCAGGGCTACTGGTCGATCAAGTGCTTGGTATCGAACAGTTCACTCAGGAACATTACCGCCCAGAAGCGATTGATTCCAATTCACCATTTGCACCTTATAACCATGGTAAGTTTTTGAAAGACGAGCAGGAGTGGTACGTTTTCATGCCAAGCTTGCTGGCACAAGATCTGCAGTATTCAGATGCTGCGATATAGTAATCGACAATAAAACATCTATTTATTCGGTAACGACAGATTAATAGCGGCTGACACGATACAGTGGAATGTCAGTATTTATACAGGCTTTGCTAATCATTGTTTTGATAACAACAAGATTGTCAAAGTCAGTCACGATAAGACTTTGACGATTGTTTGAAAGGGATACGCAAGATGAGTGATGTTAAAAGAAAACCTGTAGCTGGTACAGGCAACACAACTGTAGAAGGCAAAGAGACCAATAATACGTGGAATCTATTATTAGGATTTTTTATTCTGCTGAGTGTGGTCTGTGTCGTTTGGTTGGCTAACGCGGTGTTATCGGTGAGTCAAGACTTTACTAACTTTAATCAAACAATTGTTTTACCAGCACTTGTCTTTGCTATTGGTGCTTTGGGTATTATGTTTGCCTCGTATCAATTGCTTAAGCAACGTGGGGGATCGGAGCGTTTGCTGATTGAAAAAGAAACCTTACGCCGCCGTCAAGAAGCAGAAGCAGAGTCTGAACGAGCTCGTCAAATTCAAGAAGAAAATGAACGTAACCAGATCGCTATTCTACGCCTACTTGATGAGTTAGGGGATTTGGCAGAAGGTGATTTGACGGTCAATGCTACCGTGTCAGAAGACTTTACAGGGGCAATTGCTGATTCAGTCAACTTCGCAATTGACCAATTACGTCAATTGGTCTTGGTTATTAACAGTACTGCCGACCGAGTTGCACAGTCTTCAGATCAAACGCAGATGAACGCTGTTGAGCTTGCTGAAGCTTCTGAACATCAAGCGCAAGAAATTGCTGGTGTATCAGCCGCTATTAATGAGATGACCGTGTCAATTGACCAAGTTTCGAATAATGCGTCAGAGTCTGCGACGGTTGCTCAGCGTTCAGTTGCCATTGCCTATAATGGGGCAGAAGTTGTACAGCGTTCGATTGAAGGTATGAACGTTATTCGTGATCAGATTCAAGAGACATCGAAACGTATCAAGCGCCTTGGTGAGTCTTCTCAAGAGATTGGTGATATCGTTGGCTTGATTAACGATATTGCAGACCAAACCAACGTTCTGGCATTGAACGCCGCCATTCAGGCATCGATGGCAGGTGAGGCTGGTCGAGGCTTTGCAGTTGTTGCTGATGAGGTTCAGCGTCTGGCTGAGCGTTCAGCGAATGCGACCAAACAGATTGAAACGTTGGTAAAAACCATTCAGGCGGATACTAATGAGGCTGTTATGTCGATGGAATCGACGACATCTGAAGTAGTACGTGGTGCTCGTTTGGCAAAAGATGCTGGTGAAGCACTAGAAGAGGTACAGAGCGTTTCTAACACGTTGGCTGACTTGATTCAGAACATCTCAAATGCTGCATTACAGCAGGCTGAATCTGCTGGCCATATTTCTCATACTATGAATATCATTCAAGATATTACTTCACAAACCTCATCTGGTACGTTGGCCACAGCACGTTCTATTGGTGAGTTGAGTGAAATGGCTGCCGCACTACAAGAGTCGGTTACTGGCTTTAAAGTATCGAACGATGATGAATTGTTAGATGATGAAATGATTAACTCTGAACAAACCTTATCAGAAATTGTCTAACCTTTTAGCTTGAATATTGAATCGGTATTGATACGTCTTTTTGTATAAGATTTTAATTAAAATGCTGTATAGGTTCTGACGCCGTGCAGCATTAATAATAGCAGGCGACGTGAACAATCATATACAAGCAGAAAAGGCTCTATCTAATACATTTGAACCTGTATGGGGTGATGAGATGATACAGGGCGATAGTGCTAATTTACAGCAATGGCAGAGATATATAGAACAAGAGATTGGCTTTATATTGCCAAATACGCAGCTGCAGTGGTTGACCAATGCCATTGACCACACAGCAACATTAAATGGACTCACTACTCAGCAGCTCTGGTATCAATTACCAAAGAATAATGAGATTCGTCAGCAGCTATTAGACAAAGTGCTCATTCATGAGAGTCGCTTTTTTCGTCATAAACCTTCTATCGATTTCATCACACGATATGCAATAGACAAGTGTGCAGATGACAGGAGTAAGCCCTTTCGCATTTGGAGCGTTGGTTGTGCAAGTGGGCACGAGACTTGGTCACTGGCCATGAGTCTGACAGCAGCGCAGTTATCCAATCATGTGATACTGGGAACAGATGTGAGCGAGCAAGCGATTACAAACGCGCGATTAGGACAATATGATCAACGGCAGTATTCATTAATTCCTCAAAATTGTCAGCAGTTTGTTTACCCTTTGATCACCAAAAATGCAGGTAATGAGCTGAGTATGGCTGATACTTCTAGTAAAGTAGAAAGGTCTATCAATACTCAGTTTGACTGGCAAGTAGCGCCAGCTTTACGACCTTATGTTAGCTTTGCTCTACACAATGTTATTGAACAAAAATCACCCACTTCGCATCTTCAAAATGTGATTATCTGCCAAAACATGCTGCTGTATTTTCGCAAGTTTGATCAGCGTGATATTTTGGCATGGCTATCAGAGCAGTGTGCGGTAGAGGGATATATTATATTGGCTCCAGGTGAGGCGTTGTTTTGGCGCCCTTCGAATATGCGCCGTATTGCGCACCCACAAGTGAATGTGTGGCAAAAAATTAGTGCCTAAATTAGTGCCTAGACGAGTTAGGATAAACCTATGAAAAAGCAGCCCAATGACATAGTGACGCTTGAGTGGTTGTCGCCACTGCTCAATCAGCAATTATCACAGATATCTGATGGCTGGCAATCAGGTGCTGATATCGACAGTTATCAACAGATGACATCGCACTACTATCAAGTTAGTGGTGCGCTGACTATGATTCGCTTGCCTCTACTAGCAGATCTTGCCAATAAGTTGAGTTTTATGGCGAGCTTGGGGGCTAGTCACAATCTGTCTGCTAGAGACTGTCAAATAGGCAAGTTTTCTCATAAGTTATTGCAACATGCGCTCAATCAATATACGCATCTAGGCAAATACAACCGTGCTCTAATAAATAAGGCTACTAATGAGCTTGCTCAGATACTATCGCAACGAGGTGTGGAAGCAGATGCATTTATAGATGCTACTGATACCCAGCATGCGCATCTAAACAATGATGATACTCATGAAGATATGGTTCATGAAGATATTGTCAATAGCATTCAGATCGCAGTACCCACGAGTAATGTTACGACCAATTTAGAAGATCAACACTATCAGCAGATGTTACTGGTGTGGCGACAGCAAGTACAAAAATTGCTGGTTGCCAATATGAATCAGGCACCTGTTCTACAAATTTTAGAAAAAGTTAGTCAATATCTATGGCAGAATACTCAAGACAATGATTTACAGCGTCTATGGTATTTGAGCGAGTTGTGGCTGAGTGATCTTGCCCATAATGAAGCGCCATCACCTGAATATTATGCGCCACTATTAGGTCAGCTTGATCGCGTCATAGAATCTGCTACTCAGCCCACGCACTTATCTTCGAGCCTTGTTAAAGGCTTGATCAACAGTGTCTATATTCAGCTCATCTACCTAGAGAATAGTAGCGAGCGAACTCAATCTACCCTTAATGAGATATCACAGCGTGAGCCTGCGACCTTACGTTTTTTAACGCGATTGCTCAGTGAGATTGAGACTCTTATCTTCAATCTAGATAAGCCAGATACGCTAATAAATCCTCTACGATATATAAAGAGCCAGCTTGAGAGTCGAGGTTGGGTGCAATATGCGTCGCAAGTTGAATCGATCCTTACAGATTTAGAGCAAGCACGCTTATCAGAGACAGAGTTTACGCAGCAGCAATGGCACATAGAGCGCAAGCTACAAGAGCTATATAGTGCTATTTACGATACCGAGCAGGCAATATCACTCAAAATTGGCGCTTCTTCTTCTTCTTTTGCTATTATACCTGAAGCGTTTGATAGCAGTGATGTAAAGGATGAAGGTAGACATGAGTCAGTTTCTACTGACAGTGACTTACGTGAGCTACGTATTGCCGTTGAAGAGATCAAGGAAAGCTTTAACGAGTATATACAACGTCAAGATATCCAGTCTTTACCAGTCATTGCTGACTTTGACAAGATTGCCCATGCTTTTGATGATATGGGACTGCCAGTCATTAGTGAGACGATAGAAAATATAGGCAGTATATTCACACAACTGCTCACTCATGAGGTTGCTGTACTTAGCTGGGATGTGACCCAAGCCTTGGCGGAGAGTCTGACCTCGATTGAATTGTTACTCGACTATCTTGCGCAGCAAGTCTTTGATCAAAACTTATTGACGCAGGCAAATGAGTATGCAGCGAAAGCATCACAGCTTCTTAATGCGTATGCGAAATCACCAGAAACAACTAACGATACATGGCTGACGCAAAAGCCAGTCGCGATGAATGTGCTTCGTTATGATGATAGTGGTGAGATCGCACCTGTGACCAGCTCAGATAATGAAACGGTGATAGCAACGCAAGATACCACTGATACTAATCCTAATGTAGAGAGTGATGCATTGCTGCGTGCTCGTGAACAACTCAAGCCTGACAACTTTGAAGTTGATGAAGAGATTCGTGATATTTTTATCGAAGAAGTGAACGACGTCATTACTGATTTAGAAGATTTTCTTCCTATTTGGCAGCAGGATTCACAAAATCTAACACCCTTGACCGAAGTCCGTAGAAGCTTTCATACCTTAAAAGGCTCAGGCCGCATGGTTGGTGCCTTTAGCATCAGTGAGATGGCGTGGTCAATAGAAAACCTACTTAACCGTCTGTTGGATAAGACACTCCCTGTAACAGACGATGTCGTACGTCTGGTAATAGAGACGGCGGAACGTTTGCCAGTGCTACTGACAGATTTTGCCGCACAACAATTACCGAGCTCTGATCCTGCTATTACTATTCTGAAAAGTCGTAACCTAATGACGCAGCAGCCTGTCAATGCTGGTTTAGATACGTTTGAGACTGGAATCACTGAAACATCAGCTGAAGTAGCGTTAGGTATCGATGACTCTGATTCAATGGATGATGTATCGTTAGAAACATTACTTTCGAGCGTTGATGGTGCTGAAGGAGCAGATTCTGAAAGCAATAATACAAATATACCAGAATCGCTATCTGGTTTAGAGATTCCAGCAGTACTTATCCCGTTTATGCAAGAAACCGAGCAATTAGCAGCCGATGCGAATGATTCAGATCCTGATATTAAAGAGATATTTATAGAAGAGGCCGAGGAAGTACTTGCCGAAATCGTACCTTTATATGAAGGTTGGCAGCTAGCATCGACTGACCTTGCCGCTCTAAAAGATATCCGTCGCGGTTTTCATACTCTAAAAGGCTCTGGTCGCATGGTGGGCGCTAATTACACCGCCGAGCTAGCATGGGCGATAGAGAATATGCTTAATCGCGTATTGGATCATAGTGTTATTGTCTCAAATGATATGTGTCAGCTGATGTCAGATGTATTGGCCGCTTATCCTGAAATGTTAGTAGCATTTGAAAATAACAGCCAAGATTACCCAGCTTTAGTGCCCTTATGGATTGCCTGCGCCAATGCCTATAGTAAGCAACAGGGTGATGCGTTTAGTTACTCTCGCTTATATGAGCAAGCAACAAGCCATTCTGAAGCTGAAGCTGAAGCTGACGCCGCGCAAGAGCCTGTATTGATGACTAGCATAGACGAAGACAATCCTACCTATGATGAGACTAATGAAGCGATAGACATGACGCTACAGACCTTCCATTCTGTCAACGAAAAAATGGCAGAGGCAACTGTTGTTTTAGCGCCTCAAAGCGAAGAAGAAAAAGCATTTTGTAAGATATTTATTGATGAAGCAGAAGAGTTACTTCATCACATTGATCAATTTGTCAGCGACAATCAAGATCAGCAACTGATTGAGATAACGGATGAAATAGTACGTGCATTTCACACATTACGAGCCGCATCTGGCTCCAGTGCTTTGGCTGCTATCAGCGAAGTTAGCGCAGCGATAGAGCACAGTTTGGAGCTATTGCATCAGCAAGATATAGCGATGAGTGCCCAACATCTAGAGGCTTTAGCGCAATCTGCCAAGCTGATAAATGGTTATTTAAGTAGCTACAAACAAAATATTCAGCAGCGTAGTGTCATAGTAGAAGATTCACACAGTCAGCAAGAGCAAGACATAGCGTCATTGCAAGCAATGCTGGCTGAGCAGTATGTCATTAGTGATGCTGATGCGACCGTTGTTACTAATAGCAAACCAACGATAGAAGAGCTATTAGATAATAATATCGACACGTTGTTAGATGCTGAGTGGGGGTTAGAGGAGGCGCTCGGTCATGCTGAAAAAGAACACAGTCAAGACTATATCGCGCAGCAAATTTCACAAATCACCTGTTTAATAGATAAAGCTCAAGCATTTCCAAAATTCATTACCGTTCTGAATGAGCTAGGTAATGCCTATAGTTACCTGAGTGATAATATTGATAAAGCGAGAGATAGAGATATTCAATCTATTCTGCTATCAGGTCATGCCCAGTTGATTGGGCTATTCGATGCCCTAGCTGGTAGTACGTCATTGAAAATAGACCAGCAGGTAATGAGTGAGCTACAAGGTATCTATCAAAATGATAACCTTGACGATAACGACGAAGGCTTTGTCGTTCGAGCTATTTCAGCACCTAAAATCCAATTTGAAACGATTGATACGGATATTGAGCTATTAGAGATTTTCTTAGAAGAAGCTCAAGAACTTGATAACGCCCTAGATGAGAGTTTCAATAAATGGCGTGACGATATTACTAATATCAACTCGCTAAAAGTATTACAGCGTCATTTGCACACCATTAAAGGTGGCGCACGGATGGCTGGCATTCGTAGTATTGGTGATCTAACTCATGAAGCAGAAAGTGTTTATGAGTCTTTTGTAGAAAACAGACGAGAGCCGACGACACAGTGGCTTGAGATTATGCAAATGGTGCAAGACACGATGTCGCAACAAGTGATGCATATCGTGAATCATAAAAAATCCTTTTTCACCTCAGAGCTGATTGAGCAACTAAGAACGTTTGAAAAAGAAAAAACCTTACCAGAAACGGTAGAGCTGATCATACCAGTACCGAAAAACTATTTTGAACCAGACATTCAAAACGTAGTGGCGGATGAGGCCATTAGCAATACCGAAACATCAGAATTGCTCAGCCTAGACACTATGATTAAGCAATCATGGGCTAATGGGTTGCCTGATCCAGACATATTATCGGTGTTCTTAGAAGAGGCGGAGGAGCTTACCAATCGTAATAAATACCTGCATTTGTTCTTGAACGACACAAATAATACCACAGCATTACAAGCACTTCAGCGAGATCTGCATACGATTAAGGGCGGTGCCCGAATGGTGACTGCGTCCGGTATCGCTGATTTGGCTCATGAGATGGAGTCGGTTTATACGGATTTTGTGAGTAACCGTCGTCCCCCTACTCAGAAAGTATTAGAGTTGCTAGTTGCCAGTCATGATTGGCTTGCTGATGCCGTATTTATACTTCAGCATCATGTCAATCCGCCAACGCCTGCACTATTGATCGAGGCGTTAGAGCAGTTTGGGAGAAATCCTGATAGTCTCAAACAAGTTCCTAAAGAATCCCTACAGTCTCAGCGCGAAGCAATTTTGATTGCCAAAGAAAACCAAGACCCTCACTATCTTGCAAAAGATATTAGCGAGATGCCATCTATGTTCAGTAATACCAATAAGGAGGACGACAGCACTAGTAGTAATGAAATGATTCGTATCTCAGGTGGTCTGATTGAGCATATGATTAATCTATCTGGTGAGTCAGCGATTAACCGCGCCCGTATTGATATGGGTATTAGTAGCTTGACCAACAGTATCGAAGAGATGGGTACAACGGTACAGCGACTGGCAGATCAGTTACGCCGTATGGAGATTGAGCTTGAAGCTCAGATTTTGTCACAAATAGATGATGAGCTGATTGATAATGAGGATTTCGATCCTCTCGAGATGGATCAGTATTCTTCACTGAATCAATTATCAAAATCATTGACAGAATCTGCCTCGGATTTGGTGGATATTAACCATACTCTATTAGAAAAGACTCGTGATAGTGAAAGCCTGTTGCTACAGCTATCGCGGACACAGACTGAGTTGCAAGATGGGCTGATGAATTCGCGTATGGTACCATTCACGCGTCTGACACCGCGTCTTGAGCGTATTGTTCGGCAGACGGCTAATGAGTTGAATAAATCGGTTGAGCTGACCATCATCAACGCTGATGATGAGATGGACAGAACCATCCTAGAGCGGATTACCTCACCGCTTGAGCATATGCTACGAAATGCTGTCGATCACGGTATCGAAACCACATCAGCACGTCTAAAAGCAGGTAAAGAGCGCAGTGGTAATATTACGCTTGAGGTACATCGTGAAGGTAGTGAGATTGTCATCCAACTATCAGATGATGGCCGTGGTATCGATGTAGAAGCGGTAAGAAATAAAGCGATCTCTCAAGGTCTTATTGATGCAGACGATGACAGTCTCTCTGATCTTGATATTATGCAATATATCTTTAATGCTGGGCTGAGTACTAGTAAGCAGGTGACACAGATCTCTGGACGCGGCGTTGGCATGGACGTTGTTATTAGTGAAATTCGTCAGTTAGGCGGTGCGGTCTCTGTTGTCTCCGAGCTTGGCAAAGGCTCTAAATTTACGATGCGCTTGCCATTGACTGTTGCTGTTTCTGATGCGCTGGTTGTGCGCGCCGCAGATCGTTACTATGCAATACCATTGGTACAGATTGAGCGCGTGGTACGGGTTAACCCAGAAAAGCTCTATGACTATTATCATTCAGATGATGCTACATTGAACTTTGAAGACACGGAATATCGTGTACGCTATCTCAACGAGATCTTATCTGGTAATAAACTGAACGAGCTGGTGGTTAATACCAACACCAGTCTGCCGCTGATTATTATTAAAAACCGCACAGGGCAAAATATTGCACTGCAAGTTGATCAGATTGCAGGATCACGTATCGAAGTTGTTGTTAAGCCTCTAGGACAGCAACTATCAAACATACCAGGTATTTCAGCGGCTACTATCATGGGTGATGGCTCGGTAATGCTCATCCTAGACTTAATTGCATTAATGCGTAACGCACAGCTGGTCAAAAACCTCTCAAAATCTGCGAGTACCAAGCGAGGACGTATCGCCACCAAATCAACGATACTGGTAGTCGACGACTCAGTAACTGTACGTAAGGTAACGTCTCGCTTCTTGGAGCGTCAAGGATTCAATGTGGCGGTTGCAAAAGATGGCATCGATGCAATCGAGATACTACAAGATACAACACCAGATATGATCTTGTTAGATATCGAAATGCCGCGTATGGATGGATTCGAGGTGGCGACTCAGGTCAGATTCAATAGTCGATTACAGCATATCCCAATTATTATGATTACCTCACGTACTGGAGAAAAACATCGTGAGCGTGCTCTAGAGATTGGGGTGAACGACTATATGGGTAAACCATTCCAAGAAAAAGAGCTTCTTGAAAAAATTCAAAGACTACTAGGTGAAGAGGTTAGCCTAACTAATGACGGATAATGCACGTGTTTTAGCACTGCGGCAAAAAAGCAATCATGATATCAAAGTGCTGGTGATGGCAGAGGATCATCGCCAGCGCTTGGCTTTTTCAGATACCGTACGTAGTTGCGGCTTTACCCTTGTAGGTTGTGTGTCAAGAGCACAGTGGCAAGAAAAAAGTGAGCTGTCTAATGCAGATATTGATATTTGGCTGATAGACAGTGATTACGACGACAGTGTAGCAACCGCAACAATCGCGTCAAAATCAGCGGCTGTCTTGGTGGGCTTTAGCCAAGCACCGTATCTCAATGAGGCACAGCAATATGGTAAATGGCAGCGTAAGTTAAAACGTAAACTTGCAAAGCTTTTAGCACTACCAGCCCTGATCGATACTCCCGAATACAAGGGCGATGACACTGAAAGAAGCTGGCAGTATGTCGTGTTTCTGGGCGCGTCTATGGGCGGCCCTAGTGCGGTAAAAGAATTTTTAGACAATGTGCCAGCGACACTGCCAGTGTGTATTTTATTGGCGCATCATTTCAATCAGACCATGATTGGTACGTTACCACGGATACTCAATCGCCATAATGATTGGCGCTGTGAGGTTATCGCGTCCTCGCAGCGTTTGCGAGCAGGGCATTGCCTCATAGCCCCTATTGATAAGCAAATAGTCTGTGATTCAGCTGGTAGGGTCATCTTGTTAGATCAAGCATGGAGCGGTGAATATAAGCCTGCTATTGGTCAGATTCTAAAAAACACCAGTGATGTCTATGGTAGCGATCTAATCAATATTATATTTTCGGGTATGGGCAATGATGGCTCTCAGTATTTGGATATGGTTCAAGACAACAACAGCCAGTTGTGGGCGCAAGACCCTAGTCTGAGTGCATGTCCGAGTCAACCTCAGGCTATTATTGACTCAGGGTATTGTGGTTTCGTTGGTAGTCCGACAGATTTGGCAAAAAAACTGACTGATTATATTGGTGAAAGGGCAGCAAGCCATTCACGCTAACTGATTGTGAGCGACGTATGAAACAAATTTTGAAACACTCATTTGAAGCGGTAAGTTTACTGACCACGAACAATGGTATGCTCGATGTGACTATCGTGCCAGCATCTAACCAACCCGATTGGATTATTCCGAGCAGTTTGATTTTGAGCGTCGACGATTATCAAGAGCGTATATCCAAGTATCAGTGGCAAGAGCAAAATCTTGCTGTCTTTCACTTGTTACCGCAAGATAGAACACCAGAGAAAGTCATCATACTAGAGGGTAATACCACCGAGCATCGATTTGCTTTGCAAACGGCAGGTGAGTTGCGCCAATTACAAGCCCGTATTTCTGACGTCAAAGATACAGAGCTTCCCGAGCAGTTTGCGGATACTAGCGTTGATAAAATAGAAGGGCAGTCTGACGAAAACGTTGTGCTCTCTTATCTGTATCAAACCGTTATGATTGACGATAATGTTTATTTGGTACCAGACTTGGACAAAATTGCGCATCATTTGGTGAATTTAGATGACTAGATTCTCGTCTAAGTTTCAGTTATGCTTCACCTCATAGGTAGTACCCGAGCAATGCTGATTACTTTTTGTTATTGAATGAGTTGCTGCCCTATATATAATATCAATTATAAATAACGTTTAATAAAAACTATAGAGCCGCTCATGAATAATTCTAACGTATCAAAATGGTCGCTCAGCAGTCGTATATTTCATTGGATCAGCGCAGTTTTATTATTGATCACATGGGTGATGATACTGCTGCATGAAAATCTCGATAGCAATCTATATATCGGATTTCACAAAGCGTTTGGGATAAGCTTGTTGTTTTGGATGATTGCGCGAGTTATCAACCGCATCTTTACCAAAGCGCCACCGTCTATACCAATGCCAAAATGGCAATCGATGGTCTCTAAGCTATCGCATTTTGCGCTCTATGCCATTCTGATCGCTATGCCGCTTGCTGGTTTATTGATGACTGTATATGGTGGTCGTCCTGTCGATATCTTTGGTTTATTCCAAATACCCGTGTTTGTGACTCCTGATAGGAGTTTGGCCCGCTTTTATAATGATTTACATACCGATATTATTTGGCCAATGATCATCGGTTTTACAGCGCTGCATATTGGTGCTGCCTTGTATCATCAGTTTATTAAAAAAGACAATTTAATATCACGTATGAAATGATCTGCTATTGATCAATGCTCGAATGCTGTATACAGCATGCCGTACCAATAAACTTAAAGATGCAAAAAAGCCCTAAGTGCATTACTTAAGGCTTTTTAAGTGATAAATGAAAGTGCTTACGGTCTAAAGGTCTGGTTACAAATTTATTTTTTGTGTTCCGGTAAATTAATGTTCATCTCTAACACATCTAAGCTGTCTTCTGAGCGATGATTGATATTGACATCATCAATCTGCACGCCATTCACATATTTGTTGACCACTTCTAAGATTTCACGTTTCATTTTTTCGATACGATCAACCGTTAGGCGGTTATTTAGACGATTTTCGCTAGCAACGATAACCTTGAGGCGTTCGGTAGCTAGATTGGCACTGCCTGCACTACTGCCATCGTCAGTACCGAATAGGCTACTCCAAAATCCTTTTTTCTTAGTCATCATTAACCCCCAAACCAGCGCTGTAGTAAACTCTTTTTCTTCACATCAATATGACGTAGTGGACGCTCTTCGCCTAAGAAACGGGCGACGATATCATCATAACATTGACCAGCAACAGAGTCGGTATAATGAATAACAGGCTCACCGTGGTTCGATGCTTCGAGCACAGAATGGCTCTCAGGCACAACGCCGAGCAATGGTACTTTTAAGATGTCATTTGAGATAGTGTCGATGTCCATCATCTCGTTCGCAGCAGCACGTTCTGCATTGTAACGAGTGATAACCAAGTGCTCACGTACAGAGCCTAGGTTTTCTTCAACCTTTTTCGTTTGACTTTGCAAAATACCGATGATGCGATCCGAGTCACGTACTGAAGAGATCTCAGGGTTGGTAACAATGATGGCTTCGTCAGCGTGATACATGGCCAACTGTGCACCGCGCTCGATACCAGCAGGTGAGTCACAGATGATATAGTCAAACTGTTTAGACAGCTCATTCATGACCTCTGCGACACCTTCGTCCGTCAATGCGTCTTTGTCACGCGTCTGACTAGCAGGAAGGATATACAGGTTTTCAAGCTGTTTGTCTTTGACAAGTGCTTGCGACAAGCGTGCGCTACCGGTAATGACATCAACGAAATCATAAACAATTCGGTTTTCACAACCCATGATCAAGTCTAGATTACGTAGACCTACATCAAAATCAATTACAACCGTTTTATAGCCACGCAATGCTAAACCAGCGGCAAAAGAGGCGCTAGTCGTGGTTTTGCCTACACCGCCTTTACCTGAAGTGATTACAACTATCTTCGCCACAATGGCACACTCCTATGAATCAATGGGATATCTTTTATATAAATAGCACAATTGCATGGTATTTATCTACTAACTATATATGTACTATCTGCGAAGATAGCCTAGCATAAATATACAAGGATTTATAGCAAGTCTATATTAAAGCAGAAAAACAACTGAGATATGAGCTATAAAGGGCTTTTGCTTATAAATTTTACAGTTAATGGCGATAATTTTTAGCCGTTTGATAGCTATTTAAATATACGGCAAATAACGTTAGAACCAACACTTAATAATAGCCCAATTGTAACGATTAATTTAATATATCTTGTTTTATTTATCTGACACAGCAGCTTATATAATTACAGCTTACCTTACCCAGTTTACTTTACTAGACAATCACCTAACCGTTTATTATTTTTAACTGAGCAATAATTAAGCTTCATCCATTACGATAAATACTAGGCCTTCACCTTCCACAAACTTTACTTGCACAGGTTTGTCTATCACGTGCTCAGGTAGGTTGTCCCGTAAACAGTAAGTTCCAGCTACAGACACGAGGGAGGGGTTAAAGACTTGGCAAAAAATGCGGGCATCTTTGTCACCCGTTGCGCCTGCCACCAAGCGACCTTGCGCACGTCCATAGACATGTAAGCTGTTGTCAGTGATGGCTTCAGCACCGCTATTCACACTGTTTGTCAAAATCAAATCGCCGCCGACATGGTTTAAGCTTTGGCCTGAGCGTAGCATCTGGTCGTAGATGAGGCTGGTAATATGCTGAGCACTTAACAATGTCTCATCTGGAAGACTGGAGATGGTGGTTTCAGTGGCAGATATATTTGCCGCACTCTCGGTGCTAGTAGCGTTGACTGATTCTGTGCGATTATCTTCTTTAGGTTTATTGGACGGTGTAGGGGCTGTTTTGCTAGGTACGATACGTTCAATGCGTTTACCATCTGCAGGAAAGATGGCCAAGCGCTGCTCACGCGCTTGATCATCAAGTAGGCCTGTCACCACACCGATCGGCTGTAGTCCCCATGACCATAATAGCTCTACTAAGGCAGATAAATCTTGCTCGACGTCGCTATCGAGCAAGATAGGAATGTTGCTTGATTTATTGCTCAGTGTCTCAGTAAGCTGGGCTTCAATAGCGCCCAGATCGCTGGTACTAAACTGTAAACGCGAAAAGGTCAGCATCTTGCCATATAGGGCTAAGGCTGGTGCTGCGCTTGCAGTCTGATTATTATTGTCTGAAACTGTCATATATAAACCCTTAAAAATAATTCTGTCGCTGTATTCACGGTGTCATTTTTATTATCGTGTCATGTTAGTAGGCATACTATAGATTGAGCATGTCTTGGTGTTTCCATTGTTGTACTTTTACTTGTGCTTCAAATGCAGTCAAACTGTCATCAATGATACTCGAAATCAGAGTATCAAGTGCACTATTATCGGTGTCTATTTGCGCAATACCACTGGCAATCGCCACCATCAATGCGTCAAGCCGCGCTGGATCAAGCAGGCGCTTATTTAAGGCATAAACAACGTTTTCACCGATGTTGTGTCCGACATGCTGCAGTTGTGATTCGATCAGGCTACCCGCGATAGGAATCATGCGCAAATAGCGTCGCAGCTCAGGAGTATTGGCTAGACCTTCTTCAATAGCGTTGCCCATTTCGCTGGCTAATAGACTGCCACCACCTGATGAGGCAGTCAGCTCCTGTAGTTTTGGTGCAAGCTCTGAGCGCAGAATAGATAATACAGCCGCTTCAATCTCAGCACGGTTGCGCGTGATGGCTGACTCGATAAAAGATTTGTGCGTTTCAGGGTTGGTCAATTCCTGCCTAAAATTTTGGATGGTCGTCAGGATGACACGATCAGAGAGCTCTTCTAATAATAGGTCAATATAGAACTTAATACGATTGATCCATGGCTGCGGGAGTACTTGGTAGCCAAGCTGGTACAATCGGCGTCCGATAACAACGGCTCTAAATAACCGTAACAAACGTAGCTGCGGAAAACAGCCTAAGACTTCGTACCAGTGGACAAAAGGGAAGAAAAACCAGCGATAATAGACTTTTTCTTTGATTGCGATTGCCCAGCGTAATAATAATTCAGCAACCAAAAATATGGTAAAAAACCCACCAGCGGTACGCAACGGCTTATGCAACGTCGCCTGATACCAACTTAGTCCTTCGCTGACTGACAGCCATTGTGCAGCATTGACACTAAAGTCGCTCATCAATACAGCATCCAGACTGATCAGCAGAAGATCAATACTGATAGCGATAAGCATCACGATATCATAAGTGAGCTTTAAACGACTGGGTTTTGGACGGTTTGGCCTTGGTGGCTCACTATTTGCAAGATGAGGCGACACCGGTGCAGTTGCAATAGGCGGGCTGGTAGTAGGAGAGGCGGGCACAGTCATACCTTATAAATGATAAATGGCACAAAGAAATGAGTAAATTTTTGACGGCTATTAAAAATAACCATCAAAAATCGATGCGTACATGATTAATCACATTATCAATGAATAAGGCCAAAAAACAACCCATCTATGATTAAAAATCATGCATAGCTACTTATAAAGTAATAATGATCATTTGCAACGCGACTATCATCAGTACAGTGCTCACGTATCATCATTAACCTCTGCGTTATTGATTACTCAAGCGCTTATGGCAGTATGACTAGATTTTGTCCGTTATCGGACTATGAGTGCTGCGTCTTTTAAAAGTTATGTGATGACTTACGGCGTAAGTGAGTCATTTATTGAGCCGCTTGAGTTTTAGGGGCTGTCTCAAAATCGGCCAGCATGTCGGTGATGCGCTGATCTTTTTGACGCCAGATGTGTTCAACCCAATCAAACATCTGCGCCTTTATTTCTTCATCATTTTCATAGCCGCCTTGCTTAATACCTTCAAACAGCGCATCTGGTATATCGATATATCTTAGATCCACGCCCAAACGTTTGATATTGCCTTTCCACAGATCGCTATAGCTTGGTACGCCATCAGGATAGACGATGGTCATATCCAGTATGCCATCGATATCCTCGCCTAGGGCGTTAATCGCAAGGGATAAGCCGCCTGCTCGTGGTTTTAGCAAGTGCGTATAAGGAGACTGCTGTTTGGTATGTTTGGCCTTGGTAAAGCGCGTACCTTCTAGATAGTTTAGCAAGGTGAACGGCTTGTCTTTTAAAAGGGCACAGGCACGCTTGGCCTCTTCGATATCTTTACCTTTGAGTGCAGGGTTTTTGGCGATGGCTTCTTTAGAGTGTCTGCGCATCATGGGGAAATCTAAAAAGTAAAAAGCTTGCCCAACGATGGGAATATAGATCAGCTCAAATTTAGTAAAGAAACGCGTCAATGGCAGGCGCTTTTCGCCAATGTATTGCACGATGCTGGTATCGACCCAAGATTGGTGGTTGCTGACCAGAAGGTATTTACCATCGATGCGAATATCATCTGGTAGGCTGATACGCCAATCTTTGCGAGGCAGCATATCATCGATTAGTGCACTGTTGCTGCTGATCCAGTAAGTCGCGATTTTGATGACCGCTTTATCTGCAATAGGTGCACCGGTGATGACTTTGCCGACACCCATCAACCACAAAGGAATACTACCACCAAAGCTATTGGCAGTGATAACGCTTGCTGCTGTCGCTAATGAAACCGCCTTACCCAGTTTGGGCGTGCGTTTGTGCAGTTTTCGAATGGTAGATGTCAGTCGCATGCTTAATCCTCTTGGTTCAGTTTAATTAATAAGTACACCATATATTTCACAAGTCGATGTTTTAAATATTGCCAAAACTGCTCATATGATTGATGACCAATAATCCAGTGGACTAAGCGCTAATCATAGAAGCGTTGCTGATTAATTCCTGATACAGCGGTCATTTGACGATGAGAAATTTGGCCACATAATTTTAGCAGAAACGTTTCGCAGTGTACGAGTGTAAACGTGACTAGTGATAACAAGGAACAGGTATTGGATAGTTTAGATGCTAAGAAATACCGTAAAGTTAATCTGCACTTCTCATACATAGGTGTGACAAAATATTACACAGTGTTAGATTGTAATTGCCATAATAATGATTAAAGTAAATAAGTACTTAATAAGATTAACGGACAATCTTGATAAAGCACGATTTATAATACTTTAAACTTATAGAGGAAATATCATGCGTAATACATTATTAATTGCAGCAGTAGCATCAGGTCTAGCACTTAGCGGTTGTACGACTGATCCAAACACTGGGCAGCAACGTTTGAATAAAGCTGCATTGGGCGGCCTAGTTGGTGCAGCAGGTGGCGCAACTATCTCAAAAGCAACAGGCGGCGACAAGACTGGTCGTGATGCTGCTATCGGTGCTGCATTGGGTGCTGGCGTTGGTTATTACATGGAGCGTCAGGCTCGTCAGCTTGAGCAGCAAATGGCTGGTACAGGCGTGACTGTTAACCAAGACCCAACCACCGGTAACATTGATCTTGTTATGCCAGGTAGCATCACTTTCTCGTTTGATAGTGCAACACTTAACTCATCATTCAAGCCAACGCTAGACAAGCTTGCTTCAACCATGAACCAGTATAACCAGAACACCATCACGATTGCTGGTCACACTGATAGCCAAGGTTCAGCATCTTACAACATGGGTCTGTCACGCGACCGTGCTTACTCAGTTGCCAACTACCTAACTGCTCGCGGTGTTGCTTCTAACCGTATCAATGTAGTTGCTTATGGCGAGTCACGTCCAATTGCTACCAACAACACTGAATCTGGTCGTCAGCAAAACCGCCGTGTTGAGCTAACGGTTAATGCACCACAAAGCGTCAACTAATCGACAGTTCTATATAGCTATTTGATAGGTGCAAATGATTTTCACGCACTTATCTAGCAAAAAGAGTCAGCGATATGTTGGCTCTTTTTTTATGCGCTAAATTTTGATTGAACAAACTCGATAGTTAGGATAGCGAAGGTATAATATCTGCTGTCCAAAATAGAATAGTGCTCGTTTAGTATTTGATAACATTTTATAAAAGGATCATAAAGATTAATGATTATTAATATAGAATTAAGTATTGATAATGATTATCAATAACACTATAATTTATTAGTGTTTTATTACTGAATAGTTACAAGCTTGATAATATGCGATAAGCATAAATATACGAGATCAAATCAGCTGATTAAGGCGTGATTTGATAATCGATATGATGGAAGCCATTTAACCAAAACGAATTTTGCTATCTCTTTGAGGATTTGTATGACGATTACCACAGAAACACGCCGTAAGATTTTACCAACTACTTTAGCTGTTGCACTTGCAGGATTGTTAATGGTATCGGGCTGTACCAAAAAAACCGAAGAAGACACTGCTGCTACTGAGACGCAGACAGAGGTTGTAAGCACAGAAACAGGCGATAACACAGAGATATCAGCTGCCGAAAAAGCACATATTGATAGGTTAGTCATCAGTTACGCAAATATGGCCCATGCAGCCTACAAGGATTCACTAGAGACAGCCAAAAAACTCCAGACAGCGGTAAATACGTTTGTGGCAACACCGACACAAGCCAACCTTGATGCTGCCAAAGCTGCCTATAAAGCGGCTCGTCAGCCGTATTCGCAGACGGAAATTTTCCGTTTTGATGAAGGATTTGTGACGGCAAATGATAAGCGCGCGATCAATAGCATTGATAGCTGGGAAGGTCAAATCAACGCTTGGCCGCTAGATGAAGCGCTGATCGATTATGTCAGTGATGACTATGAAGGCGAATATAACAGTCAAGAAAATATCATCAATAGCGATAGCATTACGGTCGGTAGTACCAAGCAAGATACCAGTACAATTACACCTGAGCTGCTTGCCGACATGAACGAGATTGGCGGTAGTGAGGCTAATGTCACAACGGGCTATCATGCGATTGAGTTTATGTTATGGGGTCAAGATACCAATGGCGTAAAAGAGGGCGCGGGTAATCGCCCGGTCACTGATTATGTGACGGAAGCTGGACAATGTACCAGCGGTGATACGGTCAATGAAGATGCCAGTATTTGTGAGCGTCGCGGTGAGTTTTTAAAAGCCGCTACTCAACTACTGGTGGATGATTTGACGGCGATGGAAGCTCAGTGGCAGCCTGATACCGAAAATACCTTACGCAGTGATTTGATGGCGCGTAAATACGACAATGGCCTGCGTCAGATTATGTACCAAATGGGTAGTTTAGCACTGGGTGAGTTGGCTTCTGAGCGTATGCAGGTCGCTTTTGTCACAGGGTCTACCGAAGATGAGCATGAGTGCTTTAGTGACTTGACGCATCTGAGCTATGCCAATAATGCCCGCGGTATCCAAAATGTCTTTAATGGTAGCTACCAGACAGTCGCTGGTAAAACAGTCGGTGGCTATGGTGTTAAAGACTATCTCGTTGACAGCAGTCATGTAGAGGAAGCTGATAAACTGGCCGCTGACTTTAGTAAAGTCGAAGGTGCATTCAACGTCATGGTTGAAAAGGGCGAGAAAGAAGGCATCAAAATTGACCAAATGATTGCAACGGTTGGTCAAGCAAGTCAAGAAGGCGTTTCTGCTGAAGAGCAGAATATCCGTCGCGGCTGGGTAGAAGCGGGTATTAATAGCTTGCAAGAGCTGACCGCTGGTATCGAAAATGCCGCAAAAGCCGTTGGTATTGATAATCTTGATGCAGATGCAGGGTCGCAGTTTTAAGTAGACACCAAGTAGCTAAAAGGTGCTTATTATCTGTATAAGACGTACCTTGATAAAATGATCAGTTGGGTAAATAGACGTTATCAACGATGGTTGGCAACGTCTATTTATCCGTTTCAAAATAGGCCAATAAGGCTATATTCTGAACCAGACTATCGATACCAATGACAACGTGATCGATATCGACTTGATGATTCTACTCTCAAAACTAAGGCGCTTGATGTTTATGAAAGCCATCTATCCAAAGTATTCTGTTTTTCTTCTTCCTTCTGCCATAATACAAAATTTGCCATCCAAGCTTGCACTGCTTATGATGGGTGCAGCGGCGCTAAGCGCTTGTCAGCCAGCCGATAGCGTGTCTAACGACGCCTCAAATAGTGAGCATGCCGCAAATGCCAGTGAAGACGAGCATCCGCTCACCTCTGAGCGTGTGGATAACATCGAAGCACTGGCTGGCGTGCCGATGCAGCAACTGGTCAGTTTTGATCCGCAAGAGATCAAGCAGGGTGGGGACTCTGGTATCAGTATTACCAGTGCTGAAAGCTACTCTAAGCCTTCATCGAACCTGACAGCGTCGCGTAAGGGTTCGTTTTTTATCGGTAATGCATTCTTTAAGCAGCCTTGGGTCGTCGCTCCTGCCAGTACCGACAGTCGAGATGGGCTTGGTGCGCTATTCAATGTGGCGGCTTGTCAATCTTGCCATATCAAAGACGGCCGTGGTCATGCGCCCATGACTGCCGATGATGATGCGGACAGTTTATTGCTTCGTCTCTCTATGCCAGCAACGACGGATGAGCAGCGTCAGCAGTTACAGGACTCGCTGATTGAAAAGGTCGTTCACCCTATGTATGGTGGACAATTGCAAGATCGGGGTATCCAAGGTGTCCCTGCTGAGGCCAGAATTGCAGTACAGTGGACAGATAAGCCAGTCACTTTCGCTGATGGGCATATTGAGACGCTACGTGCGCCAACCTTTAATCTGACCAACCCCGGTTATGGCGCTTTTGATGAGGCGATGATGGTATCACCACGAGTGGCACTGCCTATGATTGGGCTTGGGCTGCTAGAGCAAATACCTGAGGATGATATTAAAAAACAAGCAAGCCATAAGGGTAATAGCGACATCAGTGGTAAGTTCAATTGGGTGATGGATCCACAGACTGGCAAACGTGCGCTTGGACGTTTTGGCTGGAAAGCCGGTCAAACCAAACTGATTACCCAAAATCAAAGTGCTTTTAACGAAGACATGGGTTTGACATCAAATATTCGTCCTCATGAGTCCTGCATGCCGACCCAGACCGTCTGCTTAAATGCGACAACAGGTGTTGATGAGCAAGGCAATGGCAAACCGCCCGTTGAAGTGAACGACGATGTTGCCAAGTTTGTGGAGTTTTATACCCGTAATTTGGCAGTGCCGCACCGCCGTAATGCGGATGATAAGCTTGTGCTGGCGGGTAAAAAGCGTTTTTATGACATGGGCTGTCAAAGCTGCCATACACCAAGATATCAGCTGCCAAAAACTGACGACGATCATCTTGAGCAGCATAGACAAGTGATTTATCCTTACACCGATTTATTGCTACATGACATGGGAGATGACCTTGCTGATCGTACTATCGCGGGTAAGCTACCATCCAAAGACGCTCAAGTTGAGTTTTTAGCCAATTCTTATGAATGGCGCACGCCCGCACTTTGGGGCGTGGGACTTGCGCAAACGGTTGATCCACAAGCGACGTTTTTGCATGATGGACGCGCTCGTACGCTGATGGAAGCGGTTCTTTGGCACGGCGGAGAAGCCGAAAAGCAACAGCAACAAGTATTGAAATTAGACAAGCAAGGTCGCGCCGAGCTAAATGCGTTCTTAAAGTCGCTATAATAAGGTCACTGTAATACAGTCACTATTATAAAATCAGCACAAAAACGCTATAAATTATTACCTATAACATTACCGAGAAATCTATGAAAATAAATCACGCTTTGGCGATGGCGCTATCTGCATTGAGTGCCGGTCTGCTGATTAGCTGTGTTAAACCTGCCGACGACAACAAATCTGCAGAAGTGGATAGTCAAGAAGTTGCAAAAGACAATACAGCTACTGACAGCTCAGCAGAAAGCAGCAAGGAAAGCACTGAGCAGATCGTTGCGGTAGATATCAGCCCTGAGACTCAAAAAACGTATTTGACGCATGTGGCAGAGGACATTGTCCTTCCTGCGTATGCTAATGCCGCAAAGCAAAGTGATCTATTAAATGAATTGGCGCAGAGACATTGTCAGCAAGCACCCGTCAGCGGCGCTGAGCTACAGGCATTACGCGCGCAGTGGTTAGTATTGGCACAAGCGTGGTCGAGTGCTGAGATGATTAATTTCGGTCCTGCGACTGCCAGCATGAGCAATCTGTACATCAACTATTATCCTGATGAGCGCGGCTTGGTACATAGCGGTGTGTCTGATTTGATTGCTGCCAATCCAACACTCACGCCAGAGCAGTTCGCGGGCGAAAGCGCTATCGTACAAGGTGTACCAGGACTAGAAGAAGCCTTGTTTGCCAATGAGAGCTTAAATGCTGGTCAATGCGCCTACGTCATTAGCGCCAGTGGTGCTTTGAGCACGCGTCTAAAAGACATCGAGAAAAACTGGCAGCAAAACGCGACTGAGTTATTGGCGATAGACAAGTCTGCTGAGAGCGATCAAGGCTTGAACCAATGGTTTAACTCGCTATTGTCATTAGTTGAGACCATGAAGTCTAATGCTATTGACCAGCCGCTCGGTCTGACGGGTAAAGCAAAAGGTCATTTGCCAGCGGCTACGGCTGGTCAAAGCCGCGCTATTATCAATGCAAAACTAGATGCCATCAATAAAGCCATGACAGATCCCGTATTGACGGCGATACTTAATAGCAATGATGAGAGCACAGTCGCTAATAATCTATCGACGGCATTGGCTGAAACGACCACTTTATTGGCACAAATGCCAGAAGATTTATCAGCCGCAGACAAAGACGATCAACAAGCGTTATATGACCATCTCACTACCGTCACTCGCTTGATTAAACGCGAGCTGATTCCAACACTCGGTATCCGCGTAGGCTTTAATAGCACCGATGGCGATTAAGGGATGTTTATTACTAAAGGCAATACGATGTCAGAAGATGAGCGTCATGACAGATCAGATGAGCCAAAAGCCAGTTCAATAAGCCGTGAGCTTTTGACGACGTCAATGCTCACGGCAGTCGGCACCGCGGCTCTGGTCGGTATTCACCATCATTATCGTAAGCAGCAGCATCCTGATGCCAGTTTACAAGATTATGTGGCGGGTATGCGAGCGCAGTTACAAGCATTACAGTCGGGCGTTGGGTCAACGCCAAACCTTAAAAGCTTTCGCTATGCTTGTCAGCAAGCAGCGGTGACATGGCAGCAGGCTTATCATCAAGCGATAGATGATGAGAGTAACGTGCTTGATCTTACTGCTGTGCATACGACGACCATGCTCGCACGGCCTGTTCGCTGGGTCAGCGGCGTTGCCTCTATGCCAAAAAATAACGCGTCATTGAATCAAAATGAGCATGACTTTGGCGTGGTAGGTATTGATGCCGATAGACAAATCGTTTGGCAGACGACCATGCCTGAGCGTGTCCATGACATCGTTGTTCAGCCTACAAATGTATCTGAATCTCAAGTTCAGGATAGCAATGTCGACCAAAGGCGCGACGTCGTCGTCATGGGTCGGCGTCCAAGTGAAAAATTCTGGGTGCTTGATACCTCAAATGGACAAGTACAACATGCGATCAAAGCGGATTTACATCGTCATTTCTACGGCCATGCTTGTTATAGCTTAGATGGAAAATTGCTTTACGTAACTGAGAATGACACAGTCAGTCTGGCAGGTAAAATCGGTGTTTATGATGCTAACAACGCTTATAAAAAAGTAGCAGAATTTAACTCTTATGGCATCGGCCCGCATGAACTGATTATGCATCCTGATAGCGAAACACTAGTCATTGCAAACGGTGGCATTAAGACTGAGCAGGCCTCACGTGAAGAGCTAAATTTAGACACTATGCGACCATCGCTGGTCTACCTGAATCGTCATGACGGGGCATTGCTTGAGCAAGTGACGCCCGAGCATAATCAGATGAGCATACGTCATTTAGCGATGCACAATGATGGCACTGTCATGATCGGTATCCAGTTCCAAGGCGAAAAGCATATCAATGTACCGTTAGTACTGACTCACCAGCGCGGTGATGTTAGCTTTGCGCCACTGACTATGCCAAACAATCAATGGCAACGCTTTCATCAATATATTGCGAGCGTCGCCGTTGATAGTGACCGTAATTTGCTTTGTGTGACCACTCCGATTAGTGGCTGTGCGGCAATTTATGACTTACATACTCGAGAGTTGATTGATGATGTGAGCTTGCCTGATTGTGCAGGGGCATCCGTCCTATCCAGTAATAGTGCAATCACCAATAACGTAGATGATATTAAACCGTCAGGATTTATCATCAGTGATGGGCAAGGGCAATTGACAGCGTTAAGAGTAAGTGTTTTGCCAGATTCAAAATTGAATGGTAAAGATGATAAGCATATTAGTACAGACAGCCAATTGCATAGAATGTCCTTTGATAACCATTTGCAAGCGTTATAATACGTAGCCATTGGCACAGTTACGGCCATTGAGGAGATAAAACATTAGCTTGGAAATCCGTTTAGATACTATTAGACAGCAGCTCGCACAGGCAGATATTGAGCTACATATCAGCAAAAAGCGTGTCAAAAACATCAATTTTCGTTTAAAGCCGCATGTCTTGATGGTTTCTGTACCACTGCATATTAGTAATTCAAAAGCTGCTGACGCGGTGGCGCGGCGAGTGTCTTGGGCGATTAACCACCATCTACAAGTGCTAAAGCAACACCAGCGTAAAAAAAGCGCGCCATCAGGTCTTACAACTTCTAAGAACCCTGTCTATCTATGGGGCACTGAGCAGACCTTTATGTTAAGCCATGATGAAAAAATAGCATACTATCGCCAGCAGCTCTCCGATGTCATGCCGTCGCTATTTGAGAAATGGCAGCCAATTGTTGGTGTTCACGCCGATGAGATACGAGTAAAAAAAATGCACACACGCTGGGGCAGCTGCAACACGCGCGCAAAGCGAATTTGGTTGTCCGTTTATCTTCCTGCCTATCCTATCGAATGCACCGAATACGTCATCGTCCATGAACTGTGCCATTTGCATCATGCCAATCATAGCCTTGCATTTTGGCAAACGGTGGCGAGTGCGATGCCAGATTATCGGCAATGGCATAATATACTGGCAGGCAAGACAGGGCAGTTGGATTGAGAGATCCATACATTGAGTCTATTAATTCTTTGAGCGACTTTCCCATCTAAATGAATTTCACTGTGTGAGAGTAATTTGTCTCCCTTTTTTCATCCTATTTAAAACGGCGACACATGTTGATAAGACTGATATGATAAGAAATAACGATACAAATCGTGTCGTTTAAATCCAATTTTATATACAAGGATGTCAGATGGAAAACGTCAATCAAGCTGAGTTTTGGCAGCAGCGCTATGAGAAAAAAAGTACTGGCTGGGATATGGGACAAGTATCACCACCGCTCAAAGCTTATATTGACCAGCTGCCTGAAAATGCTAAGGATGAGGCAATACTCGTACCAGGTGCTGGTAATGCTTACGAGGTAGGCTATCTATATGAGCAAGGATTTACCAATGTCACGTTGGTCGATTTTGCGCCAGTCCCGATTGAAGCCTTTGCGGCGCGTTATCCCGACTTCCCATCTGAGCAGTTAATTTGTGCGGACTTTTTTAACTTATCAGCTGAGCAGTACCAATTTGATTGGATACTTGAGCAGACGTTTTTTTGTGCGATTAATCCAGTGCGCCGTGATGAGTATGTGCAGCAGATGGCAAGGTTACTAAAACCACAAGGCAAACTGGTTGGTTTGTTATTTGATACTGACTTTGGACGAGAGGAACCACCATTTGGTGGCACTAAAGAAGAGTACCAGCAGCGTTTTCAAAGCCATTTTGATCTTGATATTATGGAACCTAGCTATAATTCACATCCAGCACGGCAAAGTAGTGAGTTATTTATAAAGCTGCGAGCGAAATAAGCTCGCGCTTGATATTGTCCCGAGCTTGCGCTTCTAATTGGCTATAGTAATAATCAGTCAAATAGAGTTTGGGATGCGCTAGTAATCCTTGTAATACCGCAGTGCGCCCATCACGGTAGTTGTCATCTGCGACGTGTGCATATTCTTGACGTATCGCTTGTGCATACTGCTGATAGGTAGGCCAAGGCGCACCCAAAATACTCAAATCCATATCTAGCAGATATGCCGCATCACTGTATTTAACACTATCTATCGACTCATCTACCTGATGATTGGCCGTCATCATGATGAATGCGTAGATGTCTTGGCACTGCTCTGGGCGTAGATAAGAACTCAACGCGCCTACGGCATATTCAGCGCTTTTTTGCTCATTATCTACGCGTGTTGGGTCGTATATCACATCATGATAATACAGTGCCAACACCACGATATACGGAGCAGTTAGATGGTGTTTAATGCTTTCAAACTGTACCAATAACTGCTCAATATGACTCAGGGTATGATAAGCTCGTTGTGGTTCACCGTAGCGCACAGAGATATCTTGCCAGAGGGTTTGTGCGTCGTCTGGTGTCACATCACTATTGAGAGCAGACAAGCATAAGTAAAAATGATTGCCCAGCTCCATATTTATAGGTGGCAATTCATTCATAATTAACCTTTGTCACTTGCCATTTATTTTGTATTAGCCGCATCTTTAAATGCCTTATTAAATACTTCTCCGAGCAAGCTGATATCATCGACACGGGCATAATTTAAGCGGGTGACAAAAGCAATATGGCGGTGTGGTCCTTCTTCAGCTAGAGGTACAGCGACAGCATTTTGATTTTGCAAGTGCAACTGATCGAGTGCCATTTCAGGCACTAGGGTCGTGCCCATGTTGGCAAGCGCCATTTGAATCAGCGTGTTTAGACTGGCATCCGAGAAGCTTGATTTCATCTGTGCACGGTCAAAATGACAGACAGATAGCGTCTGATCGGTTAGGCAGTGGCCTTCACCAAGGAGCATAAGATTGGCAGTAGCTAGCTCGTCAGCGCTGATGGTATCAAGCTTGGCATGTACATCGTCTTTTGGGAAGACGGCAAAGAAGTCTTCACTCCAAAACTCAAAACTGTGCAGGCCATCTACAGCATATGGCAGCGCAATGATAGCCGTATCGATATGACCGTAGCGCACTTGCTCAAGCAACCGCTCGGTTTGCTGCTCAACGATCGTCATGCGAAACTCTGGATACTGAGCACGCAGGGCTGGTAGAACCTTTGGTAGCAAGTAAGGCGCAATCGTGGGAATGATACCAACGGTCATCGGATACGCCAGCGGTGTCTGATGGCTATGGGCGCGTGTGGTCAAATCGCTCACTTCAGAGAACACGCGCTGTGCCCTTGTGAGGATTTCTTGACCGATAGGCGTAATCAGTACTTGCTTGTTATTGCGCTCAAAAATCTGTGTATCTAGCTGTTTTTCTAATTCTGCGATACCCAAGCTCAGGGCAGACTGCGAAATATTACAATCTTCGGCAGCACGTTTGAAGTGACGATGTTTGGCGACGGCTAAGGCAAACTCAAGTTGTCGTAAAGTAATCATAAAACCTCTCTTTTAATGGGTTTTTAATGTAATTTATCCTGTCAGTAAGCCTCTATAAGGCAGCAAATTACCAGTTATGTACCAATGATAGGATGTACCAATGATAGGATATAGAAAGCATAGTTTAACAAGTTTAATAAAACAAAACATCACATTAAAAACTTTTAACTGGATTAACCGTAGAATTCGCGTATAGTTTGTCGGGTAGCCCAGAAAGCTAAAGGGCTAGTTAAAAAATCCCTATAAATAATTTTAATTTACTTAACAAGAGAGGAGCCAATCATGGCGTCTATTATCAATCAAGCAATCCCAGAATTTTCAGCCGATGCCTATGTAAACGGTGAGTTCAAAACCATCACCTCAGAAGACGTAAAAGGCAACTGGGCGATCTTTCTATTTTACCCAGCTGATTTTACCTTTGTTTGCCCAACTGAGCTAGAAGACATGGCCGCTCACTACGACGAGCTAAAAGGTTTGGGTGTTGAAGTATACTCAGTATCAACTGATACGCATTTCACGCACAAAGCATGGCATGATTCTTCAGAAGCGATCGGCAAAGTACAGTATCCAATGATCGGGGATCCTACTGGTAAAATCACTCGCGGCTTCAATGTTATGATTGAAGAAGCAGGTCTAGCAGAGCGTGGTACGTTCCTAGTAGATCCTGATGGTCTGATCCAAGTAGCAGAAATTCATGCTGGCGGTATCGGCCGTAGCGCAAAAGATATGCTACGTAAAGTAAAAGCCGCTCAGTACGTTCGTGAGAACGATGGCGAAGTTTGCCCAGCAGCTTGGGAGCAAGGCGGCGATACACTTAAGCCAAGTCTTGACCTAGTCGGTAAAATCTAAATAGCTATTTCATCCCTTAGATAAAGTAGCGCTGACTTTTATACTTTTAGTGTGAATCAGTTCTACAAATAAAGACCCCATTAACTGATGTTGATGGGGTTTTTTTATGGCGCTAGCTACAATCTTATGAGTCTTATTTATTGATCATAAGCGTAGTAGGCGTAGTATATTCGAACCACTATTAAAGTGTTACAGCGTTAGACTCGTTTAGCCTACTACTGTAGTACTTGCACTCGTCTGCCTTGTACCACTTTTAATATTGATTGACTATATAGTGAATTCAGTATAAAAACGATACAGTGGGACTGGGATAAATTTTTCGCAGCATCGAGCAGCATAGCCACAGCACGCAAGGAAGATTTAGACCAGTTCCACTTTGATATATAATGTATTTGTTTTATTTAGGATTGACTATATCAGGCGCGAGATTGTTCTTTATTTTTATCAATAATCTTATAAATCTCGTCTTTGAGATGTAATTTACGCCGTTTCATTTGTTCTATTTCTTCTTCACGGCTGGCATGCTTGACTAGATCTTTTTCGAGATAATTGATTTTTTGATCAAGCTCGGTATGCTCATCAAAAATACTCGCGAAATGACTGTCTTTGAGCTTCAGTTCGGCAATAATATCTCTGTTATCGTGGAAAGTATCTGTTTTTCTCATGTGTTCATCCTTGTCATGAAACGCAAGCTTCTCATAAGCAATCGCGTATGGTGTTAAAAAGACGGCTTAACTTAAGAACTATTCTCGATTGTAGCGAAAAAATAGCCTAGATACTATGGCTATTATCTACCAGTATATTTGTATTTAATTAATTAAACCTATTAACGATTGGTTTTATAAAACGTAAAGTTTGAGTTTCTCAGCTTGCCCAAATACTGCGAACACCTGATAATAGGGTCATTCAAGAGCGAAAGCTCGATATATACAAGGTTTTTTATAAAATTATTAAGTGTGAGAATTTCATATTTAAACAGGCAGTTCGATAGTTGCCGTTACATATTCAGTCATAATGAGGAACTAACATGATAGATCAAAATTTATTAGACGCAGTTAAGACATATAGCGAAAACATGACGCGCCCGATTACTTTTGTATTGGGCAGCGGTGAGCACGATAAGCGCGCTGAATTGATCGACTTTTTGAGCAAGATTGCGGGTACGACTGACAAAATCAATTTCGATGAGCAGGTTATCGATGACAGTTTGCCAAGCGCGATTAGTTTTAAAGTAGTCAGTCATGTTGATGGAGAGACTGCTGATACAGGTATCGTATTTAGTGGTATTCCTGGTGGTCATGAGTTTACCTCATTGATCCTAGCCATTTTGCAAGCGGGTGGTCATACGCTGAAATTGGATGAAGGTATCCAAAAGCTAATCAAACGCTTCAACAAGCCGCTACAGTTTCAGACCTACGTGTCACTATCATGCCATAACTGCCCAGAAGTGGTTCAGGCGTTGAATCAATTTGCGCTACTAAACGATGGTATCAGCAATGAGATGATCGATGGTGCGCTCTTCCAAGAGCAAGTAGAAGCAAACAAAATCCAAGGTGTACCGGCCGTATTCTTGAACGGTAAACCATTTGCCAATGGTCTGATTGACACTGCCAAACTGATTGGAAAATTACAAGAGCAGTTTCCTGATCTGTTGTCAGATGTGGAAGATGATGCTGAGCAATTAGAGCAGCAAGATGTCACTGTCATTGGTGCAGGTCCTGCAGGCGTTGCAGCAGCTATTTATACCGCGCGTAAAGGCTTAAAAGTCACCATGGTCGCTGATCGTATCGGTGGACAAGTCAAAGACACGCAAGATATCGAAAACTTAATCTCTGTACCTTTAACCAATGGTACTGATTTGTCGACTAATTTCGTTAAGCACTTAGCTGAGTACAATATCACGCTAAGAGAGCATGTCAGTGTGAAAGATATCGGCGAGACAGAAGAAGAAAACTACAGCATCAATCTAAATACCGGCGAGACGTTTGAAACTCGTAGTATTATCTTGGCGACAGGTGCCCAATGGCGTAAGCTTGGCGTACCGGGCGAAGAAGAAAATATCGGTCAAGGCGTGGCTTTTTGTGCCCACTGTGACGGTCCATTCTTCAAAGGTAAAGACATCTCAGTGATCGGCGGTGGTAACTCAGGCGTTGAGGCTGCGTTAGATCTGGCAGGTATTGTTAAGCACGTCACTGTATTAGAGTTCGCTGATGAGTTAAAAGCAGACCAAGTATTGATCAATAAAGCCAAAGAAAAATCCAATATTGAATTCATTACTGGTGCGGCGACGCAAGAAATTAAGGCGACTGATGGAAAGGTATCATCTATCGTCTACCAAGATCGCAGCACAGGCGAGACGCATGAGCGTGACTTATCAGGCGTGTTTGTACAAATCGGTCTCGTACCAAACACTGAATTTGTCAAAGGCTTTGTCGATTTAAACCGCTTTGGTGAGATTGAGATTGATGAGCGCTGCCGCACCGATCGCAAAGGTATTTTTGCTTGCGGTGATGTGACCACCGTACCATTTAAGCAGATTAATATTGCAATGGGTGAGGGTAGTAAAGCAGCATTGGCAGCATTTGAATATTTGGTTATGCAGTAAGTTTTAATATCAGAATTAATATTAGAAGAAAAAGCCACCTTAATTGAGGTGGCTTTTTTTTGCGTTTTTATAGGAATTTTTCTATAGAATAGCGCCTAAAGTTTAAAAACCAGTCATTTTGATGAGTGAACAAAGCAATTTCTCTTGAAAAATGTCATCATCTACGTTACAAATGCGCCATTTTCGTTACAAATATGGGTCTTAGATGCGATAATAAGCCCAATAAAACCTATCATAGCGTCACGAACTATAAGGAAAATAGGCATGGAATATATAGAATCTTTTTTTGCCCTAGTCGGGGATCTAACATGGGGCTGGGCACTCGTGCCTATGTTAATTATTTTTGGTTTATTATTTACCATTGTGGGCAGGTTCGCTCAGTTTACATATTTTAAACGTATGTTCCGTGTATTTAAGACGGACGAAGTAGGAGACGACGGCATTTCTGCCCGTCAGGCGTTGCTTGTTTCGATCGGCGGACGTGTTGGCGGTGGTAACATTGCTGGTGTTGCCGTTGCAATCTCTTTAGGTGGTCCCGGTGCAGTTTTTTGGATGTGGGTTGTGGCACTCATCGGCATGATGACCAGTATTGTTGAATGTAGCTTGGCTCAGCTTTACAAGCGCAGAGACATTGATGGTAACTTTCGCGGTGGCCCTGCAACTTATATTTTACACGGTTTAGGTAAAGATTATCGTTGGCTCGCTGTCATTTATGCTATTGCTTTACTACTGTCTTTTTCCATTGGATTTATCGCATTCCAAGGTAATACGGTAGCAGGTTCTGCGCTTGAGAGTTTCGGGATTGATCGCTGGATATCAGGTACGGTACTGGTGGTTGCGGGTGGATTTATCGTCTTTGGTGGTATCCAGCGTATTGCAAAAGTCGCTGACGTTGTGATTCCTGTGATGGCGTTGATTTACATTGGGATGGCACTAATTATCATCGTGTTGAATATCGCCGATCTGCCTGCACTGATGGCAATGATTGTCAAAAATGCATTTGGTATTGAATCCGTCGTTGGTGGCGGTATCGGTGTGGCGATTGAGCAAGGCATGAAGCGCGGCCTGTTCTCTAATGAGGCAGGTTTGGGTTCTGCGCCTAACATTGCCGCCACTGCTTATGCCACGCATCCAGTCAGTCAAGGTATCTCGCAGTCACTATCAGTATTTATCGATACCATCGTTGTCTGTAGTGCCACGGCATTTATGATTTTGCTCAGCGGCGTTTATCAGCCAGGTGCCGAAGTTGATGGTATCGTACTCGCGCAGCAAGCGCTCACCGCGCAGCTTGGTGATTGGTCACAGTACGTGTTAACCATCTCGCTACTATTGTTTGCATTAAGCTCGATCATGTATAACTACTACATGGGCGAAAATGCGATTAACTTCTTGGTTAAGAAGAATACTAAAACGGCAACCTTGGTGTTGCGTGTTGTGGTGATTGCGATCTTGTTCTTGGGCGCAGTCGCTCCAGCAGCTACCACCGTGTTCTTCTTCGCCGATCCATTGATGGGCGTACTGGCACTTGCCAACTTATTGGCCTTGATTATGCTGTTCCCACGTGCCAAGCGCTTACTTGACGACTTTGCCCGTCAATTAAAATCAGGCGTCAAAGAGCCGTTATTCGATGCGCAAGAGTATGAGAAATTAGATCTCGATCTGAGTGCATGGGGCAAAAAAGCAGTAAAAGAGGCATTAGAGCAAAAACAGTAAAACGTTATGCTTGAAGTCTTATCAAATAAAAAACCACTTTAGCCAAGCTAAAGTGGTTTTTTTGTGGAAAGTGTTATTTAGCCGACAATATACCCGATAACGAGACAACCTCACCCGCTTCATCTTCTTCGATCATCCGTGTCTCTTGCAGTGCTGCTTGAATCCAAGCCTTGATATGCGGGTTGTTCAGCATGGCCTGGCAATACTGCTGGGTTGTTGGTTGTAGTGTTAAACCAGAGGCGTTGGCATATGTCTGTAATCGCAACACCACTGGGGCAAAAAAGACATCAGCTGCTGTGAAATGTCCAAACAAATAACTGTTCGTCGAACGTCCTTTTAAGCAATCGGCAAAGATAGCCTCAATACGAGCAATATCAGATAAGCACGCACTGCTCGGTTGTATTTTAGCAGTTGCTCTGATATTCATCGGCATCTCATTACGAATACCTGATAATCCTGAATGCATCTCAGCAATGATGCTTTGGCAATAGGCGCTGTTGATTCTATTTTGATGGTCAGTTTGAGCGTTAGTGTCAGGCTTATTGATGCCTGTCCAAATATTGATATCCGTAAAGTACTCATCAATATGTATCGCAATGGCTAACGTATCCCAAACAGTGACTTTTTCATTGCCTTCACCGTAGACCAATACAGGGACTTTTCCTGTTGGTGAATGCGCCTCAAGTATTGGGCGTGCTGAGGGATCAAACAATTCAATCAGCTGCTCGTCAAAGTCAACATTGAACGCTTTTAAGAGTAACCATGCCCGTAGCGACCAAGAGGAGTAGTTTTTATTGCCGATGATCAGTAGTGGTTTTTGCATTTTTAAATCCTATTCAACGATCACAGTGACTTTTGATTGTGTACTCAATGTCAAAAATTAACCAGTCTATAACTTGCGTGATATCTCTATCATTCAAATGATATCCCAAAAAATGCCCATCCAAAATCTGGATGGGCATTTTTATTTTTAGCGTTAGCAAGTTTTATTAGCTTAATAATAGGCTAGTCGTCTAACAAATCCATTTGCTTGGCGGCTTCATAGATACCGTTTGAGCGGTTACCCGTACGGCAAAAGATGAGCATTGGCTGCTCAGCTTGGTTAAAGAAATCTGCAAATGCTTCGACATGCTGCTGCGTCAAGCCATTACCTGAGAATGAAATCTCTTTATAAGCAAGTCCTGCTTCTTTAGCAGCAGCTTCAATCTCTGCACTGGTTGGCTGATTTGGTTCTTCACCGTCAGGACGGTTGTTGATAATGGTTTTAAAGCCATTTTCGGCAATCATAGGCACTTGGTCAGGGGTGATCTGTCCGGTAAAGCTAACTTCATGGCTCATAGGAGCTCCTTTTTTATTGGTTGAGTTGGTGGTGTAAAATACATTTATGATTGAGCCAAAGCGAGTAATATGACTATAGCAAGCCCTGCATCAATGCGCTTTGATACAGCAGTTTGGCGCGTGCGCCCGTACCGCAAAACATCAATATGGGCTTTGGCATCGCATGATAAAACTCAGCAAACTGCTCTACGGTCAGCATACTCAAGCGCTCATCATCGAATGGTAGATGATGATAGGTTAAGTTTGCTTCTTTTGTAGCAGTTGCCAAATCACAGCTGTTAGGCTGTGTTTCGATCTCAGCGTCTGGACGTATATTGAGTACTGAGCGATAGCCAAGCTCGGCAATTTTGATACATTGGCTTGGATAAATTTGCTTATAAATCGTTAGGTCATTTAGGTTATCGGTCATAAATAGCTTCAGTTATCGTTATTAATATATATTTATTATTGAGCTCGTGGCAGAGATGATAAAAATAAGGTCATGCATTGTTGAGACTGAAACGACGGGTGATATGTGTTTATGTACCATTAGCCTATGTTCAGTCAATCTAGCATAACACAGGCTCTATCATAGCGATATTGTACGATAGACGACAGTAGCGATTAAAAGCGCGGTACAAAAATAATGACGCAGCTAAATATCCTTCAAGGCATCGACGGCATCTAACGTACTGAGATATACCTGCCCTGACAGCTCGCTGATGAGCGGTGTCTGCCCGATGATATCCATGACAGGGCCCTTAATAAAACTAAAATGTAAGCGCTTGTTTTGCAGCGCAAGCTCTTTATTTAAGGTACTGAGCATCTCTTGTGCTGTCAGATCAATATGATTGACCGCGGCCATGATCAAAATAATTTCCTGCGCTGCTGGATATTGCTGCATGGCATTTAGAATACGGCGGTGTACCGATTCACTATTGCCAAAAAACAGACTCTCATCGATACGCAGCATCAATAAATTGTCAAAAGTCACCACATCGTGACGATTGATATTGCGAAAGTGTCCGGTACCACCCAGCTGTCCCACGATGGCGACATGTGGCTTACTTGATTGCCAGATGAGACTGGCGAATGACACCATTAGCCCAATAACCAAACCCGTATTTAGCCCAAATATGAGCACACCGACGAACGCTGCCAAAAAGCTAGCTCCATCCAAGCGATCGCGTTGCCAAGCAGACTTTAAAGTCGCAATATCTATCAGACCAATGATAGAGGCCATGATGGTTGCACCTAGTAACGCATAAGGCAAGGGTGCAAGTGCATTACTAAAGGCAATCAGCGCGGCAATCATTACCAGCACCGTCACAAGGCTGGCAAGGGGTGTGTTTGCTCCAGAATCTGCATTGATCGCCGTGCGTGAAAAGCCACCTGCGACCGCAAAGCTCTGGAACAGTCCGCCAGATAGATTGGCAAGACCAAGACCCGTCAGCTCATGGTTGGCATCGAAGCTCTCACCGCGCAAGCGTGCGTAAGTACTGGCAACGGAACTGCTAGAGACAAAAACAATTAGTGCCATCAATCCTGCGGTCGGCAAGAGTTTGAGCGCTTCTTGTAGGTCGGTCATATGCGGTAGTGTAAAGCTGGGTAAACCTTGTGGAATACTACCAATGGTCGCAACCCCTAACGAATTCCAGTGCAATAGCATACTTAGAACGATAGCAATACCCAGTAAAACCAATGGAAATAAACGTTCGGCCCATTTGGCATACGATGATGACAGCCACGTTCGCCATACCCATTGACTCGCATAGCGGTTAGCGACCAAAAGTACAAACGCGATAATACCAATCACTAAGGTCAGCGGATGCACCTGACTGGCATAGCGCTGCATGGTAGATAAATAGCCAACCAAGCTGCTACCAGCGATAGGTATCGCCATCAGATACTTCAGCTGACTGACAAAGATAAGCACTGCCGCGCCGCTCACAAACCCTGCTGAGACGCCGCGACTGATAAACTGCATAATCCAGCCAAGCTTTAGCCGCCCTGCAATCCACAGCAATGCCCCTACCATTAATGCCAATAAACTCGCCATCAGGGCATACTGCTCTGTGCCTTGCTCAGCATAAGGCAGTAGACCACTGGCCGTCATGATGGCAGTGATCGCGACGGGCCCAACAGCTTGTACGTTGCTAGAACCAAGCCAAGCATAGACGAGTACAGGCACGATCGCAGAATACAGACCATACACGGGCGGCAGACCAGCAAGTACCGCATAACCTAGGCTTTGTGGTATCACCAGTACGCCCACCACCAGTCCTGCGACCAGATCAGTCGGTAATACTGTGAGCTGGTATTGGCGCAGCCAAGTAGGAATCAGACGTGCAGCGATAGAAGACATATCAATACATCACCAAGATAGAAAGCAGTATAAAACAGTCAGGCGAGTACGGCATTATTCGGTTTTGGCACAAAATCTCTGATAAAGCAGATCTAATACGGCTAAAGCATCATCACTTGCGATACGATAGTAAATTTGCTTGCCCTCACGGCGAGTGGCAACCAGCTCATCCTTACGCAAGATACCCAGTTGCTGCGACAAGCTTGGCTGTCCAACACCAACCAACCCCTCAAGCTCACCGACGCAGTACTCACCTTGTGTCAACTGACAAAGTAAAAGTAGGCGATCAGGGTGAGAGAGCGACTTTAGTAATTGGCTGGCCTGCATCGATGCTTGTTGCATTTGTTTGGCAAGATCAATAGATGAAAAGTCGGCGCTATCAGAGGAGGTATCATGGTTAGCGCTGTGAGTAGATGTACTCATTGGTGAAGTAGAAGTAGCCAGAATAAGCTCCTTATATAATAGGGCAGTCACTGCCATATTATTTTTAATAATATATGTTGATTATCAATGATATTGCGCCACATAGCAAGATATCATTATTTACATTATATAAATTGATAAAATGTATTGCAGTTGCTATATTAGTAATAACAAATAAGTCGTAATGATAAGCAATCATTATATACGACTCAATATCATACTTAAGCGTTAATTGAATATAAAAACCACATTGCCACAACACTCATAAATAGACAAAGAGGCAGCCATGCAAGTTCATTCTTTCTTAGACAGAGACACAGAAACCTACACACATGTACTGGCTGATGTCGAGCAGCAGCTATGTGCCATGATTGATCCAGTATTAAATTTTGATGCAAAATCAGGTAGGACGAGCACAAGCAGCGTTGACGAGGTCATTGAGTTCGTACGTGAGCGCGGTTGGGCGCTGAAATACATTATTGAGACGCACGCTCATGCGGATCATTTATCGGCGGCGATCCACGTCAAAGAAAGCCTTGGTGGACAATTGGTCATCGGTCAGCACATCACTGAAGTACAAAAAATATTTAAGCAAATCTTTAACTTTGATACCAGTTTCCGCACCGATGCCAGTCAGTTTGATATTTTGACAGACGACGGTCAGACGTTAGCGCTCGGCAGTATTACAATCACAGCCATGTATGTGCCAGGTCATACTCGTGCTGATATGGCTTATGTGGCGGCTGATAATGAGAAAACAGTGGTGTTCGTCGGCGATACATTGTTTGCGCCTGACGTGGGTACCGCTCGCTGTGATTTCCCAGGTGGTGACGCAAAGACGCTTTATCGCTCTATTCAAAAACTGCTCGCACTCCCTGAAGATACTGTGATGTACTTGTGTCATGACTATCCGCGTGAGAGTCGCCAGCACTGCCCAACGACTACCGTTGCTGCCCAAAAATTAGAAAATATCCATGTCAAAGACAGTATCAACGAAGCAGAGTTTGTGCAAATGCGTGAGCGCCGCGATGCGACCTTGGACATGCCGCGTCTGATTATACCAGCGGTACAAGTGAATATTGATGCGGGGAACCTTCCCGCGCCAGAGGACAACGGTACGCGCTATCTAAAAGTACCTATCAATGTCCTTGGTGAATAAATCAAAGCGTGTCATGACTAAAAAATGTGATATATCGCATCGCGCTGTAGGGTAGGCACTTATCTATAAATGACTATGCTAAAATTATTGATACAAACCGATCGAGACACTCCAGAACAATTAAAATAGGACACAGATAATGAGTGAGCAAAGTTTTCATTTAGTATGCCTGCATTGCCAGGCCACCAACCGTGTTCCGGCTGCACGGCTAAGCGCTGCACCGAAATGCGGTAAATGTAGTCAATCATTATTGACCGCAAGCCCGCATGAGCTTGATGCACAAACGGCCAATAAGGTTATCCAAAAAAACGACGTATTGACCATCGTAGATTTTTGGGCGAGCTGGTGCCAGCCGTGCATTATGATGGCGCCAGAGTTCAAGACGGCTGCTGGTCAATTGCCGCAGGTAGTGTTTGCCAAAGTACAGACGGATAAATACGAGCAAGCGGCAGCCCCTTATAATATCCGAAGCTTACCGACGATGGTTGCTTTTAGAAATGGTAAGGAAGTCGCGCGTCAGTCAGGCGCACTACCAAGCAATCAAATCATCCAGTGGGTGCAAAGCCTGCAGGTGTAGGGCTTAGTAAAGTAGTATTACTCAGATTAGATTATGACTCATCAAAGTTATAGCCATAAAAAAGCCAATATGCTGAGCGCGTATTGGCTTTTTTGTTATGCCACGATTCTATCTTAACGAGAGTGCAGATCGCTAAATCTTATTCACCATAAATCTTGATGCCATTGGCAAAACTACAACGTTGAATACGGGCAGATTGGACAATCGCATCGCGCTCACCATAGAGCCGCGATAACTTTGCGTCACGCGCTTTGGTATTATTGCTTTTGCCAACCCCAAAGCTAATATTGGGAGAGATACCCCAGCGTCCTGCAGAAATCCCCACGCCCACGCCGGACGCTGCAAAAGTAGATTGCTCATTGCGCGCCGCTTCGACATAACGGTTGACGCGATTGTATTCTTGGCTCAATGCTTGGCAATCATAGTTTTGATAAGTGCTGGGCGGCACATATTGCGGCGTGACATTGCCCGTAGAGGCACAGCCTGAGAGCGCAAAAACGCCAACTGTTGCCAGTAGTGTCGCTTTGGTAAACGTTTTCATAGTGGCTCCATTAAGCTAAGTAATTGTATTTATATCTATTTAAGATAGCAAAAATAGCATGTTTAAGATATTGAAAAAATATAAATGATTAAATATTTTACGGTCTTATCAATACGCCTGCTTATGCGATAGCAATACGATATTTACTCAAAATATTAAAGCGCTGCTACAACGACAATTCCTTATCAAAATAGGTTGGCGGGTTTGACAAAGGCGAGTATTACAATGCCAACATATGCGATAGCTGCAATTAGGATACCTGTTTTGCTCTGAGTGGGTGTCGCAAGGGCATTAAAGGCTTTGATGCTTGAGCTAATCGCTGCGATAAGTAAGATGATTTTGGCAAATACCCACTGTACAGGCGCATTAACACTCATCAGTTGCATGAGCATGATCGCACCTGATACGATCAGTAATGCATATATAATATGAGTGGCGATTTTGACCACGCGTGGCGCGCGTCTATTTGCGCTGAGCACTAAGTAGCTCTGATATAAGAACAGCACAATGGTCAGTACTGCCATCAGCATGTGTAGATGTTTCATCGAATATTGCTCCTGCTAGAACTGCATTATATGGGCTTATTTAAAACATTTTATTGTCAGCTATTTATTTTGACCCGCGCATAATGGACTGTCAGGGCTTTGACCTTGCCACTCTGTCGGTGTATAAGCATGAATGGCTAAGGCATGTACTTGACCGCCTTGTGACGTCAATAAAGGCGTGACCAATCCATATATTAGCTGATGACGCCCGACCAGTCGCTTGCCCTCGAATGCCTCACTGACAATAGTGAGCTTAAAGTGGCTTTCTTTACCTTCGAAATAGCCAGCATGGACCATCGACTCATTGATTAGTTCAATGTGCTGCGGCTCTAGAGCCTGTAGCTTGGCATGAAGTGCATCGGCGGTAGGTGTAGTGCTCATAACAATCCTTCAATGTATATTGCGCAATTCTATTAGGCAATCTGCAAATGATATCTATCGGCATTATAGCAGACATAGAAACCAGTATAGCGCGCGTTTTAAGACCTCTTAAATTGTGACAACCATAAATAATAAAAGTAAAAAAGCAAAGCGCAGCTCAGAGTCTGTACTTTGCTTTTTGGTATTTGCGCACTTCATGAGTCGTAGCTTAATACGCTAAGTCACGTGTTAACGACGCGCCTTTTGATACAGTGGCATTACTTTTGGCATCAATGATTGTAGCTCCGCGATACGGCTGCTGCTCGTTGGGTGAGTGCTTAGGAATTGAGGCGGCTCGCCTTGGCTCGCACGCTGCATTTTTCGCCATAAAGTAATAGCGGCCTGCGGGTTATAACCTGCGCGCGCCATTAACTCAAGACCAATTTGATCGGCTTCGCTCTCTTGGGTACGACTGTGCGGACGGCTCAAGCCTAGATCGCCAGCAACGCTTGCTAGCTGCGCTTGACCTTGTGATAGACCAAAGATACTAGCAGCAACACCGATACCTGTTTGGGTCGCGTATTCGCGTGAGATGCGTTCACGTGAGTGCTCACGTAATGCGTGAGAGATTTCATGACCCATGATCGCAGCAATCTCATCATCAGTTAAGTTCAGACGGTCAATAATGCCTGAGTAAAACATAACCTTACCACCTGGCATAACAAAAGCATTCAACTGATCAGATTTGATCGTGTGTACTTCCCATTTCCATTTTGCTGCATCTGCACGATAAACACCCACTTGACCAACCAAACGATTAGCAATTTTTTTCAAGCGATTTAATTGGGCGGTATTGGTATCTAATACACCTTTTGATCTTGCATCTTGCAGTGTTTTCGCATAGCTCTGTGCAGATAACTGCAGTACTTGCTCGCTAGAAACCAACAATAACTGCTGACGATCGACGCCGACGGCACCAGTATTGGTCGTACTGGTACAACCAGTCAATGTTAGCGCGGACAATGAAGCCGCCATCACACCAGTGGTCAATAGTTTTTTCATAAAAAGCATCCTCTCGATAAATGGTAAAAAGAAAAATCAAACAAAGTAAATCTCGTTGCAGCAAGTAATGGCGCTATTTTTTATGGCTATTTATCGACGCCCAATCACCTACTAAGACAGTAAAAGCCTGTTCAAGCTATCATTGTAAATAAGTATAATAATGTTAACCAAGTAAAACCAAGATAGTAAAAGTAACAATAGAGCGTATGATTGTAAGTGAAATAGACATTGTTCATAATGAAGTAACGTTTTGCTTTTAGTGATAGCAAAAAAATTTATAATCTTTTACAAACTTGACGTAAGGTAAACTGTGGACTGATAGGGTTTAACTGAAGTAGTAGGTATCAATGTCAGAGGATAAACCTTAAAGTGCTATTATTAATATGAAATAATTTATATTTTTCTAAAAGCAATTCCGTTTTTAAATCAATTGCTTATGTGGTATTTTCTCAAAAACGAAGGTCTGGACTGGAAATATCAGCCATAATTTTTAAAAAAGGTGTTGACACCCACAGAATATTTGCTAAAATAGCCAGCCTATCGAGACGGAGTAGTTGTTAACAACACGATGATTCGATAATAAGCGGGAATAGCTCAGTGGTAGAGCATAACCTTGCCAAGGTTGGGGTCGAGAGTTCGAATCTCTTTTCCCGCTCCAAATATGGCTTGAAAAAGCACAAAAAGCCTCACTTTATAGTGAGGCTTTTTTTTATGCGTAAAATCCGACTTAGCGCTACTTTTTAGATAAATAACCGAAGACAAAGAACAGATCGACGCTCTATGGAAAGAAGAGAATATAGCAATAGCTGTCATGGGTGCTATGCACTAGACGTATCAACTTAAATACTTGAGTACTTTTGTAAATACCCCATTCTTAACACAACATCATCGTAGAATAATTAAGCCACCTGCCTGTACTCGGTAGGTGTCATATCATTAAGTGAATCATGGGGTCTTTCGGTGTTATAAACCTTGATCCAGTCTTCAGTCAGTTGAGTAACTCCATTAAATCATTGAATAAATAACAGTCTAAAACCTCATTGCGGTAACTGCGATTAAACCGTTCAATATAAGCATTCTGATAAGGACAGCCAGGCTCGATATAATCAATATAGATGCCATGAGCTGATGCCCAATCAGTGAATACGCTAGATGTAAACTCACTGCCGTTATCCACACGAATTTGCTTAGGATAGCCATACCACTCGGCTAGCTGGTCAAGGTAACGAATTACTCGGAGTGAAGGCATACTGGTACCAATATCAATGCCTAATACTTCACGGTTGTAATCATCAATCACATTAAAGGTTCGAAAGCGAATATTGTTGTGTAGTCTGTCGCTCATAAAGTCCATTGACCATGTATGACCCAATACGTTTGGCACACTTAACGGCTGAGGATGACGTGTTGGTAGCCGTCTTTTAGACTTACGGCGTAGGTTTAAGTTTAACGCGGTATAAACACGGTGTACTCGCTTATGATTCCATTGATAGCCAAGCTTACGTATGCGTTTAAAGCACTTTGGGAAACCCCAACGATTGTGCTTGTCAGTAAGCTTATTTAAGACATCAATAATCTCACTATCATCAGATAGCTTAGGCTTATAGTAGTAAGCAGTTCGACTCATGCAGACAACCTGACAACTCACTGCAATGCTGACATCATACTGCGCCTGTAATTCTTGCGCCCAGACTTTGCGCTCGGGTACAGGCGCTATAGCTTTTTTATGATCTCTTTCTGCATTTGCGCTTTAAGGCTTAAATCAGCATACATCTGTTTAAGCCTACGGTTTTCTTCTTCAAGCTCTTTTAGTCGTTTGACATCAGAGGCTTCCATACCGCCATACTTGGATCTAACTTCGCTATCGCTTCGTCTTGCGTCACTAAAACAGTCTCCCAGACTGTTTCTTAACGTTCCTCATTATAAAAGTCGAGCTAGCTACCCCGTATTTACGGCACAGCTTTTTAGCAGGTATCCCAGCGTCTGCTTCTTTTAATATCGATACGATTTGGGTCTCAGTCATTCGTTTGCTCATATCAAAACTCCTGCTGGTATTTTAGCAGTTAGTTTCTACTTTTAAGTGTTATTATTTTTTGGGGTGATTACCATTTAACGTCAAAAAAGTAGTTTCTAGGCTCTAAAATATAATCATTATTAATTAGTATGATTTTTCCTACCCAGTGGTCGTTATTTCTCCTTGAATGGTCGAGTAGAAACGTGATCTGACCCCGTATATAGAATATAATAACAGTCACTACGGAAATTTGTTTACGATTACGCTATAGTTCCTGTACCTAAAAATACATTTAATTATTCGTATTCAATTATCATAATTCCTTAAGTGTAAGTAAGCATATTTAAGTTATACTAATGTTTATATAGTCAATTCAGCTTAACATAATTTGATATTGCTCGATTGTGCAAGTGTCTCTAATCGAGAATTATCTCAACACAAAAAAATAGGAAAAAGTATGTCAAATATCAATGAGTCTTTACAAGAGTTAATGGATCTTGATGGTGCGATGGGTGCCTGCATTGTGGATTATATGTCAGGTATGGTGTTAGGCACGATTGGTGGCGGTGTCGATCTTGAGCTAGCTGCTGCCGGTAACTCACAAGTTGTAAAGGCAAAAGTAGCAACGATGAAATCACTCGACATCAAAGGTGAAATCGAAGATATGTTGATCACACTAGAGTCTCAGCTACACATCATTCGTCCGACAGCCAGTCATGAAGATTTATTTATCTACTTAGTACTTGATAAATCAAAAGCGAACCTTGCATTGGCACGCCGTAAAGTACAGTCAATCGAAAGCAAACTAGAAATATAATTTGGCCAAAATCAATTGAGCCAGTCACTATAGTGAAACCATTATAAAATGGTATAGCAAGATTAAACGCTATTTTTCGCAGCCTCTGGAGACGCAGTCACAGCAAGCAAGAAAAGTAGCGTTTAATCGAGCGGGTTTCCTATGCTGTATCAATTTTATTGAGGTTCTACTATAGTTTATTGATTCTGCCTTATTACATCTGATGTATTACCTAGGATACACAATAAGGTCAAATTCGTTATATACAGTATGTATATAACGAATTATTAATTTATATATAATTATAAGAACTTAATTAAGTTTTAGATGTTCTATCAAATGGTGGCAAAATGAAATGTATTGCATACGTCAGCAGAGTGCCTCTTAAAGATCGCAGTATTCGTATGCCTAGTGGGTTATCAGACATCATTAGCGTCTCTAGTAAGCATAATCCACAGTCACACATCACAGGCATCATATCCTATCGTGAAGGGCAGTATCTTCAGGTGCTGGAAGGTCCTGATATTGAAGTAGATAGACTGATGGCTAAGATATCATCTGATACTAGGCATGAAAATATCTGGGTTTTTCTGAATAAAAGTGTAACTGAACGTAGCTTTCGTAATTGGGGCATCAGCGTGTTCGATTTTGTGGATCAAGGCGCTTTTTTTGATGATTTTATTGAAAAAAATAGCGTTGTCTTAAACAGTTTCGATGAGCAGCAAACAAAACGTATTCAGCCATTTTTTGATATACACAAGTCTAATACCGCCTCCCAAAAGGATTATAAAGGTAAAAGTCTTAAATTATTGGCTTGGCCTGACCTAAATCATGTCAGTAATCCTCAAATGATTATGGATTTATGTGTCAAACTGACAAAAAAACCTTATCCGTTTGATACATTGGTCGCTAGTGGTGAGTTTGGTTCGTCTCCTCAAGTCACAGAAATAATCAATGGGTTTGATCAATCAGGTATACTGAGCGTGACAGAGACACAGCCGTTAGACGAGCCAAAGGTTAATGAAAAAAAGCCTAATAAGTTTTATGGCGCGATCAAGAAATTCTTAGGAATGAGGTAAAAAATTGAATTATCAGAAGTTAGCTATCATTGGTGAAGTAGGTGCTGGAAAAACTCGAATGGTTAAGACGTTGAGTGAAATCAGCCCTTTTGAAACAGAGGCAAGATCGAGTATCGATATTGGTAAAGAGTACACGACTGTCGGTATTGATTATGGCAGAATTACTTTATCTGATGATATGGCACTAGGTATCTATGGAGTTCCAGGTCAAGAGCGTTTTTCTTTTTTGTGGGAATTTGTCAACCACTCTTTGTGGGGTTTGCTCATCTTAATCAAGCATGGCGAGACGCCTGATTATGCAAATTTAGATAAACTGCTACACTTTTTTGCACCAGCAAAAAAGCAGACGACCTGTATCGTTGGTATTACTCACTGCGAAGATGCCGATAAACAAAGCGTGGCTGTGCTCGGACAAGAGATCAGAGTCATGCTGATGGAACACGATATAGTCGCGCCTGTGATCAATGTAGATCCAAGAAACAAAGAGTCCGCTGTGTCTCTATTATCATTATTTAATACCCTGAACAATCAAGGTTGATGTTAGATATGACTACACAAAACGAAAAATCACCTGCAAAAATAGCACTTTTGGGTCACATGAAAGCGTTGTGTGAGGCCAATAGAGAAATCGTATTGGTCAGCTTATGCACCACAGATGGTTTTCCTATTAGCTGCTTCTCGATCAAAGAGTTGAGCAACCAATCTGACAAGTTTGCGGCGATGAGCAGTACGCTATCAGCGCTCAGCGACTCATCAGCTGCCCAGATGAAACAAGGTAAGTGCGATATCACAATCGTTGAAGCCACGTCTGGCAATATGCTATTTGTCAAAACAGACTATATCGGCAAACCATGTGTATTGACCGTTGTGGCACAAGACAAGATGGCATTAGCAGAAGCAAGATATAAGACTAAGAAGCTGATTGGTGAAATCTCATCTATTACTGAGTAACGTGAAATTATTGATAGTAGATCGCTTCTTAGAGTAGCTGCAACGCTATACTTTGTAAAAGATTAGCCTTGCTTAATCAAATCTTATCAAAAATCATCCCAATACGGATGATCACCAAAGCGCTCAGCAATGAAGTCAATCAAATAACGACAACGCTGCGATAAAAACCGATTTTTTGGATAGACGGCATAAGCGTTTAGTATTGGCAATTGATACTGCTGCAAAATCGGTACAAGCTCGCCACGCGCCAGCTTTTTATAAGCGATGAAAGTTGGAATGACGGTAATGCCATGTCCTTTTACTGCCAAATCCGTTAAAAACTCACCATTGGTGGCTTTAATTTTGGCGTTCATCGCGTGATAATGTTTTTTTCCTTGGGCGTCAATCAGCTCTATATTGTTTGTTTGACCAAGACTGTATTGCAAAAACTCATGCTCCTCCAAATCTTCTAATGTATCAGGTGTGCCCATTTTTTTTAAGTAACTAGGGCTGGCGCAGATGACGCAACGAATCCGTGCCAGCGGCTTTGCTTGATAACTAGAATCTCGTAGCTCTCTGATTCGAATAGCCAGCTCATATCCTTCTTCAATCAGATCAACATGCCGATCAGAAAAATCCAATTCAAACTTCAGGTTTGGGTGCTGATTGGCGTATTCATCAATCACATCAGTCAGATGCATAAGACCAAACGATAATGGCGCGGTCATCTTTAGCGTACCCCCAATGCGCGTTGGCGTATCATTGGTAGTCTCGTTCAAGGCATCAACCGCGTTTAAGATACTGTTGACCTGCTGATAATACTGCTCACCTGCTTGTGTCAAGTGAGAGTGGCGCGTCGTACGGCTGATCAACTGAGTGCCTAGGCGCGCCTCCAAGTCTTTTAGGCGGCGGCTGACGGCTGACTTTGCAATATTTAATTGTTCGGCGGCTTTAGTGATGCTGCCTGCCTCGACAATGCGTACAAACATCGCCATGTCTTCTAACTGTCCCATTATCGATGCCTCATTATTGTTCTAATAAAAAGAATAGTTATTTGCACTTATGTCTGTTTATCTCTATATAGTCAACAATTATAATAGATACATTGTTCAAGCACGTGAATTAATAACAAATATATAGATAATAAACGTATGGACAGTTAAGGATAAATAATGAAAACGATCTATCATGCAGCAGACTCACGCGGCGATGCCAATCACGGCTGGCTAAAAAGCCGTCATACCTTTAGTTTTGCCAATTACTATAATCCTGAGCGTATGGGCTTTGGTGTTTTACGTGTCATCAATGATGATTTTGTCATTGGTGGTCAAGGGTTCGGCAAGCACTCACACCTTGATATGGAAATTATCAGCATTCCTCTAGCTGGCAAACTTGCGCATGGCGATAGCATCGGTAATGAGGGCATGATTGAGACGGGTGAGATCCAAGTCATGTCAGCGGGCACAGGCATCACTCATAGTGAAATGAATGGCAGTCGTGAAGAAGCTGTGAGATTTTTACAGATCTGGGTCATGCCAAATAAAATGAGTGTTGCTCCTCGCTATCAGCAAGTGCACATGGGAACCATCATGACGCCCAATGAATTCAATCAGGTGCTATCACCAAATGCAGATGATGCAGGGGTTTGGATTCATCAAGATGCTTGGTTCAGTATAGGAGAGTTTGATGAAGGCGTGACGCAGACCTACCAACTAAACAATCCTAATAATGGTGTTTATATTTTTGTGATTGCAGGAACAGTCGTGATAGACGGTAACATTTTGTCTACTCGAGACGGCCTTGGGGTTTGGGATACTAAGCACTTCACTATGGAAGTGAAAGAGGCGGCAACAGTATTAGTGATGGAAGTGCCGCTTTCTATGTAGATCACGGATGAGCGCCGTAGCATCGTTCGCTCGCTCGACTAACCGCATACAGATCAAGAGGTGCCACATGACGATTAGAACTCTAGAGCCACGATCAACGGAGGTTGGTGGTGTTCCTATCGCACGGCTATTACCCAATAAAGGCAAACAACCGATTGGCGCATGGTGCTTTTTGGATCACGCAGGGCCAGCTGAGTTTGCTCAAGATGATTTAGGGGTTCAAGTTGGTCGCCACCCCCATACCAATCTACAAACTTTTAGCTGGATGATTGATGGTGAGATTTTACACAAAGACAGCTTAGGTAGCGCGCAAGTCATTGCCAAAAACCAAGTCAACCTCATGACAGCTGGTACAGGATTGAATCAAGGTATTAGCCATACAGAGCAAAGCGTCTTTGCAGAGCAGAGTGATCAACACAAAACTGACTCAAGCGCTGCTCATCGCCACATCAATATGATACAGCTATGGATAGCTTTACCCACTGACCAGCAGATTGAACGCAGTTTTCATCATTACCCAGAGCTGCCAGCATGGACTGAGGGTAACGTCGAGCTGATTCTGACCACGGGCAGTTATCAATCAGTATCTGGTGAGCACCATCAAGCGCCAACGTTGCAGTACTCAAAGCTGGTTGGTATCGATGTACATTTTTTAGAAGATGGAGACGTCACGCTGAATTTGGAGGCGAGCTTTGAGTACGGTATTTTGGTGGTTGTCGGTGCGCTAGAGTCTGAAGGTCAGGTGTATAAAAAAGATCAGTTATTACGTTTTCATCGTACAGACGTTTCTAACGATACAACGATAACGCTGGTAGCAAACAAGGGCACACGTTTGATGTTTATTGGTGGGGAGCCTCTAAGCAACCAAGTATTACTGTGGTGGAATTTTGTCGCTGACAACAAAGAGGAGCTCAAGCAATCGGTCATTGATTGGAACAATGGTCATGAGCGTTTTGGTGAAGTGGATTCTAATATGCAGCGTCTGGTGGCACCAGAACTACCCAAAGGCTTCAAAGGTTAACCACTAATACGCAAAATTTATTAACCTATTTTTCAAAGGTAATCATCATCGTTAAGTTTTTTTACAAAAAATACATGGGGTTTCAGGTAAATTGTTCCGATAATAGCCCACATAAATAAACTGTTTTATAACGACTTGTTGATCATAAGATTGACAAGGTCTATCAATCCAGAGCAAATCATTCCTACAACAATATGGAGAAGTACCATGTCAGAACTAAAAGACTTACAGCAATTAGCAGAAAAGCGCCGTTCTATCTATGCACTCAGCGACCAGTTGCCAGTATCTAACGATGAAGTCGTAAAAGTAGTTGAGCATGCTGTCTTGCATACGCCATCATCATTCAACTCGCAATCAACGCGTGTCGTTGTGTTATTCGGCGATGATCATCACAAACTATGGGATATGACTGAAGAGACCTTACGCGTTATCGTCGGTGACGAAGAAGCGTTTAAATCTACTAAAGACAAAATTGCTGGCTTTAGAGCGGGTGCTGGTACGGTATTGTTCTTTGAAGATAAAGCAGTGGTAAGAGGCATGCAAGAAGCGGCGCCTTTATATGCTGATAATTTCCCAATTTGGGCAACTCAGACCAACGCGATGCATCAGTACGTCATCTGGACGGCGCTAGCAAGCATTGATGTCGGTGCGAACTTGCAGCACTATAACCCAGTAATCGACCAGAAAGTCGCGAGCACTTGGAACATCGATGCAGATTGGGAACTAAAAGCGCAAATGGTATTTGGTAAGATTGAGCAGCCAGCAGGCGACAAAGAATTCAAGCCACTTGATGAGCGTATGAAAGTGTTTGGTGCTTAATGTTGTTGTTTGAGAATAGACAACCTATGGCCTTGCTTAGGAAGTTTGCTAAATAAACTACAGAGCACGTAAAAAACGCCACCCAAGCATCGGGTGGCGTTTTTTTATGAATAAAGGGTAAAGACAGTACAGCTACATTGGATATTTGCAGAACTGATGCGACAATTTAATGATTATTTACGTTGCATCAAACTGTTGGCGACCCATGCTGGACCGATTAATAAAAACTGTAAATCTTCAAAAAACGAGGGTTTTTTGCCTTCGATTTTATGACCAATAAACTGACCAATCCAAGCAACAACAAATACTGCCGTCCACGCTTTGAATCCCCATGGCATAGCCGCCATAACCGACAGACAAATCAGAATAAACAGCCCCATTGCCAAAAATAGCGGCGTCGATAAGCGTATATAAAATAATAAGACTAATGCGCTCAGTACGAGAGTAAACCATACAGACAGCGACATTCCCATCCCCAACAAACTCACAAAAATCGTCGGCACACATAGCCAATGGATTTTCTTATTAATCAGGTTTTGGTGACTGACCGCATACTCACTGAGCCACTGCTCAAGCGTGCGTTTGGACATTTTGGGTTGACGAGACATACTAACCTCCTTGTTAGTAAATGAAATAAGACGCTGACATGCGCTATCAATTTAAATATTAACATGTGCAATTAGTACCAGTTGTAGCACTAATTGCGCGTGTCCACCATGTTATCTGTTAGACGGCACAGTCAATTTCGCTCGTATTGCCAATGCGATATTGGTAAGACTTATCTCAATATCTCAAACGCTTTTTTCTACAGTTGTTGCTATTAACCTCGTTCGCTGCGATGCCACTCATAGAGACCGACAAAGGCGTTTACCTGATAAACCATCGTCTGAATCGCAAAAATATAGTTGCCAGACATGAGATTGACGATCAGCCAGACAAAGTTGACGATGATCCATAACCACCAGTTAAAGGAATAACGCAGAATCATGGCAGCTTGCGCGGTAATAGACAGCACAAAGGCAATGACGTTGATCCAAAAGAAAGAGATGAATCCCAAAAACAGACTATTATCATCCTCGACGACCGCATAACCGTAGCTCGCCAGTAGATTATTGACGGTTGGGAAAAGGGCAAGACCGATGATGATAAATGCGGCAGTGATCAACCACACCGCTTTGCTCGCTGATTTTGGGATCATGTCGCCATCAGGGTCGGTGTGCTTTGACCAATAAAAAATGCCATAGACATGGGTAAAAAAGTTAAATAGGGGCGCTAGCATCAGACCCACGGCGCCAGATGTAGCCTGTACAATGACTTCTCCTGCGGTTGCGCCCATACCAAAGCCATTGCCCATGACGTTTTTGCGAAATGACAGCGAAACCACACAAATCAGACCAATAAATGAGACAGCCAAATAAAACCAATCAAGCGTGGTGTGGTCGGTTGTGAGCCAAAAACCTGCGGACAGAGCAATGACCCCGCAAATAAACCAAACGATAATCCATTGCATCGACCATTTTCCGGTGATGTTATCCAGCAGCTGAATACGCATAAATTTTTCCTCTAAAATTGATACTGATTTCAATATAGTGCTAACGACAACATAATGTTAACTGCAACGCGCTAGCTGAATAAATGATGATAAATAGGGCACTCTTTGATGCCTCTTATAATGTTTTGCCATAGATATGCTGATCGATAAATTGCAGTGCTTGCTGATAACGAGCATCGTAATCGGGCTGGTCAATCATATACGGCGCGATATCGTGACGAGCAAAAATGTCTAGCAAGCGCTGCTCGAACCGTCCACGTGCTTCAGGCGTACCTAAAGAGCGCATGCCGTCATCAACCCATGGCGTATTGTTATCGAGCATGATGGTGTGGTCTAAGCGAAACTCATCAACGCAAGCAGCGACAAAAGGATGCGTGCGACCTTCGTACTCTTCACAAAACGCTTGCGTGGTCACAAAATCCGTATCAACGATCGTAACCGGAGCCGTTGCATTGGCTTTAGCATCGCGTATCGCTTGCGCATGGTCGAGGCAAATAGGGGCGTAATCGCTGTACTGTAGCCCAACTTCGCTACCGCCCAAATCTGTGCCCACATACAGACGGCCCATCTCCAGCGCAAAGCTGGCGCCGTAATAATTAGCCAGCTTATGCACCAGTGTTGTCTTGCCAGAGCTTTCGCCGCCGACGATAGCCACGGTCTTGGTATAGTTAGCGCGTGCCTCTGGATGGATTGCTGACCAATGGGCGACTGGGTCGCGAGCAATGGCGTACGAGTCGAACTCAGGCTGTAGCGTAGTAGTGACCACTTGTAAGATAAGTTGCTCTTGTACATCACTCTGCGTCAGTGGATGGTTCTCCGCCATAAACAATGCTGTCTCTGCAGGGAGTGCTAATGCCTTTATCAAGCGCTGCAATTTGGCATTACTAGTCGCCACATCGATCCTGACATTTTCGCTACTATCATTACTATCATAAAGATGCTCATGAAGCGGTAACTCGATCTCATCAGTAGTATGAATATGAATAAATGGCAAATCCGCACAGGCCATCTGTAGCCAACGCGCTTTGTCTTGTAAGGTGATCGTAAAATCTGGATGCGGTGATGGATGCGTCATAATGACGATATGCAGGGTATTTGCTTGTCCTGCTGCTTCTAATATGCTGCGCATTTGCCCCAAATGTAAGGGCTCAAAGTGTCCAATCATCAATCCGTTGTCGTACATAGCCATCCTTATTCTGTTTTGGGCTTATATTTGTTTCAGGTTTAAGGATAAATTCTCTAAAACCTGAGTCACTTATGAGCATGGTATAAAGGTTTTGGAGGATTTACAGGTAGGTTATTGTAAATCTGACTTATATTTGACTCTTACGCAGATTATTATGTTTTTCATCAGCGGTTTTTGTGTGAATCTAAAAATAAAAAGCGAGTGATGATTTTTTGACAATTGAAGATTTGAGCATTCATTACCACTATTAAGTCGCTATCAAAACACCACTTATCTCTTTGATTCATTTAAAAAATAATGAACTGTGTAAATAGCTAAAGCAAGGTTTTAGCAACAAAGTAGATTCTGAAACATTTTGAAATAACTATTTAAAATCAGGGGCTTGCGTGGTGATATGACAGGTTAGGGCAAGCTTACGTATCATAAACTCACAAAGTACGTCTATACCTTCAACAGATAAATTCTCAAGAATTGATATACTTATTTATAAGTTGGCAAGGCAAGGTAGCCTTGAGACTAAAAAAGCAAGAAAAAAATAAAAAATACATTATAAAAATAGATAACAGAGAGGTATTTAGTTTGGCTAAGTTAGCAAAATTACATCGCTCACAAAATAATCGCATGATAGCGGGCGTGATGGGCGGTATTGCAGAATATGTTGGCTGGTCACCTACGTGGGTCAGATTACTATTTGTAATTGTCTCGTCGCTAAGCGCTGCTGTACCGGGTATTTTGATCTATATCGTATTATGGATAGTCATGCCAAAAGCCAATAGCGATTCCTATCAGTAACCAAGCTTGATATTTAGGCATTAATACCCGTTAAAAGAAATAAATCTATACCACAAGCAGTTGTCCAACAAGCAGTTGTCCAACAAGCAGTCTCCAAAAATAAAAAGCCTGAATCATCAGGATGCCCAAGATACAATTTTCCTCCTGCCCGAATGCTCACGCATTTGGGTATTTTTTTGTTTTCAAGATCAGTCGCCGGTCAGGCTTCTTTTATGTTAGTTCGGTCGTAAATCAGGGATATAGTCGCGTGTTTTTATCGACAACGCAAATTTAGTTAACGTAAATATGGATAAAATAGTCAATTTTTAGTAAGGTGAGCAGGCAAATAGCGTCGTTGCCAAATAGGTGATGAGTACTATCAGAGATTTATTTAATCATACCCATTTCACAGTGACTTACTATGAAAACCCAAACTATGACATCCGAAGCGACAACCCCGATGACACAAGACCAAACTCCTCAACCGATGACTTTTCAGGACTTAATCCTAACCTTACAGAATTATTGGGCTGACAAAGGCTGCGTGGTATTGCAACCTTACGATATGGAAGTCGGCGCGGGCACGTTTCATACCGCCACGTTTTTGCGCTCGTTAGGTCCTGAGCGTTGGAACGCTGCGTATGTACAGCCATCGCGTCGCCCGACTGATGGTCGCTACGGTGACAATCCAAACCGTTTACAACACTACTATCAGTTCCAAGTCGTACTAAAGCCGAACCCACCTAACATTCAAGAGCTATATCTGGACTCGCTACGCGCTATTGGTATCGATCCATTGGTGCATGATGTACGTTTTGTGGAAGACAACTGGGAATCACCAACGCTTGGCGCGTGGGGACTTGGCTGGGAGATTTGGCTTAACGGTATGGAAGTGACCCAGTTTACCTATTTCCAGCAAGTCGGCGGTATTGAGTGCTTCCCAGTCACTGGCGAGATCACTTACGGTCTTGAGCGCTTGGCGATGTATGTGCAGGGCGTTGATAGCGTCTATGACTTAGTCTGGGCAGATGGCGAGTTTGGCCGCGTCACCTATGGCGATGTGTTCCATCAAAACGAAGTTGAGCAATCGACCTACAACTTTGAGCACGCTGATGTGCCAATGATGGGTGAGATGTTTGATTTTTATGAGCAGCAAGCAGATAAGTTGGTTGAAGCAGGCCTGCCATTGCCAGCCTATGAGATGGTATTAAAAGCCTCTCATGCGTTTAACTTGCTTGATGCCCGCGGTGCGATTTCGGTCACTGAGCGTCAACGCTTTATTCTGCGTGTACGTACGCTTGCGCGTAAGGTTGCGTTTGGTTATGTCGAAGCTCGTGCCAAGTTAGGCTTCCCATTGGCTGATGAGGCGCACCGTGCCGAAGCTCTTGAGAAGTATTTGCCAAAAGAAGACGCGGCAACAGAAGGCTCATCAACAGACAGCTTAGCAAAAGAAACCACTGACAACAATCAACCGACGAACAAGCAATAGGAGCATCCCATGAGTACTATTCTATTTGAACTGGGGTGTGAAGAGCTACCTCCAAAAAGCCTAAAACCATTGCGTGATGCGCTGCAAACTAGTGTCACTGAGCAATTATCTGCAGCTGAGATCACCTTTGATAGCATCAAAGCCTTTGCCACACCGCGCCGTTTGGCGATTCAAATTGAAGGCATTAGCGATAAGCAGCCTGACCGCACTGAGCAAAAACGCGGACCAGCTATCAAAGCGGCATTTGATAGCGATGGCAATCCAACCCGCGCGGCGATAGGTTTTGCTAAAGGCTTAGGTATCGAAGCGAGCGAGCTTACGACCATTAACACCGATAAAGGTGACTATGTCGGCTTTGAGCAAACGATCAGTGGTCAAGCGACTACCGAGCTACTGCCAGCTATTTTTCAAACAGCGTTAGATAGCCTACCGATTGCCAAACGTATGCGCTCAGGTGCCAGTCGCAACGAGTTTGTTCGTCCCGTCCAGTGGGTAGTATTGATGCAGGATGACACTGTTATCGATGCCACTATCCAAGGGCATGAGACAGGCTCGCAAACTCGTGGGCACCGTTTCCACAGCCCTGACTACCATGATATTGCTCATGCCAATGACTATGAGCAACTGTTAGATGGTTTAAAAGTCGTGGCAGATTTTGATAAGCGCCAAATGCTGATCAAAAACCAAGTCAAAGCATTGGCAGATGAAGTTAATTCTGATGCTATCGTACCGCAGGATTTGTTGGACGAAGTTACCGCATTGGTTGATTTCCCCATTGCGCTACGAGCAAGCTTTGAAGCACGCTTTTTACAAGTGCCACAAGAAGCGCTTATCTCGACCATGCAAGCGGATCAAAAGTATTTTTGCTTGACGGATAAAACGGGCAAATTGCAGCCGTACTTTATCTTTATCACCAATATTGAGTCTAAAGACCCCAATCAGATTATTGAAGGTAATGAAAAAGTGGTGCGTCCACGTTTGGCTGATGCCGAGTTTTTCTTCTTACAAGATCAAAAGCAGCCGTTATTTGCACTCACAGAGAGCCTAAAAACTCGTGTATTCCAAGACAAATTGGGTACGATTTGGGAGAAGTCTGAGCGTATTGCTAAGCTTGCCGCGTTTATTGCTACCCTAATGCAGCAGCAAGGCCACGATATCAACGTCGATGACACTGTACGTGCGGGTATTTTATCCAAAGCAGATTTGGCCAGCTCGCTTGTCGGTGAGTATCCTGAATTGCAAGGTATCGCGGGCACGTATTATGCACGTTTGAATGAGGAACCTGAGGCAGTTGCAGCAAGCTTGGAAGAGCAATACCTGCCCAAGTTCAGTGGTGATGTATTACCGCAAACACCAGTTGGTATTTGCTTAGCGTTGGCTGATCGCCTAGATACGCTCGTTGGTATCTTTGCGATTGACCAAGCACCGACGGGTTCAAAAGACCCGTTTAGCCTACGTCGTTCTGCCATTGGTATTTTGCGCATTTTGATTGAAAAGCAGTTACCTATTAATCTGGTAGCGCTCGTTGAGCAAGCGATTAAAGGCTATAGCGATGCTGAAGGTACCAAGATTGCCAAAATGGGTGACACCTTTACCCAAGTGATGGCGTTCTTAAACTCGCGCTATCGTGCGATGTATACCGAGCAGGGTGTCAGCGTCGATACGATTCAGGCCGTACAAGCGATTAACCCGCATATGCCGCTTGATTTTGATCAGCGTATTCGCGCCGTACAAGCATTTAGCGAGCTGTCACAAGCGTCAATGCTCGCGGATTCAAACAAACGTGTTGCCAATATATTGGCCAAGTCAGAAGTCGATGTTGCTGATACGGTCGATGAAGCGCTACTATCTGAGACTGCTGAGCAAAATTTATATGCAAATGTGCAGCAAGCACAGACAGTGGTACAGCCATTGCTTGAGCAAGCGGACTATACGCAAGTATTGCAAACGCTGGCGAGCTTAGATGAGCCGTTGACGCAGTTCTTTGATAATGTGATGGTCAACAGCGACGATGCAGCGCTCAAAAATAACCGCTTAGCCTTGCTCAAGCAGGTACGCGCCTTGTTCTTGTCTGTGGCTGATATCAGCGAGCTACAGCTATAACTGCTAGCCTTTAATCTTAGGTTTTGATACAAAAACTGGCTCACTGTGGCCAGTTTTTTGTTGCTATAGCACTTGGCTATTCGTCAGTGCTATGAATGACAACCCAGCATCATCGACAATTAACCGTAAAGGCATTGTGCCATTACCATTATTGACGGTAAAATTTAGGCATTCGAGCGTCTTGGATCATGGTAAGTGTCATCACTCTTGTTATTCATTACGTTTATTTGTCGTTGAAGGAGCGCTGCCGTGTTTGCCGTTATTATTGTCATTCTTATTATCTGGGCTTCCATGTGGGCTTTTTACAAGTTTATGTACCCACGTCCACCCAAAAGCATGATGCCAAAAGAGGGTGATGTCACCACACCGCGTCAGTGCAATTTTTGTGGTAACAGTTTGGCGGAATATCGCGGTGTCCTTGAAACTAAGCCTAGCTTAGCGACAACCAGGGATGGTAATACTGAATCAGCCCAAGAATTATTCTTTTGCAATTATGAGCATCAGGCAGACTTTCACGCAGGCAAGACTTACAAACCTTATGCGTAAGCAGGTAGATAAAAACGATTGACCATAAAAAAGCGCTTAGCTTTAGTAGGCTAAGCGCTAATAGATTTGATGCTTTTTCATCATATCGCACACTATTAGATCATGCATGTTTTGAACGATCTGTCTGCTGAGACAACACCGCACTATTACAAAATAGAGTGGGCGTCTTTCATGATTTTATTTAGCAATGCCTGTGATTGCTTATCTTTTTGCAAGCGGTCTTCATCACTTCTTTGGTTGGCATGGATTTTTTCGTATAAATTCAAGCAGCACAGCACCAGTATGCTTTCTTGACTGAGGCTTGGTGCATCTCGCTTTAGATCAAGCGCATAGTTATTGATATAAGAGACCGCCGATAGTAGCTCTTCTTGCTCATGAACGGGACAAAAAATTGGATAAGTCACGCCAGCAATCGCGATATCGACTTTTTTGATCTGGGGCTCAGCCGCTTTGCCATTGGCTTGAGACGATGTGCTGGATGTGCTCGCCCCCGATTGAGTGGATTTTTGTACGGCTACGTCTTTATTCGGTACTTGAGTATTTTGTGATGGGTTATTTTTTGGCTGTTTTTCTATAGCGTTGCTTTGGTTGTCGGTCATGATACATCCTACAATGTCTGGTCAGTGGAATGAGTGATATCAGGTTTTACAAATAGCGTTGGGCGGTTTAATAAGTAGCATATTTTGCTATCTATTACAGGAATGCGTTAGCTTTCTGCTTGATCGATGCGGGTTAAGCGTTGCAAGACGACTTGCGTACGCTCTGCTGCCAACTGATTCTTCTTTTGCAACTCGCTATTTTGTTGTTGTAATTGGCTGATTTGTTTTTGTAGTTTGTCTTGTTCTTCACCAATCATATGGTGCGCTTCAGCAAGGCTTTGATAGCGCTTGTCGAGGTCATTTAATTGTTTTTTTGCGCCATCACGCTCGCTGTGGCTGGCATCAAGCTTGTTTTTTAGAGCAGAGACTTCTTTTGCATCGCTAACAGGGTGTTGTTTTAGGCTGCTAAGTTCAGCACTGACAAGCTGATACTGTTTTTTGATGTCGAGTACCATTTTTTCTAATATTCTAAGTTGATCATACATAGTCAGTTTTTATCCTTAACAAGTAAGCGTGAATGAATTTTGTTCGCTGCATTTAATAATGCCATAGGTGACCGCATAATATCTATATCAACAAAGTAATTACAAGTACGAGGCTTTGTCTTTTTACTTTTATCTATCGATGATTTGTCCCAGACATTTTGTCGTGACTATTTTTATTTTTTGAACAGTAATCAACTACTAGGACCTCTATTATGAATGATAATATCTCTGGCTGGAATACTTGGCTGACTGCGTTTGATGATTGGACGGACGTGTCTATCAGTGAGGTGCACGGCCTGATGACAGGGCTGATGACGGCGTGTAACGCGCCTGATGAGGCCACATGGGCAAAGGTGTTTGAAGAGCTGAGCTTTGCACCGCTACCAGAGGCGGCATTGACGTTGCTGACAGAAGAAGCAGAAGACACGGTGTTTCAGTTAAAAGATAAAGATGATGCCTACGCTTATATGCCGCTGATCCCTGATGATGAACATGATTTATACGAGCGCGTGATGGCATTGAAACAGTGGTCAAACGGCTTTATGACGGGTTTTGGTATTACTGATTGTAATTTGAGTAGCGAAGAGAATGAGATGCTCTCAGATTTGGCTAAAATTGGTGGCATTCGGTTAGAAGAAGAAGAGGATTTTGAGGGGGGAGAGGAGTCTTATCTTTATATCTACGAGTTTGCTCGTATGGTGCCTGTGAGTTTTGCGACGCGTAAGCGCAAGCCTGTAAAAGACATCGCCCTGATTGCTGGACTATCTATCAATGCCAAAACCACCAAAGAGCTACAAGCAGAAGGCAAGTTGCCAAAACCGATGCCACCCGTGCTTGACGTGATGAATCAGAATAATCCATCATAAGACAAATCTGATACCTCATAGTTTTTAAGAAATGGCTTTTAAGAAATGACTTTTAAGACATAATTCTTAAAAATCATAATAGGGATATTTTATGATCCAAGATACTAATGACAATGCTAGCAATGACCAACAGTTAAACCCTGCTACGCATCCGAGTAATAGCCTTGATTGGCTGTCTAGGCTTATCGCTTTCGATACGGTCAGTCGACACTCCAATCTAGCATTGATTCATGATGTGAGAGCGTATTGTGAGCAGCTTGGTCTGACGGTAGATTTGACCTTTAACGAGGCAAAGACCAAGGCCAACTTGTTTGTGACCGTACCCGCTGGCGAAAACGCTGACCAAATTAATAACGGTTTGGTGCTCTCAGGTCATACTGATGTCGTGCCTGTCGATGGTCAAGACTGGACATCAGAGCCGTTCACCGCGACGATACGTGGTGACAAGCTATACGGACGCGGTGCGTGCGATATGAAGGGTTTTATCGCGTGTGCGCTGACAATATTGCCACAAGCTGTACAGCTATCTAATAGCGGTCAGCTGCGTCGCCCATTGCACCTCGCGCTGTCGTTCGATGAAGAGGTGGGCTGTTTGGGTGCGCCATTGATTTTGGCGGATTTAAAAGCGCGCGGTATCACCCCTGATTATTGCATCGTCGGTGAGCCAACCAATATGGCGATGGTGGTTGCGCATAAAGGTATTGCGGTGTATCGTTGCCGTGTCCATGGTAAATCGGCGCATTCTTCATTGATTGGACAAGGGGTCAATGCGATCAGCTATGCAAGCAAATTGGTGGGCTATGTCGACACGCTTGCTGAAGAACTGAGCACTCGTGATGACAATGATGCATTGTTTACTGTGCCTTATTCGACATTGTCAGTAGGGACTATACACGGCGGTACAGCCACCAATATCGTGCCCAATCTGTGTGAGTTCACTTTTGACTATCGCAACCTGCCGCACATGACCCAAGACGATATACTAGCGCCTATTCAAGCAAAAGTTGCTGAGTTAAATGCGCAAATGCAAGCGCGTGCGCCTGAGACGGGTATCGAGCTGATGCAGGAAGAGAGTGTTCCTGCCATGACGGATAATAACAGCGCTGAGCTACAATCATTAATAGCAGCTCTGACAGGGGATGATGAGCGTCATAAAGTCGCTTACGCAACGGAAGGTGGTCAGTTTACCAATGCAGGCATCCCTACGATCATCTGTGGCCCTGGTAGTATTGAGCAGGCACACAAAGCGGATGAATATGTAGAACTGATCGAAATCGAACGTTGTGACGGCTTTTTGCAAAAACTATTAGACAGTTGTACTGCCAAGTAGCTTATAGAGGTGTCGATACGCTATAAAAGTGGCAAACATATGTATATAATGTGAGAAGTATCAATAATACCGCCTGAATGGCGGTATTTCTTTTTTTGGCGATGTGGCTGTTCGTATAAGAAGCATTTATATATAACAAAGTAGGGGTTAGCTGATGTCTTGGCATCTGTTTGCAGTATTTTTCGCAAGTACGTTTTTGATTTCCGCAACACCAGGTCCCAACATGTTGTTGGCATTCCAGTATGGCATGAACTATGGTGTGAAGCGCACATTATGGACGCTGGCAGGTTTGAGCCTTGGGCTATTTATCTTGCTGCTATCGACTTTGCTTGGGCTGGATGTGATCAGTCGCCAGTCGCCATGGCTGCTCACAATTATCAAAGCCGTGGGCGCGGCATACTTGGTATATTTGGGCATCAGCTCATGGCGTGATGCGGGTGATGGTAGCTTGATGAGCGATGCCAAGGAGTTAAGTGCTGAGGTTGAGGCCGACTATGGGGCTTTTGAAGGTCAAGCTATTACACCGCAGCCGCGCTCGCTGTCGAGTGCTGCGGTCAAGACAAGTCCGAGCAATCTCACTTTATTCCGTACAGGGGTTTGGGTATCTTTATCTAATCCAAAAGCGATATTATTTTTCGCAGCGTTCTTTCCTAAGTTTATTAATTTTAGTGTGCCACTATGGCCGCAATATATCTTATTGACCATTGGGCTATTCATGAGCGAAACCATTTGGCAGATTGTCTATACGCTAGGCGGAAAAAAGCTGGCAAGTTGGCTCGATGTTGGTAATCGTTTAGCATGGCTTAATCGTGGTTGCGGCATTATCTTTATCATCATTGCAGCGGCTTTGTTTGCTGAAGTAATTAATAGTTTTATGCTATAAAAAGTTATTAGTTATTATTTGAAATAATCACTTTATTAAATGAATCGCTATAGTATTGCGTTTTTTGTTATTCAAAAATTAATAGTTGACAATATTTTTTAAATCGTTATTATTATCTCACTGATTTATAGTCTTGCTATAAATGCTTTTAATAAACTTGCTATTGTCGCCCTGACATTAGCCACAACCTATGGAGGAATCATCGTGTCCTATATAACTGTTAAGACGTTTTTAAAGATTGAATGTATGAAAAGCATGACAACAATGAAGACTTCGAAAAGGTTTGGCTAAATTTATATATAGCTATTGAGTGATATTCTATCTATTCATATCAATGAATAGCCTCCTATAGTCAATCAATATTAAAAGTGGTACAAGGCAGACGAGTGCAAGTACTACAGTAGCAGGCTAAACGAGTCTAACGCTGTAACACTTTAATAGTGGTTCGACTATATATGTACTCGCTCCATCCTTCCTCTAAATCTACTTTGTTAAAATAGCGATGCGATAGTGCTAAGTAGTTTTGTGCTTGCTGTTATCTGTTTATCCAACATTCTGCTGTATCTTTATTACCAAAAAATCATTCACGCTAACACTTAGCAATTGTCTACCTGCGCGCATAATATTTACGCCCTTATTTTTGGTATGAAAGATTCTTCTTTAAAACGTCCATAATAAAGCAGCCATGAATTTTTATTGATTTTTAATTAATAAAAATACGGATTTTTATTGCCTATAATTTCTTAGATAATAATTTTTTTTCTTATTAAACCATTATGTTTAATTGAGAAAGATAAGTAATGTCTAAAAAATATAAATAAGCGAATTGAAAAAAATGCATGGCTTTAAGAATAAAAAAACGGAAAATTAAATAATGAGCATTCAATTAACGTTAAATAAAAGTGGCAAACATGGCGTGCCTGTCAAGATTTACACCTCTGATATCGAGCAAGGCGCGATGCAGCAGCTACGCAACTTGGCTCAGCTAGAGTTTGTACATTCGCACATTGCGGTTATGCCTGATGTACACGTTGGCAAAGGCGCGACCGTTGGCAGCGTGATTCCGACCAAGTCTGCCATCATTCCTGCGGCGGTCGGCGTAGATATCGGCTGCGGTATGAACGCCGTGCGCTTATCCCTAACCGCAAGTGATCTGCCTGATAGCTTAAAAGCGCTGCGCTTGGTGGTCGAGCAGCAAGTGCCGGTGGGTTTTAATATGCACAAGCAAATCCAAGCAAAAAGCTCCACGCTTGATCCGCTCGGCAAACGCCTAAAACCGATTACCGATAAGCACCCAGGCTTACTCAAAATGCTTAAAGGTTTTGAGCGTACGTGGGCCAAACAGCTGGGCACACTTGGCGGTGGCAATCATTTCATCGAGCTGTGCTTGGATGAAAACCAAGATGTCTGGGTGATGCTGCATTCTGGTAGTCGCGGTATTGGTAATTGTATCGGGCGCTATTTTATCAATCTGGCCAAAAAAGAGCGTCAATCACGCTTTGGTCATGTGCCTGATCGTGATTTGTCTTACTTTGCCGAAGGGTCTGACAGCTTTGCCGATTATGTTGAGGCAGTTGGTTGGGCGCAGGATTACGCGCTAGAGAATCGCCGCGAGATGATGCGTTTGGTGATTAAGGCGCTGCAATCGCCGCAAGCAGGATTGCCACGATTTGCCCTGACCAAAGAAGCCATCAATTGCCATCACAACTATGTCAATGAAGAGGTGCATTTCGGCGAGCAGGTTTACGTGACGCGTAAAGGCGCAATCAGTGCTTATGCCGGTGAGCTTGGCATTATCCCCGGCTCGATGGGTACAAAATCCTTTATCGTCCGTGGTCTGGGTGCGACAGAGTCGTTTTGTTCTTGCTCACATGGGGCAGGGCGACAGATGAGCCGTGGTAAAGCGATACGCGCGTTCACCATTGATGATCTAAAAGCGCAAACCGATGGTGTTGAATGTCGTAAAGACAAAGGCGTTATCGATGAAATCCCTGGCGCATATAAAGACATTGATGAAGTGATGGCCAATCAAAAAGACTTGGTTGAAGTGGTGCATACGCTGAAGCAGGTCATGTGTATTAAGGGCTAATACCAAACCTGCAAATCCTCTTAGCGTCGTCAAACTTGCTTAATGTACTGGATATACAATTTGCGCTCGTTTTCCTCGCTAAGATGATTTTCGGCGTTGGTATCTAAAAAGGATTAAAGAATAGGTAACTATATGAGCTTAAAACAAACGTTAAAAAAGGCTAAACAAATTGAGAGACAGTTAGACAAGCAGACTGAATCAGGTGCACAGCACTCGCTAGGCGCAGTGAAACCGCGTAATTATTTGGCGCTTGATCCCCTGTTAAGAAAAGGCGGTATTCATGAAAAAGAAGATATCGATATTGTCCGCAAGAAACGTCGCCGTGAGACCAAGCAGCAGCTACGGAAGACAGATTGGTTATCAGAATAGTGATGGTTAACATTCACCCGCAAAAAAGCCGTTCGCTATTATAGTGAACGGCTTTTTTATTCTTATTCAAACTTATAATTTAACCATTGTTACCTTAACCACTATGCTAATACTTCGATTAGCTCGCCTTTCACCATATGCGGGCTGACAAAATCGGTGACACGTACGCTGACAATTTTACCAAGCAGCTCATCACTGCGCTCAGGATCGTAAGGGAACATCACCGTACGGGTGTTGTCCGCTGTACCGATTAGGCAATCTGGATGGCGATTCGCGACTTGTTCAACCAAGACGCGAGTCGTTGTACCGACCATCTCATGCGTTTTGGCCAATGTCGAGTCAACGATCACTTTTTGGAACTCAGCCAAACGCGCTTTTTTGGTGGTGAAGCTGACATCATCTGGTAACTCAGCAGCTGGCGTGCCCGGACGCTTGGAGTAGATAAAGCTGTACGAGTGATCGAAGTTCAATTCTTTTGCTAAGTTTAGCGTGTCTTGGAAATCCTCATCAGTCTCACCAGGAAAGCCAATGATAAAGTCGCTCGACAAGTGAATGTCTGGGCGGATGGCTTTGAGCTTATTGATCTGATCGATATACACATCGATGGTATGGTTGCGTTTCATCGCCGCCAAAATCGCGTTTGAGCCACTTTGTACAGGTAGATGCAGATGCGATACCAGCTCTGGCAATTGTGCATAAGCGTCAATGATATCATCGGTAAACTCAAGCGGATGGCTGGTGGTATAACGAATACGTTCCACACCATCGACGTGCGAGACATAATGCAGCAGCTCAGCGAAACGGCAAATACTGCCATCGTCTTTTTCGCCGCGATAGCCGTTGACGTTTTGACCAAGTAGGTTGATTTCGCGGATACCTTGCGCGGCAAGGCTATCAATCTCGGCCAGCACATCGTCAAGTGGACGCGACAATTCTTCACCGCGTGTATAAGGAACGACGCAGAATGAGCAATATTTTGAGCAGCCTTCCATGATTGAGACAAAGGCTTTGTAGCCTTCTACTCTTGGCTCAGGCAAAAAGTCAAACTTTTCAATACTGGGGAAGGATACGTCAATCGTACCGATACGGTTTTTAGGCGCGATATCACGCTGCTCATGTGATTGGTCATACAGCTCAGGCAGACGGTGCAAGGTTTGCGGGCCAAACACCATATCCACATAAGGTGCGCGTTTTTGGATATTGTCGCCTTCTTGTGAGGCCACGCAGCCGCCAACGCCAATCACGAGATCAGGACGTTTTTCTTTGAGTTTGCGCCAGCGCCCAAGCTCTGAAAACACCTTTTCTTGCGCTTTTTCGCGGATAGAGCAGGTATTCATCAACAGCACGTCGGCTTCATCAATGTTGTGCGTCACTTGCATGCCGTGCGAGTCACCGAGCACATCGAGCATTTTGTCTGAATCATAGACATTCATCTGACAGCCTTGGGTGGTGATGAATACCTTCTTGGTTGCGGCTTTTTCGACGGGCGCTTGGGCTGAACTTTGCTCCTTGAGTGCAGTGACAGCACGTGCGGTGACAGTCGTCTCAGCAGCAGCATCGTCATCGATGCGGGGATTGAATACAGTAACACTCATAAGGGGAAGTCCATGATTGACCAAAAATATAACGAAGTAGCCGATTAACAGGTGGCGTATTTTATCACAACCCTGTACTAATGTGAAAAATTAGCATAGGCGATGGGTTGTCAATATGATAAATAATTCATAGCAGTATCAATTATTTACTGTGATTAATATTACCATTTATAAAAACTGAGGCTCGTTATCATTTCTATGTTACACCGTGCTCTCCTATTTATTAACAAAAGGTAAAGGAGATAGTTGAAAGCACAATGAGTATAGTATGATGATTGCGATACCCTTGGCGGTACTTAGCGAACCGTTATTCAAATATTTGTAGAGACATCATAAAGAGAGTCAGTATGACAAAGTTGCGTGTTGCTCATAGCATCAAGGATGAAGAATTTACCAGTCAAAAGCAGACGTCGAAACGACTCACAGTAGGCTCGTTGTGGATAAGCGCATTGAGTGTGGCAACCGCTATAAGCGCGCTTGGTATGTCACAAGTAGCTTGTGCAGAGTTGACGTGGGGCGATGAGGAAAGCTACCAACAAGAGAGCAATTATCAGCAAGACCGTAGTATTGACTCATTTATGGCAGCGGCTATCGCAGCGGATCGCGGCGATGTGGGTGCGCTCTATAATTATGAGCAAATCATGAGCGGCGGTCTATTTGCCATGTATCCAACCTATTGGCGGATGAATTTAGATCTCAATTCACAAAGTTCAGCGGCCGTATCACAGTTTGTGCGTCAGTATCCAGATACGGTCATGGCTGAGAAGTTGGTGGCTGATTTTGCGGAGAGCAAAGCGGGGTCGAATGACTACGCCTCTGTCAGACAAGTGGCAAATCTGATTACCAATGCTGATGCCAGTGAGCGCTGCGCTATCGCCCTTGGGTTCAATAATGGCGGTGATACCATGCGCGCCATGGCAGCCAAATCTGATGTTTGGCTAACCACCAAAAAGCAGCCTGCCTTGTGTGAGCAGCTAGCGATGGAGATGAATAACAACGCGCTCATTAGCAATCAGGATCGCGCTGCTCGTCTCAAGCGGATGCTGCGTGTCGGTAAGACAGGCGACATCATGGCATTATCATCGCGCTTAGGGACACCGATTGCCTATTCGGCGCTTAGTGAAATTCAGCTCAATCCCTCGTCGTTTTTTAGCCGCTTTGGCCGCGAGCCCGCCAGTCAAACCAATCAATACCTATACCTATATGCTATTGGCCGTGTCGCAGATAAATCCTATCGAGAAGCGGCCCTGCAATTAGACTTTGATATCAAGCAAGACAATCAGCGCGCTATAAAGTTATTGAATGACGAAACGCGTCGTTACGCCTATCGTACGCTTGGCGTTAAGCGCATGAACCACAATACCGATGACGGTTTTAATGCTGAAGCAGTAGACTGGTTCCGCCATAGTTTAGATGATGACTTTAACTTTGAAGAAGCTGAAGACTATGCCATGGCGGCAATCCGCTTTGGCCGCTGGGATGATGTGGTTGAAGCTATTTCAAAAATGGATGGTGAAATTCAAAAGGATGAACAGTGGCAATACTGGCTGGCTCGTGCTTATGAGCAATCAAGCAATAGCAGTAAGCGCAATACCGCCAAAAAAATGTATCAAAACCTAGCGAAAAATAATGACTACTATGGCTTGATGGCAAAAGACAGGATCGGTCAGCGCTTTGATGCCAGCCGCTTAGGTGGTAGCAATTTGCCTAATGTCAGTACCGCTGACCGCGCGCGCGTGATGCAAGACGCTAACTTTGCTCGTGCATTTGCCTTATATAACTCTGATGCTAGCCGCGCGTATGCCAACCGCGAGTGGAACTGGGCTGTGAAGCAAGCACGCGATAACCGTGATGACAATCTCATTATCGCGGCGGCGCGTCAAGCGTATGACCGTCAAGCGTATGACATGGGCTGGCTCGATCGGGCGATTTATGCCGTCGATAATACCGATAGAGTCAATAGCTTGGCACTTTCGCACCCTATGCCACACCAAGAGTCAGTGGTGCGTTATAGTCAATCAGCAGGCATTGATCCAGCGTGGGCTTATGGCATCATGCGTCAAGAGAGCCGTTTTGTGTCTTCTGCGCGCTCAAATGTAGGCGCCAGTGGGTTGATGCAAATCATGCCTGATACGGCAAAATATATCGCGCGTAACTTAGGTGAGACTTATAGTGCGAGCCGTGCCAATAGTGGCGATACCAACATTCGTTATGGTACTTGGTATATGGGTGACATTTTGAGTAAACTGAACTACCAGCCAGTACTGGCAACCGCAGGGTACAATGCTGGACCTAATAATGCCAAACGCTGGCAACCAACCTATGGCGCAATCGCCGCAGATCAATATGTCGAATCGATTGCCTTTCCTGAAACGCGTAACTATGTCAAACACGTGATGGAAAACGCTACTATCTATAGCAGTCTGCTGGGTCGTGGTCAGCCAATCAGTCAACGTATGGGTACAGTACCTGGTGCTTTTTAATCAGTGAATTCGTCTTTAATAGACCACTAGCTTTTATAGTTAATGGTCTATTTTTTATGGACTAAATGACAGCAAGTCTTAGTACTTTATACAATAAACACTGAACTTAATTTTGCAATTGTTGACGAGCACGACAACGTTTACGTTTTTGCTATAGATTAAAAAAGACATTTTGTTACCATTGCTTTAATTGACGTTTATGTTCTTCAGTCTTGTTCTTAGATCGCTATGTGTTTAATGCTGTTAGCACAATGATTTAAGTGATAGCCCATGTTTTATCATTGCTAATTGCTCCCAGCCCTATGATCAAAAAATACTTCAAACTGCCTGTATTATCGAAAACTCGGCAACCGTTACTGATTCAGGTGCCCCGGTCATCTAATACGAAAGCAGAAACAAGCTCAAAATTTAAGACATCCAGTTTCTTGGTGCAGTTCCGTGGAAGTTTGAAAAATAGGCATCATATGGGTAAAGTTAATAAAACGACGAGTTTTGGTGCTTTGTTAATCATACAAGGTCTTATGCTTACGCCAGCATATGCGGCGAGCACGGTCAAAGCTGGCCAGCGCGTATTGATGGTCGAGATGACCCCCGCGCTATGTAGCATACAGCCGACAAGAGCCCGCATGCGTCAATGTCTAGAAGGCTATTCGTTAACAGTTTCAGGCTTAGACATGGGCTACGGCGAACGCTGTGGTCGTGGTAGCGAGCCACGTTTGACACCACTACAACTAAAGGTTGTCAATCGCATCATGCCTGATACGACAGTACGTAGCCAAACGTGGCAGCGCTATGGTGCTTGTAGCCCACTGAGTGCCAGTCGCTACTTCCGACAAATCACTAACTACGCTGGTGAACTAAAGCTTCCTAACGAGCTGAATACGGGCAACAGTTATACAGTCTCTAAATCTCGATTTATTAGTCAAATGACGCGCCTAAATAGTGGTATGTCATCAAATAGTGTCGATCTCATTTGCCAAGAAGGCAGTCGTCGTCAATCGATACTGACGGATATCCATGTGTGCTATGAGGGTAGCAGTTTTGGCACTTGTCACAATGTTGTAGATAACTGCGGCAGCCAATTCATCATTTCAGGTGGTAGATAGCTTTTATTTAACTATTTTTTAGATAGTCTACCGTTCTTTTTCTACATCCTTTTCGGTACTGTTTTTAATAAAATCTGAGTAAACTTGTCCGTATTACATTGTCATTTTTATGCTCTTATTTACTCATCTCATAGCGGTAAAACATACTATGGACCGTATCTAAAAATTATACAGCCCTTTATTTATAGGCTCTGAGCTTATAGATATTCTTTTCGTATAAAATGTAACAATATAGTCCCTAATGGGGCTATGACTGTATCTAGACGGTCGCTGTGATGAAGTGCTACACTAGCTCTCGGTTTAGCGCTGCCTTTGTGCAGCAAACAAGTCGATATCTAAAAAGATAATCATCTATTACAATCATAAATGATCTAATCATCAATTAGGGAGTATTCAATGTCAATGAAACAGCCTTTACGTGTTGCCGTCACTGGTGCCGCCGGTAATATCAGCTACGCGATGCTATTTCGTATTGCATCTGGCGAGATGCTAGGTAAAGATCAGCCAGTTATTTTGCAATTGCTTGAAATCACACCAGCGCTTGATGCCCTAAAGGGTGTGGTCATGGAACTAGAAGACTGCGCATTCCCATTGCTTGCTGGTATTGTCCAAACTGATGATGCAAATGTGGCATTCAAAGATGCTGACTACGCGTTACTCGTCGGTGCCCGTCCACGTGGTCCAGGTATGGAGCGTAAGGACTTACTAGAAGCCAACGCTGCGATTTTCTCAGCACAAGGCAAAGCATTAAACGAAGTCGCTAGCCGTGATGTAAAAGTATTGGTCGTCGGTAACCCTGCCAACACCAACGCGCTAATCGCTCAGCGTAACGCACCAGACCTAGATCCACGTAACTTTACTGCCATGACTCGCCTAGATCATAACCGTGCGATGGCACAGCTGGCCGAAAAAACTGACAGCACTGTCAATGACATCAAAAACATGACCATCTGGGGCAACCATTCATCGACCCAGTATCCAGACCTAACGGCTGCGACTGTCAATGGCAAACCAGCGCTAGAGTTGGTTGATCGTGATTGGTACGAAAACACGTATATCCCAGAAGTACAGCAGCGCGGCGCGGCCATCATTAAAGCTCGCGGTGCCTCATCTGCAGCTTCTGCTGCCAACGCTGCTATCGCCCATATGCGCACGTGGGCACTCGGTACTGACGAGAACGACTGGGTCTCTATGGGTGTTTACTCAAATGGGGAATATGGTATCGCTGAAGGCCTTATCTACTCATTCCCATGCACATGCAAAAACGGCGACTGGTCTATCGTAGACGGCGTTGATGTGTCATCAGAATTCTCAAAAGAGAAAATGGCCGCCACTGAGCAAGAGCTGAGCGAAGAGCGTGATGCAGTAGCACACCTACTACCATAAGCTAAGCAGTTATATAGCTGTCTTAACTTAAGTAATGAGTGAAAAAGAAAAGCCCTCTTAATATAGGAGGGCTTTTTTATGTCTATAAGTTTTTTTATCCAAAAGATATGATGAAATAAAAAGTAATCTATCGCATCTTTTGAAATGGCAATATCTGTTTGCTGCCTATACAATTGATAACGTTAGATAAACGTTGATTAACAGCTATTAGCACAAAGCTTGCTACAATAAATGGGTTAATTTAAATAATAAGCACAATTTCCACTACACCATTTAAGGAGAAAAGTATGTTGGGTGAGCCAGAATATAATATGAATGAGCTATTTGCTCAGTTAGGTCTAGATAGCTCTGATGAAGCAATTGATAAGTTTATCGCAGACAACCAGTTATCAAGTGAAGAGAAATTGATAGAAGCTGATTTCTGGACCGATAGCCAGCGTATGTTCTTGCAAGAAGAATGGCAAAACGATGCAGCATGGGTAGAGACGATTGATGAGTTAAATGTACGAATGCATCCTGATGCCTAAAAGCTGATATAAAAAACCTAATATAGTGAACCGACCCCCATAAGTTGGACACAACTTATGGGGTATTTTTATACGTTACGATCTAGACTTTAAGCTTCAAGTCATCGCATACTATCGTCAAGGACATACCGGAATCGCAACAGCAAAAAAGTTTGGACTTGATAAAATGTAAGATACGTCTGACTGTTAAACTTGGTTATCACGCCATTCTAGTAGGTCAGTGACATCTTGATGAATACCGGCTTTCAAGGCGTCCAAACCATCGTAGCGACGCTCACCATGCAAAAAGTGCAAGAAGCGCACTTCTAGATTCAATCCGTACAAATCTGCTTTTAGTTTGGGAAAGTGTACTTCCAATCGCCAGTCATCACCTTTATCAACAGAGGGTCTTTTGCCAATGTTAGCGGTACCGAACAAACTATGTGGACGCAAACCTGCGACGCCTATATTGTTATCAGTAGCCAGCTTTATTAAACCATCAGGTATGACCTCTCCATTCTCATCTAAGCTGACGACATCAACGGCAAAAATACCGTGCAAAGCGGGTTTTATTCGCTGCAAATCAATATTGGCAGTAGGAAAGTCCATAGTGCGACCAATTTGATCGCCACGGACGACCGACCCCGTAATGGCGTAGTCGCGGTCCAGCAGTATGTTGGCAGCGTGAATATCACCTGCCAATAGCAAGTCACGGATGCGAGTAGAGCTAATACGTGCAGCTTCATTATTGACATCATTCAAGTGGTCGTTGTCAATATTGCTATCAGTGATGGTATGTAGGTTAGTCACATCCAAACCATAATCGCGCAAAAACTGACTATCGCCAGTACGATCATGACCGAAGCGGAAGTCGTCACCTAGTACCAGCGCTTTTACATTTAAGCGCTTGGCTAATATATCGGCAAAGGCTTGTGCTGATAATGAGCGAAAGTCCTCATCAAAACCTGCCACCACTAAGGTTTTAACCCCATGTTGTGCTAGGAGTGCCTGCTTTTCTGCTAGATTGGTCAAACGCGCAGGGGCTTTAGCTGGCTCAAAAAACTCACGTGGTTGTGGCTCAAATATCATGACCGCAGCGTCCAAGTTTTGGGTATGCGCAATATCACGAACTTGTGCCAGCATTGCCTGATGACCAAGGTGTACGCCATCAAAATTGCCAATAGTGAGCACACAAGGCGCTAACTCTACTGGGTCATTAGTAGTAGACGCGGCATTTGATGATGCAATCAGTTGCTCAAGAAAATAGGTTTTCATAAGTTTTCAGCTATGATGAGACCAGATAAAAAACGAAAAAACACATCTATGGTCAAAATTGATGTGTCGAAAATTAGCCATTATAAAGTAAAATAGCCACACTAACATCCTATAGTCTACGGATAATGCAAGTATGAATGACGCTCTATGAATTTCATGGTTTGTACATACGTCTATTATCAGTATGACGATTTTTTACTATCATCATGAATACCAATAATAATGCCAATTAATATGGAGACTCTATGTCCGATGTTGCCTTAGATGTCATAGCAACTGCCCCGTTGACACATCAGCTGACCCAGCAGTTTATGGTACAACGTGCCAGTAAAGAAGACTTGGCAGAAGTCTTGGCGATTTATAACCAAAGTATTCCTGGCAAACAAGCAACGGCAAATTTGGCATTAGTAACGCTCGAAGAACGTACAGCTTGGTTCGATGAGCATTTAGATAGTCCAACGAGGCCTATTTATGTAGTCAAAGCATTACTAGAAGGTGATGCCGATAGACAGAGTACAAAACTACCAATTGTTGCATGGGGCAGTTTCAGTGATTTATATGCGCGTACCGCTTATCATATCAGCACTGAAATCAGCATCTATCTGAACCAAGATTATCAGAGTAAAGGGTTGGGCAGTCTGTTGACACGCTGGATGTTGACGCAAGCGCCCAGTTTAGGAATCAGAAATATCGTTGCCCTTATCTTTGCCCACAATCAGCCAAGTTTGGGACTGTTCCGTAAACTTGGCTTTGAGCAGTGGGGATATATGCCAGAAGTTTGCGATATGGACGGGTTTATCGCTGATGTCGTGATGCTTGGTAAAGCCGTGGCATCGGACAACGTTGCAGATAATTAGAGCAAAATGCCTTAACCCAAGATTTTCCATTGACCATCTATTTTCTGTAGTTGATAGGTTAATGGTGCAGGGTCGCTTTGTCCTTTGAGCATCAACTCGCCAGTGATGGTGGCGCGCGTTTTGTCATCATTGTACGTTGTGTCAGTAATCGTCACGCCATCGACCGTTTGTTGAAACGCCGATTGAGTGTTGGCAAGCTCTTGCTCAAAGTTTGCCATATCTACTTGATAGTAGCCTACTGCATCCTTCACATCACCATAATACAAGCTATTTAGTGCTTTTTTGACCGTGTCCTCTGGTGTACCCGCTTCGGTCGGATTGGTCACTAGGCTTTTTTGGTTAATCGGAGCAGTGACTGGATCGATATTGTCATTATCAACGGTCGTTTTGTTCTCAGTATCATCTGTGACTTGAGTCGTTTCACTTGTGCTATCTGCTGTCTCTTTTTGCTCAGCTGTGTCTTCTTCTGAAGTATCAACGACAGCTGCAACCTCTTCATTGTTGGTAGCAGTTTCAGTGTCTGCAGACTCATTGTTGCTGCAACCGCTCAGCAGTAGTCCAGTACCGAGTACACCTGTTGCAAGGAGAAGCGGTAAGCGCTGGAAGAGTGGCTGTTTCGTTGTCATATCGAACCTCAAATGTCAGTTATTCATTAATAGGTCATTATGACAACGATTGGTGGCAAGCATTGTCAATTCTGATGATAGGCTTGTTTTGGTTTCGTAAGCCAAGCTCATGCCTATATCTACTTTGGCTTATCCGTGTTTGAGCTGGCGAGGACGGAAACCTGTCGCTAGCAATACCACGCCATAGACGAGCGCTCCGGCGACACACATAATCACGAGTGCGATGATGCGTTGCCACTGGGCTTCATCAGTAGGGAAGTAGGGTAACATGAGATAAAGTACGCCGATCATGGAGCCAGTCGAAATGGCAAACTGTGTGAATAGTTTGTTCCAATGGGGGCCAAAACGGAAAATATCGCGCTTGTGTAAGAGGTAATAGAGCAAGCCTGCGTTTACGAACGCTGCGCCCGTCGTTGCCAAGGCTAGGCCACCATGTAATGGCATTTCTAAGAAATAGAATATCCCAATAAAGATGACACTAAATACCATGTTGGCAATAACAGAAATGATGCCGATTTTGACAGGTGTTCTGGTGTCTTGACGCGCAAAAAATGCAGGGGCAAAGATCTTGATCAGCATGAATCCTAAGATACCACCTGCCATACTACGCAATGCCAGCGCACTCATCTGCGCATCACGAAGGGTGAACTCACCACGTAAGAACAGGGCTTGCATCAGCACATCTGCGAGTACAAAGAGCGCAGCCGAGGCAGGCACACCGACCAAAATGATAAGGCGCGCGGCCCAGTCGATGGTCTTTTTGAAACTAACATCGTCTTTTTGCGCTTCACTTTTTGACAGACTTGGTAATATGACCGTACCAATCGCCACACCAATCAGCCCTAGTGGTAACTCGCTCATACGCTCAGCTGCGTAGAGCCAAGACACCGAACCACCAATCATCAATGAGGCAAAAACGGTGTTCAGCAATAAGTTAATCTGAGTGACAGACACACCAAAGATAGCAGGCAGCATTAATTTTAGAATGCGGCGAACGCCCTCGTGCTGAAAGTCAATCTTGGGCGCGACCAGTAGTTTTTGTTGCCATAGCTGAGGCAGTTGTATTAAGAATTGCAATAGTCCTGCGATCGCCACGGAATAGCCAAGCGCCATAATAGGCGTATCAAACATCGGCGCCAAAATCAGCGCACCACCAATCATACATAAATTCAATAGGACTGGGGCAAAGGCGGGCGCAGCAAAACGACCATAACTTTGCAAAATACCACTGGCAAAAGCCGTCATAGAAATAAACAGCAAATAAGGGAAGGTAAGGCGGAGTAATTCAGCGGTAATGGCAAATTTGTCAGGTTGATCGGCAAACCCGGGGGCAAACAACGTCACTACCCAAGGCGCGATTAAGATAACAACAACTGTCAGCATCGACAACACCAGCAAGAGTGCGCCCGAGGTGCGACTGACTAAAATCTGTACTTGCTGTAAGCTGTACTTTTCCTTGTACTCGGACAGCACAGGAACGAATGCTTGGCTAAACGCCCCTTCAGCAAACAGTCGTCGCAAAAAGTTTGGGATTTTGAAGGCGACCAAAAAGGCGTCCATCAAACCGCCAGCCCCAAAAACCCCTAGCAATACGACATCGCGTACCAAACCTAAAATACGCGATAACATGGTCATGCTGCTGACCACCATGGTTGAACGAAATAACCGACTTTTTGCCATGAGAACCTATCTTGCTAAGTTGTGTACAGGGTTGTGTAAGAGCTAGTGTGCTGATTTGCTGTTGCAAAAAAACTGACGAATTATAGCACTTTCATCACGGAGATAAATGGATTGGATGTGGAAATCATTTTTGCAGTGATAAAGAGTTATTTCGTAATAACCCTGCAACTAGCTCCCGCAACCTTGCCCATTCAAAATAATCACCAGGATCCGTCTTACGCCCTGGCGCAATATCACTGTGCCCTGTCAAATGTCGCTGCGTTTTCGGGTACGCTTCATAAATAGCCGCGATTACCGCTGCGAGCTTCTCATATTGAGCAGAGGTGAAGGACACAAAATCTGACCCTTCAAGCTCAATGCCAATGCTATAATCATTACATTCAGGTCGGCCTAAGTAGCTAGAGCGTCCAGCGTGCCAAGCGCGTTCGTTAAAATTGACAAACTGAGTGATAGCCCCGTCACGCTCAATAAACAGGTGCGCTGACACTTCTGCGCCTTTGATTGTCTGAAAATAAGGGTGCGCATCCCAATCTAATTGATTAGTGAATAATGCTTTTACATAATGCGTGCCGCTAGAGTCGCACGCACCAAACTCATTGGGTGGTAGGCTAATATTATGAATAATGATGGCATCAATACTTAGACCTTTTGGCCTGATATTGTAGTTTGGTGAGGCCAGCCAAGTAGCGGCTGACAGCAAACCATCTGTGATTGTCATTGGCAATGTAGATAATGATGAATCGGGCATAAAGCTCTCTTTTTATAACAGTATTGGTGATGTTGTGATAGAAAGTTTATCAAAGTAGTTAGATGGTCGCAGCTTGCTTATATCATTTGAGTCTCTAGCAGAATAAACCTTCACAGCGCGAATAGCGTATAAATAATAACGTGTGAGAGCCTGCCTCATGTCTATAAAACCGATGTCTACGTCTGGAACTTATACTCTAATAACCATTGGTCAGCGAGCGCGACTGCCAATGGCGATAGCGGCGCTATTGTTTTCTGCAAACACGCAGGCATTTTTACCGACGCCTTTATTGGTTACCGAAGGAGCGCTCTCATCTGAATTATCAGATAGTACGTCACCTCGTGACGCTGAAGATGCTGTTCGCATTGAGACATCTACTCTCAGTAATAATGGAAACAATACTCAAAATAATACTGCGTCTGGGTCAGATATGGCGACAGAGCAGTTACTGGCAACATGGCGTCGACAGGCAAAAACTGACAATCTAGCACAGCATACAATATGGCGACGCTTATTGTATTTTTACGATGATCAAAGCAGCATTTTATCTAAAAAGAAAACGGAGAGTTTGGTCGATGATCCACGCTTTTTTTTGAGTGATAACGGTCAGCAGGATTCAGCCGCAGAATTAGACGCGACACTAGTCGCACTGGCAAAAGAATTCACATCGCAGACAACTGGTAACAACCAAGCAAACATTCATATAAAAACTCAAGCCAATAATAATTCCGTTCTGTGCCGTTTCCCAGCACGAGTGGCATGGCTAAAAGAAAAGTTAGCTATCGATGATGCGAGTCTGACAAATGAGTGTCCAGAGCTGGATGACTGGATGGCGACATTGGCGCCTGAGCAGTTATCTATTGTGTTTGCTGAGGAGTATTTGGACAACCCACTCTCTGCCTTTGGTCATACGTTATTGCGCATTGATTCAAAATCGAGCGTAGCAGATCCCAATCAAATCAGTCAGGCGTATGCGCTCAATTATACGGTGGACGGTGATCCAAACGATAGCTTTCCAATCTATGCGACCAAATCCATGATTGGCAGTTATGACAGTGCTATCGAGATTGATCCTTATCCCCAAAAGCTCGCAAAATATCTACAAGACGATGAGCGTGATACGTGGACGTATCAGTTGAATCTGACATCTAGTGAAGTACAGCAGGTTATGCGCCATGTTTGGGAGACCAAAGCGCTAAAAATGCCGTATTACTTCACCACGGATAATTGTGCTTCTGAGATTCTGCGCCTGATTGACGTTATTCGTCCTCAGCAGAATTTATTGAAGCAACTGGCTTATGTGGTCGTGCCCTCTGATGTCATTCAGTTATGAAACAGTCAAAATCTTTTGGCAAATGCCACTTATACCCCAGCCGACAATACGTTGCGTCAAGCTCAGCTTAATGACGCTAAACAACAACGCGCGCAGTTGGGTTATCATAACAGCGCCAAACAAACCTTAAATGAGATAAAATCGGCACAGATCAATCCCGTATCAAGCCTATCAGATGATGGACAATGGTTACGCAAACGTCAAATCGAGGTATCGGATAATAACCCAATAGATAGGCATCCACTACAGTTGGGAGTGATAGCTATCGGTCAGCGCGGTGACAATGATTATATCGATATTGGGTTTAGAGCAGGGTTTCATGATACGCTTGACCACGCGTCAGGGTATTCACAGTTTTTTAATTTAGAAGGGGTAGCTGCGACCTTACGTCTATATGACACAGATGATGATAAGCCCAATCAACCAGACAGCGTGGTCTTTCAAAATGCGACTTTGATTCGTGGACGCTCTTTTAATCCTATCAATGCTGGCAACAAAGGCAAAACGTGGGGTGCAAGCATTGAGGCGACGCGAGTGAATGATGGCTCACAAGAGGGCGGGCGAGATCATCTGGTGGGTAGTGTGGGTTATGAGACGGGCTGGTCGTGGGCATTTGGTACGCCAAGCAGTGGTATGGGTCAGATGCCGCCGCAACTATGCTATACGTTTTTGGCTGGGACCGCGCAAGCAGGGCGCGCTATCAATAAAGGCTTTCGGGTAGGGGCAGGTGTCAATGCCGGCTGTCGTTATCAGATTAACAATCAGTTACGCGCGCAAGCTGAATTGCAATTGCCATATTGGTATCATGGCAGCAGCGATGAGTCCAACGTTCGTGGTCATTATTGGCAACCGATCTCAAGCCTCGGTTTACAATACGATATTGATAAAAAACAAGCACTACGGATCAATGCCAGCTACGACTGGCAAGAGCGCGTCGATGCGAATGAGGATATACAGCTGTCATACAGACGGTATTTTTAAGTAGAGTTATCTTTTAGCGCTGTAATCGTTGTATAAGTGGTATAAAAGGAAAGATGCTTTATGAATACACCAAATATACTCATTATCGGGCAAGGGGATATCGGCTTGCCTGTTACCAATAAGCTGGCACAAGACGGCTTTTCGGTGACAGGGCTGGCTCGTAGTGAGCGTGATCACTATGCATTAGTGGATAGCGCCAATTTTTTGCAGGCTGATGCGCTGACTCTGACGACCGAGCAGCTGCAATCATTTACCCATATTGCGATTATCGTCACACCTGATGAGTATTCGACCAGCGGTTATCATGACAGCTACTTGGCGATTAGCCAACATTTGGCAACGCTTACTCCGAATCTGGCGAACCTTGAGCGCGTCGTGTTTATTTCTTCTACTGGTGTTTACGGTCAAGACAATGGCGAATGGATCGATGAGCATACTGAACCTATGACGCCTGAGCGTGACGCATCAAAGGTTATATTGCAAGCCGAACAAGCACTGCAACAAAGCTTTGGTGATAAAGCCATCATCATTCGTCCTAGCGGCATTTATGGACGTGAGCGCCTTATGCGCGTGCGTAAAGCGCGCGAGCCACAAAAAGAGCCAGTAGCCGCCGAGCATTGGAGCAATCGTATTATGGATCGCGACTTGGTCACTATCATTGCCAATGTGTTGACGACAGAAACACCAAAGCCACTCTATCTTGCGACAGACTACAGGCCTGTAACCACCTTTGAGCTTGGCGTTTGGTTGAGTGAACAAGTCGGTGAAGCCGCGCCTACTATCGATGAAAAAAAGACATCAGCGACAGGAAAGCGTTTACATAGCAATATTCCGTTAGCTTGGCTTGAGTATGCTGATTGGCAAACAGGCTATCGTGATATTTTAGACCATCAAGCGTAGTTTTTAGCGTTAAGATCATTGTTCGGTTTGAACGTTTTTGTTCGTTTTATATGTGATAGTTTATGGAGATTTCATGACTCAGCCGTTTACTTCTGATGACCGTTTGTCTCATGCTAGTCTGGCAGCAGAAGGTAGCAAGCTCACAAAAGGCGATGCTGGGCAGTCTTCTATGCTAGCTGATTCACAGCAACCTGCGATCGTACATCCGAACTTTGATCCCAAACGATCCCCCCTTGATCCCGCCAGACCATTGAGTGATATTCCTGAGCCTGCTCGTCGCCTAGATGGTCAGCTGCGCCGACTTTATGGTAATTCGACACGGTTCTATCAGCCTAATGCAGATAGCTTATCAAAATGGTCGCTGATTGCTTCAGAAGCCTTGGCGGAGCATCTATCGTTACTCAAGGCGGCACAGCTTGTTGAGTTGCCTGATAGTTTTTATCAAAATCACAGTGATCAGCCCTTATTATCGCCATTATCAAAGATGACATTATTAGATATGTCAGATATCCAGCAGGCCATGCGTGCCTATCCAAAGCTCAGCCGTTATGGGTTTGGGGTTGATGATGCGATAACGAACCGCTACGCTGATAATAACGTACATACATCTTCACTATCTATGCGCGCATTGATCAAACGCTATAATCCTGATGAACTGCTGAGTAGCCTGTATGCCGATGATTGGCAAGTGATTTTGCAACCGCAGCAATTTGAGACAGGCGAGGGCAGTTTGGCGACAGATATTATGGCCTGTAGCGCTGCTGTCCATGCGCTAAAGCAATGTAGTACTCGTAAAAGTATCAACCATAGCTATAGTGCCGCGCAAATTTGCCAGCACGTACGTAGTTATTTGCTCAGTCAGATTGTCTGTAAGCCTACGCAGCGCCATGCATATCGTCAGATCCGGATATTTGCTGGTCACATCATTGTTGCTGCGTATCATTTAGGCTGGGAGATACAAGTGCGGGCAGATGGACAGAGTTATTTTAATATCTCGTCGCGTAGTGGTTTGTTGACTCGCTATGCCAATATGCAGGATTACGAGATCAACGGTTGGTCAAGCTGATCAATAATGCGTACAATAATGCAAATTTTTTCGCTCCTCTTTTTGCCTATAGGAATGTCATCATGTCTCACGTATCGCGCCCGCAAGACCCAACGTTTTCATCTCATCAATTTATTCAACTGGCTTTAGATAACCAAGTACTTAAATTCGGCGAGTTTGTCCTCAAGTCTGGTCGTATCAGTCCATATTTTTTTAATGCAGGTCTGCTTGCAACGGGTGAGATGTTATCACTGCTAGCACGTGGTTATGCAGATGCCTTAGCTGAACAGATAATTGCGGCAAATAATGACGGTAATGAGCAAGAGCTAGTCATCTTTGGTGCGGCTTATAAAGGTATTCCTTTTGTCGCAGCGACCGCACAAGCGTTATGGCTACATCATGGCATCAATGCAAAATGGGGTTACAATCGTAAAGAAGCCAAAACCCACGGTGAAGGGGGCAATTTGGTCGGTGCTGACGTAAGTGGCAAGGCTGTTTGGGTGCTTGACGATGTTATCACAGCAGGCACAGCGATGCGTGAAGTGGTCGAGATTTTAGAGCAAGCAGGAGCAAGCGTTGCGGGTATTATCGTCGCGCTTGATCGCAAAGAAAAAGGCCAAGCTGAGCACTCTGCTATTCAAGAGCTTGCAGCAACACTAGCAGTACCAGTACGGGCATTGGTCGATATCGATGATTTGATCAGCTATTTGGCAGATGACCATGGTGCACAAAACGGCCAACATAAAGACGCGACCCAGTTAGCCAAAATGCAACATTACCGTGAGCAGTACGGTGTATAGTTAGGCACTGAGACTGTTTTATACTAATAATATAACGTAAGTGAGCCCTACCATGAGTCAAACAATGAGCCAACAAAACCAAGAAAAATCGCTAAAAATACTCGTCATTATGGATCCTATCGAGCGGGTCAATTATAAAAAAGACACCAGTCTCGCTATGATGTGGGCCGCTCAAGACCGTGGTCATCAGCTTGGCTACTGTCAGATTCATGACTTGTGGTTGGATCGTGGACAATTAATGGTCGATACTCAGCCGCTTACGGTGAAGCGTGATCCTGCAGATTTTTATACACTAGGTGATAAAACGACAGGCTCAGTTGCTGACTATGACGTGATTTTGATGCGCAAAGACCCACCGTTTGATATGCGCTTTATTTATGCCACTTATATGCTTGATCATGCCAAAGCAGCAGGCGTGCTCGTGGTCAATGATCCGCAAGCCATCCGTGATTGTAATGAGAAATTATTTGCGACGTGGTTTAGTGAGTATATGAGCCCAACGATTGTGACCAGCAAACAGGCTCACATTCGCAAGTTTATCGCTGAGCATCAAGATGTCATCGTTAAGCCGCTAGATGGTATGGGCGGTACAGGTATCTTCCGTCTGACTGCTGATAGTCCAAATATTGGCGTGACGATTGAGGTGCTGACTGAGCTTGAGACTTTACCAATCATGGCGCAGCGTTATTTGCCAGAGATTAAAGCAGGTGATAAACGCGTACTTATTGTAGATGGCGTTGTGGTCGACTATAGCTTGGCGCGTATCCCAAGCAAAGGCGAGACCCGTGGCAATCTTGCCGCAGGTGGTCGCGGTGTGGCGATGCCATTAACCGATATTGAGCGTCAAGTGGCAGAAGTTGTGGCGCCGATTGTCAAAGAAAAAGGTCTGATGTTCGTGGGTTTGGACTTGATCGGTGGGCGTATTACTGAGATTAATGTCACCAGCCCAACGTGCGTACGTGAGATTGATGATCAGTGCGGTACCGATATCGCGACCGACTTTATCATGGCAATCGAAAATAAATTTACGGTATAGTTTTAGACAGTCTAAGACAGATGTCCATTAAAGAAAGTACGTCTTAATACCTCGTTTATCATTGCCTTGTATGGTCGTATGTCAGTAGTAAATGACGCCAAGTCATGCCAGCTCATGGCTTGGTTTTTTGTTATTTCTACTGCATAAAGTACTGTATATAAGACAATGATTTCCTCTATACTATGCGGGCTTTTACCGTGTCATTTTTTTAGTAAATGGCATCATAGTAGTAGGACAAATCCTTCATATCAGTAAAGTAAAGATAGGCAGATCTCCATGAAAACACCGCACATATTGATGATGGCAGCTGGGACGGGCGGACATGTTTTTCCCGCGCTTGCAGTGAGCGACGAGCTGACCGGTCGCGGTGCGGTTATTCATTGGCTTGGAACGCCAAATGGTATGGAAAATGTTTTGGTTGAACCGACGGGTTATCCTTTTCATGCCATCAATATGCAGGGGCTGCGCGGTAAGGGCGTGGGTCGTTTAGTCAAGCTGCCAGTAACGTTATTGTCAGCGACGATGGCTGCGGTGAAAGTGATTCGCAGCAATCAGATTGACGTGGTCGTTGGTTTTGGTGGCTATGTGAGTGCGCCTGGTGGACTTGCTGCACGTCTGACCAATACACCGCTGGTTATCCATGAACAAAATGCCATCGCTGGCATGAGCAATCGTTATCTGTCTAAGCTGTCTACCAAAGTATTACAAGCATTCGAGAACACTTTTGCCAATAGTGAACAAGATGCCAAGCTTGAAACAGTTGGCAATCCTGTGCGTAACGCCATCACTGGTGTCGCAGAGCCAAAGGTGCGTTATGATATCAATGATAGCTCACCGCTTAAACTACTGGTCGTGGGTGGTTCGCTTGGTGCTCAGGTATTGAATGAGACCGTGCCAAAAGCACTGGCTTTGCTAGACCAACCGTTTGAAGTCCTCCATCAATGCGGACGCAATAACGAAGCAGCCACTCAGGCGGCTTATAGTGAGCAAGATTTAAGCAAGCATCAGTTCACAGTGCAGCCCTTTATCGATGATATGGCGGCGGCCTACAACTGGGCAGATATTATCGTTTGCCGCGCTGGTGCATTGACAGTGACTGAAATCCAAAATGTCGGTATTGCTGCTATTTTTGTGCCGCTACCACATGCGGTTGATGACCATCAAACCGCCAATGCGCGCACATTGACCTCACATGCTGCTGCGGTTTTATTGCCACAGTCAGAGCTAACGGCCAAACGTTTAAGCGATGAGCTTAGCGTACTCAATCGAGAGAAATGCCTTGAAATGGCCAAAAAAGGTCATGCGCTTGCCAATCGTAGTGCGAGTAAACAAGTGGCTGATATTATTTGGCAAGCCTTATAGTTTCGGCTTTTGCCACTCGTTATTTTTTACTGAGCATATTTTACTGTCCTTCAATTTTTATTATCCCTTAATAAAGAGAAAATTTTATGTCTACCTCTGCCAAAGCCCTTCCTAAGCGTTTGATTGAAATACCAGAAATGCGCCGTATTCAGCATTTGCATTTTATTGGTATTGGTGGCTCAGGCATGTGCGGCATCGCTGAGGTAATGAACAATCAAGGTTATCAAGTCAGTGGTTCTGACATTGCAGAAAGCTTGGTGACGAAGCGTCTACAGCAGATTGGCATCAAAATATCGATTGGTCATGATTCCAAAAATATTGCCAACGCTGACGTGATCGTCGTGTCATCAGCGATTGATCGTAGCAATCCTGAGGTAAAAGCTGCGCTTGAAGCTCGCCTGCCAGTCGTACGCCGCGCCGATATGCTTGGCGAGTTGATGCGCTATCGTCATGGTATTGCCGTTGCTGGTGCGCATGGTAAAACGACGACGACCAGTTTGCTCACCACCATGATGGCAGAAGGACAGCTAGATCCTACCTATGTGATTGGTGGTAAGCTAAATGCCTCAGGTAAAAATGCAGCACTAGGCAACAGCCGTTTCTTGGTAGCAGAAGCGGATGAGTCCGATGCGTCTTTTTTATCACTGCGACCAATGGCAGCAATTGTGACCAATATCGATCAAGATCACATGGAAACCTATGAGAACAGCTTCGATAAGTTAAAAGCTGCTTATATTCAGTTTTTGCAAAACATGCCGTTTTACGGGTTGGCCGTGGTATGCGGTGATGACCCTGAACTGTATGCGATGATTGATGACATTGGTCGCCCAGTATTGACCTTTGGCCTTGAGCCTTTTAATGACGTACAAGCTGTCGATCTGGTGGCAGAAGGTACCAAGACGCACTTTACCGTATTGCGCCGTGACCGTGAGCCATTGCGTCTGACATTAAACATACCTGGTACACATAATGTCTATAATGCACTGGCTGCTATCACCATGGCCACGGATGAAGGTGTTGATGATGCCGCGATTGAGCGTGCCCTACAGAAGTTTGAAGGGGTAGGCCGCCGATTTGAGCAGCATGCCTCAGTCGATATCGATGATGGCAATGTCCTATTGATTGATGATTACGGTCATCATCCAAAAGAAGTTGACGCTACGATCAAAGCGGCTCGCCAAAGCTTTCCTGATCGCCGTTTAGTGATGTTATTTCAACCGCATCGTTATAGCCGTACCCGTGATTGTTATGACGATTTTGTCGACGTACTATCAAGTGTTGATGAGCTGCTACTATTGGATGTATATTCAGCAGGGGAGAGCCCGATTGCAGGGGCTGATACCAAATCGTTGGCACGCAGTATCCGTTTGCGTGGTGAAGTTGAACCGACGATTATTGATAAAGACAATCTTGCCCCTGTGATGCAGCGTTTATTAAAAGCCAATGACATGCTTATCACGCAAGGCGCGGGTAATGTGGGGCATATCGCTATTGATTTGGCTGCCAATAATCTTTACATCAAGTAAGCTAAAATTTAGGAACTATCTTCATGACGACTAATAATAAAGAAAACATGAGTACTCAGAACCTCGCTATCGATGATACCGAAGATAGATCAGCCATCACCACTCCAGAACCAGCATTGGCGGCGGCTGCACAAGCAGGACAAAGCGACGCGAGCATTTCGCCAAATGAGGAAGAGAATAAAAAATCTATCAGTACGATGACTGGTCATGTAAAAGATGCCGCTCAGTTTGGTAAAGTCGCTGTGATCTATGGTGGTAGCAGCAATGAGCGCAGCGTGTCTTTGGATAGCGGTGCGGCTGTATTGCAGGCACTGCAAAACCAAGGTGTCGACGCCACTCATTTTGATCCTAAGCATCAAGACATCACAGAATTACGTGATTACGATCGCGTGTTTAATGTCTTGCACGGTCGTGGCGGCGAAGACGGTCTACTGCAAGGTGTATTACAGTGGTTTGATATACCGCAAACGGGATCTGGCGTTTTGGCATCAGCATTAGGTATGGACAAAGTGCGTACCAAACAGCTCTGGCAAGGTTGCGGCTTATCCACAGCACCGTTTTCATTATTGACGGCTGATACCGACTGGCAGCAAGTGGTCAATATGCTAGGACTGCCGCTTATCATTAAACCCGTTCACGAAGGCTCAAGTATTGGCATGACCAAGGTCAATCATCTCGATGAGTTACCTGCTGCCTATGCCACAGCAGTACAGTGTGGTGATGCCGTGATGGCTGAGCGCTGGATCACAGGTCGTGAGTTTACGATTGTGATTATCGATGACGAAGCTTATCCTGTCATTCGACTTGAGCCTGCTGATATCACCAATTTCTATGACTTTGAAGCCAAGTATAATCGTAACGATACCAGCTACTATATTCCTTGCGGATTGAGCGCTGCTGATGAGAAGCATCTGCAAGAATTAAGTCTGGCGGCATTCCGTGCTGTAGATGCAAAAGGTTGGGGACGTATTGACGCCATGCAGGATGAAGCAGGGAATTTTTGGTTGCTTGAGATCAATACCGTGCCCGGTATGACCAGTCATAGTTTGGTACCAATGGCAGCCAAAGCTAGAGGCATGGATTTTGACACATTGTGCTGGCACATATTATCGCAGACAGTCTAATTTTTTGATGTGGCGCTCATCATATTTATCACGATTTTTTAGCAATGAGTCTGATGACAACCATATTGAATAAATGAGCTATGTTAAAGCATGGGCAATGATAAATTATATAGAGGTTTATAATTTCTCAGCTTTATCACTTTTGTAGCATGGCGATTTTAGTCAAAAAAGCCGTCAATGTATCACTAGAGCTGCTATAACATAGCTTCATGTAAACTTGTGTAAATTCAAGGCTACTAGCGAGCGTTACGCTATTGTTTGCCTATAAAATACGTTAATATTGTAAGAATAGCTTTGTTTTAGTAATATTTACGTTTTTTGTAGGGATAACCTATAAGTTATTCATAACCTAAGAAAAATGTTACGTTTAAATAAGAATAATCGCTGACTATCAGTCTTTTTATTGACAGTCTTTGATAATATATTGCTTTAATAAGCTTCTGCAAAAACTTGCAGATTTACATCGATAATTAGCATGATCAGTTTTATGCAAATATAGGGACAAAGGTCGTTATGGCTCAAACTGTCAACGAGGTAACTGACTTGATGAGTGATAAAGCCGGTCGCCCAGCATCCAAACTCCAATTACCAACCTCGGCCCGATATCTTTTTATGATATTGGTATTAGGATTATTGGTACTAATATTGATAATGGGTGGTAAAGCGTTACGTGATGCACCGCCTGCTGAGATTCATATCAGCAATCAAGGGCTCTCTACCGCTCAATACAACTCATTGCAGACAGTGATGGATCAGCAAAAGGTCAGCAGTTTTTTTACTTCTGATTTGCAAGCATTAAGAGATATTACGACAAGCCTTGCATGGGTTGATCAAGTGAGTATCTCTCGAGACTGGCAACGCGGCATTGTAGTTACTGCACTACCTAAGCAAGCAGTCGCTAATTTTGGGACAGAGCGCTTGGTTGATGCCAAAGGATCTGTGTTCGTTCCTGCTGATAGTAGCGACTTGACGCAAGAGCGCTTTGCTACTCTGCAAGGTGAAATGGCTCAAGCGCCAGTCATTATGCAGCAAATGCAGCAAGTCAATGATTGGTATGCGCCACTTGATATGCAGGTTGAAGACATTATTTTGTCACCAAGAATGACTTGGCTCATTCGTTTTGATAATGGCTTGCGCGTCATCGTCGATAATGAGAACACCGCACAAAAATTACTGAATCTAAGCCAGTTACTTGGTAATCAGTTAAGCGGACGCCGAGATGAGATGCAATCTGTAGACTTACGCTACAAGAATGGTTTTACGATTGCCTGGGATATGTCAGCGCCGCCAGTTGATGAGCCCAAATAATTGAAGTAATACTGATGAGTGGTTACTTGAGTCGAAACTGTTTGCCCAAAATGAATAATATATGTACAACATCATAGCGTATTAACAGCGCTTTTTTTAATGATTCAATAGGATGGCATTATTTGCGCTCCTATTTAGTAATAATTTGTCTGCTACCATGAAATATAACGAAAATTTGGTTGTTGTCCATCTAAGTGCCACGGCAGTGTATGTCGTAATTGGCAATGTTGTCTCTGCAAAAGACATTCGTATCTTAGGCGTAGGGCAAGTTAAAAATAGCGATTTTTATCAAGGCCAAATTAAGCATCGTGAACGCCTACAAGGTGCTATCAAGCAAGCCATCCAAGAAGCAGAGGATACTGCCAATTGCCGCGTGCATAGCGTGTGGTTGACGCTCGCAACACCTGAGCTATCTAGTAAAAACAGTGCTGGAGAGGTGAGGGTTGAGGACGAGTTCGTACGTGCCAAAGATATGGTACAGGCCTTGTCTAATGCCAAGTCGCGCGATCTGCCATCCGATTACTATCTCATGCATTGCTGCCAGCAAGGTATCTATGTTGATGATCAAGACTTCATGGTCGACGATGTAATTGAGATGATGGCACATAATATCACTGTGATGTATCACATGATGATGATGCCTGTCGCTAGCCGCCAAAATATTCAAAAACTACTACAAAGCTGCGATGTCGGTATTGACCATATCGTATTTGATGCAGTGACCAGTGCTGAATACAGTTTAATGACCGAAGAGCGTCAGCAAGGGGTTTGCTTGGTAGATATCGGTGCCAGTACGACCAGTATTTGTGTTTACAAAGAAAATAAATTGATTTTTACGCATTGTATTGCTACTGGCAGCCATGAAGTAACAATGGATATTTCAGCTGATTTTGGTATATCGATGATTGAAGCTGAGAAACTGAAAAAGTCTCATGGTACGGCTGATGCCAATAGTGTCGACCCAAGCTCATTCTTTTTGTTTAAACCGCAAGGATCGAGCGATGAAATCAACATCGGTATCTATAATTTAGCACGTATCATTGAAGCGCGTTATGTGCAGATATTCACTGAAGTCGCTCGTCAACTGCATGAAGCAGGTTTAATAGGCTATATTGACAAAGGTATCGTGCTGACAGGCGGCGGTAGTACGATTAAAGGAATGATACCGTTTGCTAAACGGCTGCTCAAAATGCCAGTGGTATTGACCAATACGCATCCTGCTATTAGTGCTTACAATCATTTTGATAACGATGAGTCATTTAAACAGCTTAATAGTCAGGTCAATGACCGGGCTTACCAAACAGCTTTTGGCACACTATTATATAGTCAAAGTGAGCAGTTTCGCCGCAGTGAAAAAAGCGAACCTGATACGATTCAAAAAAATCGAGTCACAGGGGTCTTTCAAAGCGCAGGCAAACGTTTTGCTGATGTGTTGAAAAAAATACTATAGACATACTTACCAAACATGTAGAGCATAAGCGCTTTTGTAGGATGCTCTTAAATAAAGTAAGTAAAAATTGAAGTCATATTGAAAGTAATACGCTAAGCAGTAACAGTAATACCTTGAGCGATGATGACCTATTATGGTCCGCGCTGAACTATTTGATCCATAGCCCTGTTTTATTTAAATACATTTATATATAGTATGTCGATAGCGCGCCATATGAGTGCGTTACTACGTATCGACCTACACGCTATCTGCAACTGGAGAATCTTTTTTATGTCAAAATACACCATGCCAGATGATAACCAGCTTCAAAATAACGGCCAAGCGAGCTTCACTGTATTCGGTGTTGGCGGCGGCGGCGGTAATGCGGTTGAACATATGGTACAACAAGGGATTAGAGGTGTAACGTTCGTCTGTGCTAATACAGATAAGCAAGCGCTAGATCGTCTGACTGCACCGCACAAACTACAACTTGGTGCAAAAACGAACCGTGGTCTAGGTGCAGGTGCAAATCCAGAAGTTGGTCGTGAAGCAGCAGAAAGCGAAGAAGAAGCTATCCGTGCATTGCTTGAAAACTCAGATATGGTATTTATCACTGCTGGTATGGGTGGTGGTACAGGTACAGGTGCAGCACCCGTGGTTGCACGTATTGCCAAAGAAATGGAGGTGTTGACGGTTGCGGTTGTGACCACACCATTTAAATTTGAAGGTGGCAAACGTATTAAAGCTGCGAAAGCAGGTATCGAGCAGTTGACTAATTTCGTGGACTCGATTATCACGATTCCAAACGACAAGCTTATGAGCGTATACGGTAACATCTCTATGCAAGACGCTTTCAAAAAAGCGGACGATGTTTTGCTACATGCGGTTCAAGGTATTGCAGAGACTATCGCTAGCGAAGGTATGATCAATATTGACTTTAACGATATCCGTACGGCAATGACGGCTAAAGGTCATGCAATGATGGGTATTGGCCGTGCAAGTGGCGATGATCGTGCACGTCAAGCCACCGAAAAAGCCATCAGATCACCACTACTTGATGATTTACGTCTAGAAAATGCGAAAGGTCTATTGGTCAACGTGATTTCTTCTGAGTCATTATCACTGGACGAGATGAGCAAAATCAGCATTATCGTTGAAGAGATTACGGATATCGACGATGCTCATATTTTCTACGGCTCTGTAATCGATGAAAAAATGGGTGATGACTTGCATGTAACGGTTATTGCAACAGGTCTGACCTTAGATGAAAACGCAGGGCAAGAGCCAGAAGTAGTGGAGCAGCCGATTCCTTCTGTCAATAGTACACAACCTGTTGATCCTAATGTACATACCAGTGCATTAAATAGTCAGAAGAAATCACAAGCTCAACTGCATCAAGATAACGTTAATACTGCACGTCCAAGCGCGCCTCAAGAGCAGACAAAAACTAAAACCAATAGCATCCAAGACTATCTGAAGCGTCAACAGAACAAATAGTTTTTTAGTATTAAATTAAAAAAAGCCAGCGCTCAAACGCTGGCTTTTTTGTGTCTACATAGAAAAGACTGGCCTATAAAAGGAGAGTAACACAATCAGGAGTATCGCAAAATGTTTCTGATCGAAAAAATATATCCAGAATCTAGTGTTTCGAAGCCTTCAACAGGGCATAAAACTGTGAAAATATATGATGAGATAATGACGATAAGTGTTATCAATCAAAGAGATAAGGAAATTAACCCTTTTTATTTGTAGCGGATATGGGGAAGGTAGTGGTACACTATGTCAATTGTAACAAAATATGTGAGAAGACAGCCATGAACCAAAGAACCATAAAGACAGCGATAGCCGTTACAGGTACTGGTCTCCATAGTGGTCAGCCTGTTGACTTGGAGTTTCACCCACAGCCGGTTGATACTGGTATTGTTTTCGAGCGCTCTGATATTGTAGGCAGCGAGCCTATTCCAGCAAGTGCTTTTTTGGTACAAGACACCATGATGTCATCAAACTTAGTATTTGGTGGTACGCGTGTAGGTACGGTTGAGCATTTGCTAAGTGCGATCGCTGGGCTTGGGGTAGATAATCTATTGATTCGTGTTTCTGCTTCAGAAATACCGATTATGGATGGTAGTGCCGCTCCTTTTGTTGCTTTGCTACTTGATGCAGGCTTCTGTGAACAAGATGCTTTAAAGAAATTCATTAAGATTGTACGACCAGTACGCGTCAAAGTAGATGATAAATGGGCAGAGCTACGCCCTTATGATGGATTTGAATTGAACTTTGAGATTGACTTTGATCACCCTGCCATTGACAAAAATTTTCAACATGCTCAGTTGCAATTTTCTACCCAAAACTTTATTGAGCAGCTAAGCGAAGCACGTACTTTTGGCTTTTTGCGTGACATAGAACAATTGCGTCAGAATAACCTGGCCTTGGGCGGTAGTATGGAAAATGCCATCGTCATTGATGATGCCAATATTCTTAATGAAGAAGGCTTACGCTTTAATGATGAATTTGTTCGCCATAAAATTTTAGATGCGCTCGGAGATTTATATCTGATTGGTTATCCTATCGTCGGTCGTTTTAATGCCTACAAATCTGGTCATGCATTAAATAATTTGTTAGTGCGTGAAATACTCTCTGATGAAAATAACTTTGAAATTGTAACTTTTGATGACAATGTAACATGCCCAATCGAATATTCACCGCTAAATGGTTTAGCAGTTGAAGGATAAATACAGGAATATACACGAAGTATCGAAACATTTACGCAATATTACATAGCAACGCTATAATTACATTTATATAATATGCAATATTTTAAATGTAAAGTTTATAGCATTTTGTGAATTTTATTCTAAGGCAGAGTGCGTAAAAGCTGTAGGTGATTTCCAAATCATCTATTGGTGCTATTCATAAACTGAATGGCACCAATAGATGATTTTTTTTGTTTAAGACATTACAAAAAAGCAGCGTTATCAATCTCACTTCATGGTTTTATTTACATAACTTTACATTGTAATATCTGTATTTTTAATGATTTGCTAGGCGTAGGAGGGCTTTTTTTAGATTTTCATCAGTGGTGACATGCTCTGCAGCCTGTGATATAGTCCGTTTTGTGTTTTGGCTAAGAGCCTGATTTTCATTGGCTTTACTAGGTTTGGGCAAGGTTGCTAATAACGCTGATGATTGTCTAGATGAATAATTATCAGCAAATGTTTTAGCTATTACAACGCGAATTTGCTTGAGTTGTTTAAATGTAATTGACTGCTCTGTTAATACTTGCAAATACGCATTCTGTAAATAGCGAATATGATTAGCAGCTGTCATTGAGCCTACACTGAGTATTAACTGCTCAGAGGTTAAACCTACGACCCAACAAGTATTGAGGATTTCCTCAGGTAGACAGTCTACCAACAGCTCTTTTACCTCATTGGTCGCTTCTATATATAGCCGCATGTTATTAGCAAGAGTTTGAGGTAGCGCGCTACCAGCAAAGGCTTGATGATCTATAAGCTGGGCAAGCCGATTAGGCTGTTTTTTTGACATCGTGATGACTCATCTATTAGGTGACAAACTCGATATGTAGAATAGACATGCTAAAAGCGATATATAGCAAAATTTTATGAGGTAGTTGACTAAACGGGTGGTGATACTGGTGTTAGTCACTATAAAAGAACGAGCTGTTGTGATAAGGATTTTATCATGTTTTTTTAATGATTATATCCTCTAAATTAATTGATGTTTCGTCACGGATGACGAGCAGACTTGTATTAACAATAGGTAGTAAATTTATGAAACAAGCTTTATTAATTTTGTCAGTATTGGGAATGGGTATCGCACAGACGAGTGGTGCTGCCGAAACAACCTTTCAACCAAATAATACCTTGAGTCATACCATCACAAATATCTCTACTTCTGCGAACTATGGTTCTAGTCGCAACATCTACAGCACTAACAGTGGTGCTCATGTATATAGCAACGATGAGATCAGTCAAGCCATTGACAATTTAAGCGCTCATGCTAAGCAAAAAGAATATCAGCTTGCGTCACTCACTAGCCGTTTGTCATATGAGCAGCGTCAACAGCAAGCAAGTCGTGTTCCTGATCGCAATTCTGCTCCTGCTATCGCAGCGGCAAATGCCTCACGAGTTGCACTATCTAGAAGTTCTGGCTACTGTGCTCGCTATGTACGTAAAGCGCTACAGTCAGCAGGTTACAAATTTACGCCTAATCCTTCAGCTTATCAATATGCCTCTCGTGGCACACTAGCCCAAGCAGGCTTTACCAAAATTAGTAACGATATGGAACCTCAAGTTGGTGACGTCGTTGTCTATAACCGCACATCAAGCCGTCCACATGGTCATATCCAGATTTTTGATGGCAATGACTGGGTATCTGATTTCCGTCAAAACAGCATCAGCCCATATAGCGGTACTTACAGCTATACCACATGGCGTGATTCGCAGTATGTTGATGATGCATCAGACCGTGGTATCTACCTTGCGATGGCTGACAAATAAGTATCAGTTAAACGAATTAAAAGTTTTCTCCAAACTCAGTAATGCTCTTTATGACATTGCTGGGTTTTTTTTTGTGCTTTAAATAATGATATCTAATAATAACTGTATCTAAGTGAGTGCAGATCATAGAAGTAAATCAAAGTGCAAATTTTGGCCAATAGTGGCGATTATGAAAATCAGGCGGGGAGGCGTGCTGAGAGGCAAAATATAAAGCGGTCTTACCGAGCTGTAAAATAACACAAGGATGTATCTGCTCAATAATCGTATTTGCAATGGCATATTGTTGATTAGGAAGTTCGACCAGAGGAACGTTAAAGCCTCGCTCGTAGCGATGAATGGAATACGCTGCTGGTGATTTGTCAAACAACGATTTCTGTATTACGTCCTGTGTATTTATATGATCCGTCCACTCAATAGAGGCACGAGTGTGTCCATCAGTCTCGTATAAAGGTGCTGGTGGCAATGTGGCAGGTTGACGATAGCTTTTAAACTCATAGAGTGCATAGCGGCCATCAGGGTTGGCATTAATCTCAATGTAAGGTTCAGCGTCTTGAGTCTCAGTAGCAGCCTCATCATTTAGAGTGTCACCCGTGATAAAGCATTCAAGGCAAGTCTCTTCCCACAGATAATCAGCAAATCCTACTCGGGCTTGCTGCCAAGTTGGCCAAACCAATTGATTGGCTAATATTTGACTGGGTAAAGTAATTTGATAGGTTAACTGTAATTGTAATACTGGCTGTCGAACGATCTTAGCGTTCACCTTGACACAAATACGCTGTAATGCTTCTACCGTCACGTCCAGTTGCTGTGCGTCTTTTTCTAGCGTCTCGGCGGCTATAACAAGATTAAAAAATTGGTTCATTATTTATCAAACTCTATAATACTTTTAAAAATTAATGGTAAAAGATTAAACCGAATAACTAGGGCGCACCCCGAATTCAAACGTTTATCACCATTTTTAAATAGGGATATGCCCTAGGCTGATACGACACACTAAGCAGATCCAAAACCAGCAGACAAGACAAAAGCCGCGAGCAAGATGCATCGCGGCTTTTATAGTTACCGTCATTATTTAAGCTGATGCGGCCTACTGTTATTCAAGCAAAGCTTGTCATGACATATTACTGCGCGTGACGTGCTAGGTTAGACAGTTTAGGGTTGGCATTTGGGTTTTGGCGTAGCAATAATGCCATACGTCCAATAGAATGGACCAAAGACGCATTAGCTGCTTTAGCAAGTTCAGCGCCAACGATGTCGCGCTCTTCTTTGGTGCCAGCAGGCAGTTTTACTTTGATAAGCTCATGATCTGTTAGCGCGCGATCAATCTCTTCGGTAATGGTTGGGGTAATACCCTTGTTGCCAATCATAACGATAGGCTTTAGCTCGTGACCGATGCCTTTGAGACGTTTGATGGTAGCGTTATCGAGTTGCATAGAATTCCTAGGTGTTGGTAAAAATAAAAATGGTACTGTCAAAAACAGTTATGGATCATTATAGATAATCTGTGACCATCTTGCATGAGATCAGCAGGATTTTGCACGATTTTACGTGACGAAAATGTTAAACTGAATGTTTGGTACATTATAAACGCTACTGCCTTATAAAACAGTCATTTAACCAATAGAATTTGGTCAGTTTGCGACCAACCATGAATAAAAAATCTGATTAACACCGTATTTAGAATAATCCGCAACGGATTAGTATCAGTTTGTAAGTGATAGCGCAATTAAAGCAGCTAGATTTAGTAAAGCAATAGGAGCAGGTATTTTGGCCACGCGTATCGAAAACAAAAAACTATCAAAGAGCAGCAGTGCTTGGATGAAAGAGCACATTGACGATCATTATGTACAAAAGGCTCAAAAAGATGGCTACCGTGCCCGTGCCGCTTATAAATTATTAGAGATTAACGAAAAAACCAACCTGATTAAAAAAGGCATGACGGTGGTAGATTTGGGTAGTGCACCTGGCAGTTGGTCTCAAGTAGCGGGACAGTTGGTTGGTGACGACGGTATCTTGATTGCCTCTGATATTTTGCCCATGGATGCTCTGCCTAATGTTACCTTTATTCAGGGTGATTTTCGTGAAGCTGAAGTGTTTGACGCCATTATGGCAGAAGTAGGCGATAGGCAAGTCGACGTGGTATTGTCTGATATGGCACCCAATACGGCGGGGAATAGCGCTATCGATCAGCCGCGTATGATGTACTTATGCGAGCTGGCAGTGGACTTTGCTTTATCAACCTTACCAAAAGGTGGCGCACTTATTATGAAAGTGTTTCAGGGCGAAGGCACACAAGAATTACGCAAGCAGATGCAGCAGGATTTTAGTAAGATTCGTAGTATAAAACCAAGTGCGTCACGTCCGCGCTCAAAAGAGATGTTTTGGGTGGCGATTAAATAGTTTTAACATCAATGAGTTGCTACTATTGTAAGCGAGTTAATCAGTCACCATAAACTATCATTATGGTCGTATAAAAAGCGCTACATTCATTAACTGAATAATCGTGAAACCTGCTTGAATTATGCAGGTTAGCGCCATATATCATGGTATATTACCTTTGTTTTTAGCATACGTTTTAGACAAAGTCGTCTGATAATAAGCGTTTTACAAGCTCAATGATCGTATATCTATGTTTATCTCATACTGATTATTTATAAAAGCAATTTTTATGCTACCTGTAAATCATATAAATTTAATTTAGCAGCTTTTTATTATCGGGATACTCGTTAAAAATGAGCAATACGTTTATAGACGTCACGTGTTTAGTAAACACACCAATAAGTAAGGGATGGGAATAACTAGTGAGCGACATGGTAAAAAATACCTTATTGTGGCTGGTGGTAATCGGCGTTTTAGTGCTGGTGTTTAGCGGCTTTGATCAATCATCTGAGCCAGATAACCTTAACTACTCTGAGTTTGTGACCGCTGTGTCAGAAAACCAAGTAGCCAGTGTCGAAATTGACGGCGAACAGATCACCGGCGAAAAGAAAAATGGCTCATCTTTTGAGACCATTAGACCGGCTGTGTCAGATGACCAGTTGATGCCAATGCTACGTGAGAACCAAGTCGAAGTCCAAGGGACCGCACCAAAGCGCCAAAGCGTATTGATGCAACTACTGATAGCCAGTTTCCCAATTTTACTGATTATTGGTCTGTTTTTATTCTTTATGCGTAATATGCAGGGCGGTGCAGGCGGTAAAGGCGGCGGCCCAATGAGCTTTGGTAAGTCAAAAGCCAAAATGCTGACGGAAGACCAAATCAAGGTGAACTTCGAAGATGTGGCTGGTTGTGAAGAAGCCAAAGAAGAAGTCGTTGAAGTGGTTGACTTTTTACGTGATCCGGATAAATTTACCAAACTTGGTGCCACGATTCCTCGTGGTATCTTGATGGTAGGTCCACCGGGTACGGGTAAGACATTGCTAGCAAGAGCCATTGCTGGTGAAGCTAAAGTGCCATTCTTCTCAATTTCAGGTTCTGATTTTGTTGAGATGTTTGTTGGTGTTGGTGCATCACGTGTACGCGACATGTTTGAGCAGGCGAAAAAGAGCGCCCCTTGTATTATCTTTATTGATGAGATTGATGCAGTCGGTCGTCATCGTGGCTCTGGCATGGGCGGCGGTAACGACGAGCGTGAGCAGACATTGAACCAATTATTGGTTGAGATGGATGGTTTTGAAGGCAATGAAGGTGTTATCGTTATTGCTGCAACCAACCGTGCTGACGTGCTTGATAAAGCATTGTTGCGTCCAGGTCGTTTTGACCGTCAGGTTCAAGTGGGCTTGCCAGATATCAAAGGCCGTGAGCAAATCTTAAAAGTACACTTAAGAAAGTTGCCGAACACCATCAGTGTCGATGCAGGTTCTCTTGCTCGTGGTACGCCAGGGTTCAGTGGTGCACAGCTTGCTAACCTTGTAAACGAAGCAGCCTTGTTTGCCGCGCGTCGTAACAAGACCAGTGTCGACATGAATGATTTTGAAGATGCAAAAGACAAGCTATACATGGGTCCTGAGCGCAAATCTATGGTGATACGCGAAGAAGAGCGCCGTGCGACCGCGTATCACGAAGCGGGTCATGCGCTAGTAGCTGAACTACTGCCAGGTACAGATCCGGTGCATAAGGTCACTATCATGCCTCGTGGTTTTGCGCTTGGTGTTACTTGGCAGCTGCCTGAGCACGATCAAACCAGCATGTATAAATCTAAGATGTTAAACGACATTGCGATTTTGTTCGGTGGTCGTATTGCTGAAGAAGTCTTTATTAATCAGATGTCAACAGGTGCTTCAAATGATTTTGAACGTGCAACCAAAATGGCACGAGCGATGGTCACTAAGTATGGTATGTCTGATGCACTAGGTATCATGGTGTATGAAGATGATGACAGCTCGCAAGGATACTTTGGCGGTGGTGGTCGTACGATTTCAGAAGCCACGCAGCAAAAGGTTGATGAAGAAGTGCGCCGTATGCTAGAAGAGCAGTACGATATCGCTCGCGAATTGATTGAAGCCAATCAAGATAAAATGCATGCAATGGTTGAAGCGCTCATGAATTGGGAAACCATCGACCGTGACCAGCTGCAAGATATTCTAGCAGGTGAAGAACCGCGTCCACCAAGAGTCTATCAACATAACGAAGTCAACTTGTCAAAAAATGACATTAAGACGACTACTTCTACACCGCCACCATTACCGGCGATGTAAGGCAGTTCTGATTGAAGTTTAATAAAAGGCCCTTTATCATAAAGGGCCTTTTTATTGTCATCATTCTTTTAAGGGCTTAGGACGTCATAAGATTTACTGGTATCATAAGCACAGATAACGAACTCTCGAGCTATTTTATACAACTTATTTATGATGGATCGCTCATGTCATTATTTCAGCCTTTACCCAACTATAAAATATCGAGCCGTAATAAAACCTTGAATTTGTCTGAGCCGCATATCATGGGTATCTTGAATGTAACGCCAGATTCATTCTCGGATGGTGGGCGGTTTAATGCGGTAGAGAATGCCGTTGCTCATTGTCAGCAGATGATGGATAACGGTGCTACTATTATTGATATTGGCGGTGAATCTACTCGCCCCAATGCAGATACTGTATCGACTACTGAAGAGCTACAACGGGTTGTGCCAGTGGTACAAGCTATACGCCAGCATTGTGGAGATGATATTTGGTTATCTATTGATACCAGCAACCCAGAGGTCATGCAGGCAGCGTTTGATGCTGGTGCTGATATTTGGAACGATGTCAGGGCGTTAAAACGTACTGACGCTGCAGAACTGGCCGCTAGCCTTGATATTCCTGTCATGCTGATGCATATGCGCGGTGAGCCAACGACGATGAACAATCTGGCACAGTATGATAATGTGATTGATGAAGTGAGCACAGAACTGACCACACGTATCAAAGAGGTAACGCGCCTTGGGGTTAAGCAGGAAAATATTATTATTGATCCAGGTTTTGGTTTTGCCAAAAACTATGAGCATCATTGTGCTTTATTAAGTCAGTTAGACAGCTTACAGGCATTGGGTTTGCCAATGATGTTTGGTATTTCACGTAAGCGCTTTTTAGGAGAGGTATTGACCAATAGTGGTGTCAAAACAGTACAGACCACTCAAGCCATAGAACGAGACGCAGTAGGGACTGCTGCTGGGATATTTGCGCTACAACAAGGTGCCAGCATCATTCGCACGCATAATGTAAGCATGATGCAGCAAGCAGTGGCACTATGGAGTCAATTATCAGCGTACCATCATGAGCATTGTATTATTAATACAAATACTCGATAAAGCCACACCGTGATAAATACAATATCTACAATCTAATTTTCCACTATGATTGAATACCACATCAAAAACTATTGAAATGAAAGAGAGTATCTTTATGACCAGTATCACTCAGCCAGAACCGACCAATGAGCAGCGCCGTATTATTTATCAAGCTCGTCGCGGCTTGAAAGAGTTAGATTTTTATATCGATCCTTATGTCAAAGAGCTGTATCTGACAGCAGATTCTGCTGAGCAAGAGACCTTTGCCCAAATGCTCACCCATGAGGACCCGGATCTATTGGATTATTTTACCAATCAAAATCGTCCAGCAGAGGATGATATATGGGCACTCGTTAATAAAATAAAAACATGGCGACACACCAAAGACTTGGTTTAGAGGCTCTGTATTTGATAGGCACAATACTGATGATTTCTCATGGCGCGCCCATATGACCCTAGCAACGGCGCTGCGCATTGATACAGCTATTCATTCTACCAGTCGGCTACGCCGGCTGCTCTATGTGGGTTTAAGTGCGATCATGATTGTCTTAGCGTGGCTTGCGGCTTTGGCATGGTGGCAATATTTGCTGATTTTGACTGTCTCGCTAGCCATTGTTGGCTATTTATTTCTGACACGTTTGACACTACGACATCTGAGTCAGCCGCCACTTGATCAACGTATGGATAAACAGTGGCAGTTGTTGATTCAGACAAGTCGAGGCGATGAGCTGTGGCAAGCACAGCTACTCTCTACACATTACTATCAATGGGCGATAAATCTTGAGTTCAACATAGTAGAGCCTTATCAGCGCCCTCTATCTATCACCATATTTTGTGATCAAGTAAGCCCAGAGGAATGGCGAACGCTTAGTGTTTTAGCCAATATTAATAAGGATTAAACAGGGTAAAATATACTGATTGATCTTCACGTTTCTATTTAGTCTTACTCATCTGTTATAGGCTTACGAATGCCTACATGTCATAACAAAATACCTATCTTGGTCTCCAAAGAGTTTTGTTATATTGAAACTCATAAATAAAGTATATGAACCAACTGCATTGTACTTCCAGTTTATGCCATGAAAAACCAGTATGGACAACGGTAGGCAGTCGGCTTGTATCATAAATAATATGACGATAAGAGGAAGAGATCATGAGTTTATTAGGGAATTTAGTGAGCCAAGTGGCCCGTAGTGCAATGAATCCAGAGGATGCTCAACGCCATCCAGTGAATCAACGTATCAATCCACGTCGTACAGGTGGCTTGGGCGATATACTAGGCAGCGTATTGGGCAGCGGTAGTCAAGCAGGTGGCTACAATCCGCAGCAATACGATCGTAAGCCAGATAATGGTTTTGGTTTAGATGATATCATTGGTGGTCTGGCTGGTGGTAATCAGCGTGGTAGCGTCAGCTCAGGCGCTGGTGGACTGGGCGATATTTTAGGCAGTGTACTAGGGGGTCAGCGTAACAGCAGTGGCTTTGGTGGTAAGGGGATGCTTATCGCTGTCCTTATGCCAATGGTGCTGAGCTGGATCAAGCGTAATGGCGGTATCGGCGGTGCACTATCGAAAATTACTGGTATGGGTCATGGCGACCAGGTACGCTCTTGGATGAGTACCAATGAAATCAATGACAATCTAGACCCAAGTGAGATAAATCAGCTGTTTGATGAGCGTGAGATTCAGCAAGTAGCAGCGCGTACGGGTGCAAACGAAACAGAAGTACGTCAAGGTTTGGCTGAATTACTACCTGAGGTAATGAACCAGCTAACGCCTAACGGCAATCTAGATAATGAAGTAGAAGCTAATGAAGAGATTGATCAAATTATCAATCAGTTATCTAGTCGTCTTGGAACATTAAAATAACAAATAGTTTGAATACCGCCTAGATTTATATCATGAGAGCGCGTTTAATAACGTGCTCTTCTTTGTGTTCATTACAATGACAATGGTATTGATGTTCAGAGATCGTTTGGCAGTGCTATGAAGATTTCAAAAGCGCTCATCTAACGTCTCTACGGTGTAGTTGAGTGCTGCAAAGCAGATATCTGTATTAAACCCTCGGTACTGCAAAAATCGCAACTGCTTAGCTTTTTCTTTTTGCTCAGTAGGTAGGTCATCACCGTATTTTTTGGTACGGGCTACCACAGCCAGTTTTAGCCAATCAACCCCCTCAACTAAGCTGTCATCAGGATCAACGAACTCGCGAAACTCTTCAGACTCACTATTTGCCATATCAATCAATTCATCGATGTTACCTGGCATCGCGATTTTTTTGCGATAGAACTCTTGCTTGATACGCCCGCGTCCCCGACCTTTACGGATATTCTCACGTATCAGCATAAGAGTGGTGCGGTAGTCACTTTGATAGCCTTTTTCCTCAAACTCATCAAGTAGGGCATCTATTTTTTCTGGGTCTTGTTCTTTGTCGATTAGCTTTTGCTTGAGCTCAGCTTTGCCGTATTCGCGTCGTGACAAGTAATAGAAGGCAAGCCAACGTAGCCGGCTCTCAGCTTTGATAGCATCAATCTCTGCTTGTTTTTGCTCTGGGGTACGCAGGTAAGCTTTAAGCGCGGCTGGTATATTATCGTTTTGGTTTTCTACTGCACTATCATCAAATGATGGACGTTCACTTCCGCATTCTGATTGCTCAAACGAGGGGGCATAGTTGTCGTTTTCAGCTATGTCATTCTCTGCATCACCACTATGTACGCTGTTCTTGACCTCGGCCAGCATCTCTTTGATGGTTTGTGCTTCAGGTGGCTGATAAGCAGGTGTATCGCTTGGCTCAGCGGTGAAGTTAGCAGCTGGATGAAAGCGTTTTTTACGTTTTTTGGATTTAGAGTTTTTTTTTATCTTAGCAGAAGATTCTTCAAAATATGATGTGTCAACAGTAGGCTCACTAGTGCTTGAATGAACTTGATCTGGGACTTTAGAAAGCTTGCTAGATTTACCTGATTTGTTAGATGTGTTTTGATAGGAGCGTTTAGTAGGTTTTTTTCGTTTGCTATCAACAGAACTAGCTGAGCCGGTTTCCGACTCAGCTAAGATTTCAGCCAATGTTTTAATTTTCATAATAAGTCATGATTATTTATAGCAGCTACTGATAATGGTTACTAGTGAACCATTATTGTACAGAGTCAGGTGCCAGTTCTACATCGTCAGTTTCAGGCGCTTTGCTATCTTTTTTCTTACCAAGCTTTTCATCACGAATTTTATCTTCGATCTCTTTGGCGATAGCAGGGTTTTCTTTTAAGAAAAGCACAGAGTTGGCTTTACCTTGACCGATTTTTTCATCGCCATAGCTGTACCAAGAACCTGCCTTGCCAACGGCACCAATCTCGACACCCAAGTCAATCACTTCGGCCAAGTGGTTGGTACCTTCGCCATAAGTAATCTCAAACTCAGCTTGGCGGAACGGCGGTGCCATTTTGTTCTTGATGACTTTAACACGAGTTTGGTTACCGATGATGTCATCGCCATTTTTGACCGCACCAATGCGGCGAATGTCCATACGTACAGAGGCGTAGAATTTAAGGGCATTACCACCAGTTGTAGTCTCTGGGCTACCAAACATAACACCAATTTTCATACGGATTTGGTTAATAAACACAACCATACAATTAGAGCGTTTAGCATTACCAGTAATCTTACGTAGCGCTTGGCTCATCAGACGCGCTTGTAGGCCCATATGTGAGTCGCCCATCTCGCCTTCAATTTCTGCACGCGGAGTCAAGGCAGCAACCGAGTCAACAACGATCATATCGATTGCGCCTGAACGCACGAGCATGTCAGTAATTTCAAGCGCTTGCTCACCGTTATCAGGCTGTGACAGTAATAAGTCGTCGGTATTGACGCCTAGCTTGCGTGCATACACAGGGTCAAGCGCATGCTCAGCATCGATAAATGCACAGGTGCCGCCTTGTTTTTGACACTCCGCGATTGCTTGCAAGGTCATTGTGGTTTTACCTGAGCTCTCAGGGCCGTAGATCTCGATGATACGACCCTTCGGCAATCCACCAATACCAAGTGCGATATCTAGACCAAGAGAACCTGTTGAGACCACATCGGCATCAAGAATGGCTGAATCATCACCCAGATGCATGATGGTATTTTTACCAAATTGCTTTTCAATTTGACCTAATGCCGCTTTGAGGGCTTTGGCTTTATTGTCGTCCATACTGGATTCCTTTTTTGATAATTGATTTGGCGCTATAGATAAAAGATTTATACGTCTAAGAGTGATAACTGGTGCATACTGAGCAGCGCTAATAAGATAAATCATATAGCTATTCGCGCTCTGACAACTGGCTTAAATACACAGGTTGTCATATGACTGCTATCAGTAGTAATATCGAGATATCGCTCTACTATACAGTAAAATTAAATAACGAGAGAAGTAAAAATAAGTTCATAATCAATCACAGTTACAATAGCTTTTGAGTCGGATATTAACGACTAATAGCTATCTGAATCTCTGTAGTGCTATTGATTCGATAGAGTAATTATAACAAAATCCAAGCGCGATATTGAGTCTTGGACGACGCTAAACGACACTGAATGTCGTACGATATAAGAGTGAGGATTCACGAAGATAGCAATCTGTTCAAATGTGTTTTTGAACCTGATAACAGCTATGTTTGTCAATAGAATTATGAGTTGTCCACAGCAAATAATGTACTCATTTTTATTGGTTGTGAAACATTATAAACGGCTAAATTATTTTTAAAAATATTTAAAATAATTTTTTATGGCTTTATATTTAATATAAGTTATTGTTTTTAAATGATTTTTAAATTGTACAAAAAATGAACGATTTTATCTTAACCTTTAAGTTACCTAGGCACATGGTTGTCAAGTGGCCACTTATACACAGGGTTATCCACAGCTTATGGGGAGAACTCTTGAAGCCCTTATGGTATCTATGCTTGCGTGTATAGGTTATATATTGCAAGCTTCCAGTATCAAGCGTTGAAGATGATTTTTCGTCGACAACCTGTGCTCTAAGCGCTATGTTTCACATAATTACAATTTGTGATTCTTCCACGTATTACCATACTATAGGGCTTTGAAGTCAAGAGTATGACGAGATAAAAGCAACCAACGACCCGCCAAGCACGTTTATTGCTGTGATAGCAAGCTTATAAACGGGCATAAAAAAGCGGCTAAATAGAATAGCCGCTTTGTCAAAATTATCGATAGCAAGATTGTATTTGTTAGTCTTTGATATAGATCAAATCCCAGACCCCGTGACCACGCTCAAGACCGCGGCGCTCAAATTTGGTCATTGGACGAAAGTCAGGACGGTCAGTAAAGTTGCCTGCGCCTGCTTTGTTGGTCAATCCAGCAAACCCATCCAAAACTTCAACCATCCAAAATGCATAGTGCTCCCAATCCGTGGCTGTATGAAACCAGCCGCCTTGTTTTAGACTGCGCGTAACGATAGCCATACGCTCAGGACTGACAAAACGGCGTTTGTAATGACGCTTCTTTTGCCATGGATCAGGGAAGTAAAGCTGGATACGGTCAATATGATTTTCTGGTAGTTGCTTCAGCAATTGAATAGCATCGCCATTGATGATTTTGACATTGCTCAAGTTCTGCGTTCCTGCCATATAAGCGCATTTACCAATACCTGGTTCATGCACTTCGACACCAACAAAATTGCGCGCGGGCTCTGCGGCTGCCATCTCGATAAATGAATCACCCAAACCAAAACCAATCTCCAAGGTCAGCGGTGCGTCAGAACCATTTGGACTATCAGCGAACAATGCTCGCAAATCATCAATACCTGAAAGATCGCCATCGCCGAAACTGTTATTGACCAGATACTCAGAAAACTCTGGCGCGGTAAGTGCTAGCTCGGCGTTTTTGTTCATGTGCGTACGCCGCTTCATAAAAGTATTAACGATGCGGATATGTTTGTCAGAGCCAGGTTCTATCTCATGTCTAGCGTTTGTATCCGTATCGATAGGCGCACTAGTATTATTAGAGGTTTGCTCATCAGTAGTGTCAAGGCTGTTGATGGTGTCATTGATATCAGAATGTTGACTCATAGGATTTGTAAGGCTTAATTAAGTGGGTGATGTTGACTCATTATAAGTCAAATCCATACAACTGTGAACGTACAATCTTATTTTAGCGCGTTTGCTGCTCAGTTCTGTCGTTTCTCTATCCTAGATATGGGTTTTAGCGTTATCATAGTGTCATTGTTAAGGATGTTTTTTAGAGTCAGTAGAGCGTATTGCCATGCTATTTATTGAGACGGATTCACCGCCACCGTTTTATCAAGAGTCATTAACACCTGCTAAACGCAAGCAACTGGATCAATGGTTTATCGGTGATCGTACCCAGCGCTATTATCTCAAGCGCTTTGAGGAGTTTGATCAGCAAGGCTATCTGTCGCCAAAATGGCATTGGGCTGCATTTTTTATGACGTTTCCTTGGCTGTTATACCGTAAACGCTATATGGATGCCATTGTGTATAGCGTGGCAGGATGGTCATTTATTCAGCTTAATGTCGCCATTGTGCTTGTTGCCTTTGAGTTTGTGGCGATGTCTTATGTGCCAGACGTTTATCAAATGGCGACGCGGATCGGTATTGCTGCGATTATTTGGTTGTTTTGGTCTGCTATGGTGGCACGCTGGACAGATGCATATTATTACCGGATGGCGCGACGTGAGATCGCGGATGCGATTAACGATTATCCGCGAGATGAGGCGGCACAACAAGCGCATTTGAAAAAAGAAGGCGGCGTCAGTTTATTTGGCTTAGCATTGGGGTTTGGTTTTTTCGCCTTTGCATTATTGGTCATTAAGGTGCAGTTTTTACCTATTATCGCCAAACCAAAAGAAAATGAAGTGTTGTTTGATGCTTATGACATTGCCAAAAACGCCCAAAACCGAGTGGCATTGATTTATCAGCAGACTGGGCGATGTCCTGTAGATTTGCCACTCAGTACCGAGCAGCAGCAGGTACGTATGCATGTCGATAGTCAAGCGGCTGGTGTGCTAGAGACGGATTGCGCGGTGATTGCTACGATCCAGAACGTGACATTTCCAATCCGCTATCTGAACGAGCAGACATTGGTTTTTTATCATATACCAGACAGTGATAACTGGGATTGCACAAGCTCACTAAATAAAAAACAAGCCCCTAAAAACTGTCTATCTGACTAGGGGCTATACCTATCTAGTTTTTGCTAGTGTTTAGAGTCTGTTGCGGTATCGTGTGGTTCGTCAACTGGCGTCGCTTGGCTCTTTAAGGCTTCGTAGAAATCGGTCAAATCCATCTTGCGCGCTTTGCCGATATCTTCATCAAATAGGCTTTCAAGCTCTGCCATCGCTGATTGTGCAGACTCAATCATGCTGGCTTCATCATCGTAAATGGCTTGCTGACGCTCAATTAAGTCATCATCATAATCACGGAATGTTTTTACTGTCTCTCGAGCTTTTTCCGGAGAGATACCGAGTAGCTGTAGCGATTCACGCGACATGTCTAAAGATGACAAGTAAGTCTCACGCCAAATGTGACGCACACCAACTTCGCGTAAGCGGTAGTAATGCTGACGATCCCGCGCCCTGGCTAATACAATCAGCTCAGGATAGTTTTTGCGTAAATACTGAGCGGTAGTGATGGAGCGCTCTAGGTCATCAATGGCCAAAATAAAGACACGCGCCTTTTGAATACCGGCAGCTCGTAGAATCTCAGGGTTTTTTGGATCGCCGTAATAGACTTGGTTACCAAATTTACGCACGAAATCTACTCGGTTGGCAGAACGTTCAATGGCTGTGAATTCAATGTTATGCATACGAAGCACACGACCAATGATCTGACCGACTCGGCCAAAGCCTGCGATAATTACCTGATGCTCATGATCGGGAATGGTGTCGTATTCTCGACTTGGTTTGCGTTTGGCAAATAATGGTTCGCCTATTTTTTCTAACAACAAAAAGGCTAATGGTGTCAGTGCCATTGAGATCGTAACGACAAGGTTTAGCGTATTGGCAAGATCAGGACGTAAGACACTTTGGGCGGTGGCGACACTGAACAGAACAAAGGCAAACTCACCGCCTTGTGCCAAGGTCACACCCAATCTGATACTGGTTGGCCAGCGGTTGCCAGATACTTTGGCAATGGCTGCAATCACTGCAAATTTGATAAACATTAAAGCGAGGGCACAGCCAATGATAAATATCGGCTTGGCCAAAATGAGTTTGACGTCAGTGAGCATACCGACCGACATGAAAAATAGACCCAATAGCAATCCTTTAAACGGTTCGATACTGGCCTCTAACTCGTGACGATACTCAGAGTCAGCTAACAACACGCCTGTCAAAAATGCACCTAGTGCCATTGATAGACCAATTTGACCCATCAAAATAGACACGCCCATAACAATAAATAACGCGACTGCTGTCAGTAATTCTGAAGCACCGCTTGAGGCCACAAACTTAAAGAATGGTCGAACCACATAACGACTGGCAAAAATGAGACCAGCAAAGACTGCGAATACTTTCCCAAAGTACAGTAAATCGTAGCTTTGCTCACGAACCCCCGATAGGAACGGAATGACTGCTAATAAAGGAATAACCGCGATATCTTGGAATAGTAAGATAGTAAAAGCTTCGCGGCCATGTGTGCTCGAAAGTTGCTGTTTTTCTGTCAATATCTGTAGCACAAAAGCGGTCGAGGAGAGTGCTAAACCAAAGCCAACGATAAAAGCAGTATCTAGCTGTAAGGCGAAAAAATGGTGCAATAGCCCCATCAATAGTGTACCAGTCAGCCCAACCTGTAGACCGCCAAGAACGAATATAGAGCGGCGCAGCGCCCAAAGCCGCGATGGCTGCAGCTCAAGCCCGATGATAAATAGCAGCATGACCACGCCAAACTCTGAAAAGTGCAGTAGACTTTCAGCATCACCCGCCACATCCAAACCGCTTGGACCCAATATAAGCCCTGTGATGAGGTAGCCTAGGACCGTTGCAATACCGAAGCGTTTACCAAGGGGAACAAAGAGCAGCGCTGCTCCCAAAAAGATAGTGGCCTGTAACATTAAATTTGGTGAGCCGGCGGCGGCAGCGAACATCTGGAATCCTCAGAAATTAGGACAAAATAAGCAATTTAAAACGGGTATAACTAAAATTAGACTCGCGAAAAAATATAGCATCAACATACATTATTTTTTGCGATAAATCTTCCAAACACCATTATCTGCAAGCGGATTGTTATAAGCGTCATTGCGGCGCTTGCGCGGTGTTTGCCTGCTGTCGACAATCTTAAAATCAGGCAAAGCATGGACAATAAGGCCAGTACGATAAAAACGTACCCGTTCAGGCTCTAGCATCTCACCTTTGCTATCGCGGCAAAACACATAAGCGCGCAGATCGATAAACTCACGATGAGCGACCAAACGCGCGTCGTCATCATTATCCAGTACCGCTGTCATGCGAGCGACTTCATCATCAGTATAGTCACCACATTTATCAGTTAGTGCCCCAACTGAGCCAAAGCTTTTAGATTCCTTGGCTCGCGTTTTGGTTAAATGTAGGCGCTGAACATGGTAGATAAACTGCGGTATCTCAAGACTGGCAGGCAGTGGCAGATAATCAGGTGGCATATTGGCCGCTGGATAAAAATCCTTGGCGCGCTCAAGTAGATTTTGCCAACGTTGCTGATAAGCCTGTACCTCTGCTAAGTTGCCTTCATAGATAGGCATATCGCGAATCTGGCGCAAAATATCAGGCGGAAACTGCTCATGACGAAAGTTTGCAATGTCCTCTTGCAGCGTCGATAGCAAAACTTTGGCGTGTTTTTTGCCGTCTTTTGACGTAGGATCATCGATATAGTCTGGGGCGACAAAGGGTGCTGAACGTCTAGACATAATGTTATATCATCAATAGATCGTGAAAAGGGGTAGTCAGTCTTAAGTATACAGAATTTATATCAAAAATATGGTCGAGAGATAGGGTTTTTCATCAGTTTTAACATGCTATTACAATCGTAGAAACAAGTTTTAGGCAAACTTAGGTGAAACCTTCTTCTTTTATTGGCTCATAGGTTTTCACTTTTAATACTATGTAAGACAACAATGATTTATAGCCAATCAGATTATTGAGAATGACCTTTATGAGTAACTACTCATCAGAACTGACAGCTTGTCCTAAGTGGCGAGCCTCATTGAAGATGATTGGCAAATAGCCTTTATCGTCATTTGTACCAGTGTCATACTCGCACTTGCGTTTTGGTTGCTGATGATGTCAAATATGGGGCCTACTTATTTGCCAAATATCTGCAATGGCTGCCTCGATATATGGGTCAGAATGATGTTACTCGTGGTTGGTATCAGCCTTTGGGTGTTGATGGCTGCTTGGATTATTTGGCACATATTGCTTTATTTATATCATTTGATAAAACATAACCAATAATTGGCCAAGTTTCTATACTGGTATTTGCTCTTAATGATTATGACCAATATGACTGTTGCCAGCAGGTGCTTGTCCCGAAATATCGCAAACAAGAGCCTCACTATGTGAGCCGTTTTGTGGATGTGACAAACTTTCAACTTGAATAGTCGCATGATGAATACCGAGCGCTGATAGGCTTTGTTCAAGATTGGCAATGAGGCTACTCGACTCATGAATACTCATGTCTCCATCGACTACGACATGGCAAGATAGGGCGTGTAGGCCACTGGTAATACTCCAAACGTGTAGGTCATGGACTTTTTGTACTTGAGGGTGTGCGAGTAATTTTTGCTCAACGTTGACTAGCGATATGTTGGCAGGGGTGCCTTCCATTAATATATGCACAGAATCACGTACGACACGGTATCCACTGACTAATATAAGAATGGCGACAATCACGGATGCCACAGCATCTGCCCATACCCAGCCAAACCCCATCATCAACAGCGCAGCGATAATAGCAGCAACAGAGCCCAGCAGATCGCTCAGCACGTGCAAATAAGCACTTTGCATATTGAGATTGACAGGTTCTTTATTATCGGGTGTTTTTGTTAATGCGGCATCGTTACTACCATGATTGTGCCCGTGTGACTCTCCACCTTGACTGCCGCGGTGCATGAGCCATGCAACTAAGATATTGACCAGCATACCGACCGTCGCCACAATCAGCATACCTTGGGTTGCGATTTCTGGTGGAGAGTTAAAGCGTTTGATCGCTTCATAAAAAATCATCAAGGCGATAAAAACGAGCGTAGCGCCATTCAGGGTCGCGACCAGTATCTCAAAACGCTTATAGCCAAATGTTTTTTGATGCGTGGCTGCTTTTTCACCAATTTTGAATGCCATCAAGGTCGCGCCTAAAGCAACCGCATCGCTCAGCATGTGACCTGCGTCGGACAATAGCGCCAAGCTACCAGTAAGCCAGCCGCCAATAGCCTCTATAAACATATAACCAGTGATAATAATAAAGCTAAACAGCAAGGTGCGCTGATAACCTTTGGTGTCTTGCGATGATGACGATTCTAACTGGTCGTCATGGTCATGACTGTACTCATGGCTATGGTGATTATGATCGTGCTCGTCAGTGCTAAGATTATTTTGATTCATAACAACACTCAAGTCAGCTAATAGCGAGGTTTAGTAAACAATATCCATTGTGGTTCAGGTAGCAGGAGGTTTTTGGATACATACCACCTGATAGTGGTTATAAATCTAACATAGCCACGCCTGAGAAGCTGTAACGACAAAGTAAAAATCATTAGGAGGCACAAATCACAAAAATTACAACACTATATAGAACACCGACGAATGATAAGTGTCGGTTTTACCAACCAACGGGGTCAATGTCTAAGGTAAGCTTGAGGTATTTAGCACTTGGTAAGGCAAGTACGGGCTGCCACCATTGGTTCAATACATGATGTAAGTGCGCACGATCTTTGGCTAAGAGTAGTAGCTGCGCATGATAGCGGCTGTTCTTTTTACTCATTGGGGCATCAATAGGACCAAGAACCGCAAGATGGTGCGCACTGGGTAAGTGAGCAATAGCATCCTTGAGCGCTTGTGTGGTAGCTGCCAGCGTCTTGCCCTCACAGCGTATCAGTGCGGCATGACTGTGAGGCGGTAAGCCCATCATTTTACGCTCTTGCAGTAGCTCGCGGGCAAACGATAAATAACCATCTTTGACCAGTTTTAACAGTAATTCATTGTCAGGCTGTAGGGTCTGGATCAAGACGCGACCCACTTTGTCACCTCGACCCGCACGGCCAGCTACTTGTATCATGAGCTGCGCTGTATGCTCAGGTGAGCGAAAGTCTGCTGATAAAAATCCGCGATCGGCATTGGGTAAGCAGACCAGCGTGACATTAGGAAAGTGATGACCTTTAGCCACCATTTGTGTACCAACTAATATCGCAGGATCGCCTTGATTGATTTGCTGATAGATATTTTCCCAGCTGTCTTTTCGTCTTGTGGTATCACGATCGATTTGGATAATTGGATAAATCACTTTGCTGGTTTGGGGATTGGCAAAGATTGCATGCAGGTTTTCGCTGAGCCTTGTCGTACCCATACCTTTGGCATCTAGGTTTTGACTGCCACAATCAGGGCATACTGTAGGAATATAAGCCTGCCAATCGCAATGGTGGCATTTTAAATAAGAGCTACCTGAATAGCCGCTGCGCTGCGCCAGACTGTTATAGTGAACGGTCAAATGAGCATCACAGCGGGGACAATCTGCCTGCCAACCGCAAGCCTCACACAATAAAACAGGCGCATAGCCACGACGATTCAAAAATACCAGGACTTGATCGCCGGCTTCTAACGTTTGCTTAATTGCCCCAATCATTGAGTCTGTCAGCCCCGTGTCATAGCGAGCACCATCATGTTGCGCTTGCTGGTGAGTGCTTTGCAGGCGCGCATCAATCAGTTGCATGGTTGCAGGCTTGGCATTGCCGGGACGAGTCAGTAGTTGATACTCTATCAGCTTGCCGTCTTCGACCAGTTTCAGATGCTCAAGAGAAGGCGTTGCCGTACCTAATATGACTGGTATGTTGTGCTGTAGGCCGCGATAGAGTGCGACATCAGCCGCATGATAACGTAGAGTATCCTGCTGTTTGTACGAGCCATCATGCGCCTCATCAACGACTATCAATCCCAATGCTGCAAATGGATAGAGCACTGCTGAGCGCGTACCGATGATAATTTGTGCATGACCGGTGCGGCAGTCTTGCCAGCCTTGCAAACGATGGGTATCAGTCAAGCCGGAATGCAGCAAAACAATATGAGCGGCAAATCTACTAGCAAAGCGTGCACGTGTTTGCGGTGTGAGACCAATTTCTGGCACCAAGATCAGCACTTGCTTGCCTGCTTCTAGTACCGCCTGCATCGCTTGTAAGTAGACTTCAGTTTTGCCGCTACCAGTAATACCATTTAATAAAAAGCCAGTATAGATTTCAGATTTATGCGCAGCAACGATGGCATCAACGGCAAGTTTCTGCTCATCATTGAGAACAAGCGGCATTTTTGCCAATTTCACGGGAGAAGGGGATTGCTTGGTTTGGATATAGCGCTCGATTAGACCTTTGTCTTCGAGCGTTTTTAAAAATGCTCGCTGCATCCCTTCTAATAGCAAAACATCTTCACTAGCACCGCGCTCACCATGTAGCTTTAGCATGTCAAACTGCTGCTTTTGCTTTTTTGCATTGGCACGAAAATCTTCATCAGTGATATGCGGCAATATTCGCCAATGAGTAATTAGCAGATCTAGTGGCTTACCTTGGCGGACAAGGCTTGGCAGGATGACGGCTAAGACATCACCAAGTGGATAATGATAGTAACGCGCCAGCCAATAAGCCAGCTTGAGCATGCTGGGATCCAAAATAGGGTCAGCGTCCAAACATTTATTAATCGGTTTGATTTTATTGACGGGTACACTGCTTTCATCTTCAGAAACATGAGCAATCACGATACCAATTAAGGTTTGGCGGCCAAATGAAACCTCAACGCGACTTCCAATTGACGGCATCAGACGGTCTGGCGAAGCAAGCATATCCGCCGGTAAGCTATAGTCAAACACCCGATAAAGGGGTACGGGCAGCGCAACTTGTACCAACATAAACGGCTTCGCAGTCTTATCAGATTAATATTGATGTGAAATGAAGAAAAAGAGGCAGAGACCAATAAGCTTAGCATGATGCTAAGCTTATGATAGATTGACTGTTATAGGAGTATCTAAAAAAATTACTATCAGTTTAGTCAATATATAAGATAGATTCGATTTCGACCACGCCACCTTTAGGTAGGGCTGCGACTTGTACGGCAGCACGAGCAGGATATGGCTCGCTTAGGTTCGCCACAAATACTTCGTTTAAAACCGCAAAGTCACTTAAATCAGTCAAAGATACATTAAATTTAACCACGTCGTTGATGCTACCACCAGCCGCTTCACAGATCGCTTTAATGTTTTCGAACACTTGCTCAGCCTGTGCTTTAAAACCTTCTCTTAATTCCATGGTTTCAGGGTCAAAACCAAGCTGACCTGAAATATAAACGGTGTTGCCAACTTTTACGGCTTGTGAGTAAGTGCCTACAGCTGCGGGAGCTTTATCTGTTTGGATTGTTTGACGAGTCATATTATGTCCTTTTCGTATTTTATTGGTTGGTCTGTTGCTCACTGACAAGCAACAGTGCCTATTATTGTTTTAGAGATTGTCAAAACCTCAGCGCGATGCGTTCAAATCTGACTAGACAAAGAGTTTGCTAGACAGGCAGGGTTATTATAATTGATATAGCCGTATGATGTTAGGGAAGCCGAGTAATGAACGCAGCTCACGAATGCCTTGAGCCAAGTGATTGCGACTGCGTACGATGATATGGATGATAGTATCACTATTACGCACGTCAACGGTTTCAACCCCCATATGCAGCTGGCGCAGATGATAAATCACTTTACTGATTTGCTCATCGCTAAGCGCAATAGACAGCTTTAAGTAAGCAGGAAAACGTATTTTGCCACTATTTTTTATATCATGCTCGTCTGTTTCACCTTGTTTTACAGCGTTATCACTGCGCCAACGCAGTTGAATCACCTGATAGGGATTGTCTTTACGAATGTCGTCAAGCGAAAAGCATTTGTGTCGATGAACGACCAAGCCGTGCCGAGATAAGTGCCCAACGATAGGGTCACCATAGATTGGATGACAGCAGTTAGCAAAATCGAGCTCAACCCCAGAGGCATTGGCGATCAGCTGCTGTGGCTGTGTCATGTCTTCGTTGTGCGCTTTGGCTTGTACGTCACTGACTTCATCGTTAAACAAACGAGTGACTACAAGCTGTGGCAGTAGTGTACCGGAGCTTATTTGTTCGAATAGGGCGTTTTTTTCAGTCACACCGCGCCATTCAGTCAGATCTTTCCAATCATCCTCTGTTAGGTCATCGAGCGTTTTTTGATAGGTTTTAAGGGCACGATCTAACGCTTGACGACCATGATGCTGCTTGTCAGCGGTAGATAAGTCTTTGAACCAACGTAATATCTCTTCACGCGCTTTGTTGGTCACCACAAATCCTAACCATTCTGCTTTTGGTTCTGAGTGACTGTTTATCTCAATTTCAACGGACTGTCCGTTTTTTACCACGGTACCGAGTTTTGCTGCTTTATCATCGATATTGGCACCGACAGCGACGTTACCAACCATAGGCCCGACTGCGTAAGCAAAGTCTAATGCTGTTGCCCCTTGTGGTAGCTCATAGGCACGACCTTGCGGGCTATAACAAATAATCTTACTCGAATGCAAATAATCCATCAGCTCATTAATAGTCGAGACCGCTGCTGAAAAGTTAGGACTATTCTCATTTAAGTTGTCTTCATCGACCAAGTCTTTCATGTTACGCAGTGACGCTTGGATAACTGATTGACTGACTTCAGAGGCGTGCTCTGCACCGATAACGCCGAGCCTTGCAGCACTTTGCATTTGCTTGGTCAAAATAGTCACTTTTACGACATCGTTGTCGCGCTCATAAATGAGCGTGAGTGATTGATTGCCACCTGGTAACGGCCTGCGAATATTATCAGCAATGTGCGTATCATCAATTTGATACTTTTTAATAAGATAATACGCCAACTTGTCACAAGCTTCGATATTATCGAGGACAATCTCAAATGCATAGTGACGTAGCAGCGTGTTAATTTCTCCGCGATTGCGGAAAAACTGACGGTAAATGACCACACGATTGTCTAACACTTTGACCAGTCCGTTGAGCCCCAAATTATTAAGCACGATACTCAGATAACGATGAATGGCTTCTCTTTGGAAATTACGCCCAAGTCCATGCTGTAGCAGCTTATCAGATATCTTGTTGTACATATCAGAATCAAGGTTACGATAACACAGCACCTCAATATAATCGGCGATATCATTAAGACCCATCAAGCGTGCAAATGGCACATAAAAATCTAACGTTTCTTGTGCTGTCGTACGTTGTTTTTCAGGGCGCACGGCATCAAGCGTGGACATATTATGCAGGCGGTCCGCAAGCTTAATAATAAGTACCCGTGGATCTGCGAGTGTGGCTGTTAAAATTTTGTGAAAGGTCGCGGCTTTGTTTTGCTGCTTATTGTGAGAGGAGGATTTTAGTTTTGTCACACCATCGACCAGCCTAGCCACTATCTTGCCGTAACGCTGCTCGAGCTGCTCGTCACTCACGTCGGTGTCTTCGACCGTATCATGCAAAATCGCTGCAATAATGGTATCTCGATCTAAGCGAAAGCCCGCCAGTATCTCAGCCACTGCGATAGGGTGAGTGATATAAGGTTCCCCTGATTTACGCTTGTCTTTAATGTGCGCAATATCACCGAACTCACAGGCATCAACAATGTCACGGCGCTCAGCAGCAGTGAGATAACCGACTGAACGCAGCAAGTTATATTGAGCGTCATCGACGAGATGATGACTGAGTTTGGGTAGGGTTTGACTCATAAATGACGATCCTATTGTCCATGACTGACTTGATTATGGATTGAAGTAAGCAGTGAATGGTGACTGAATATTGACCAACCATACGAAACTTAAGTAGGGATAGGCCATTCTCTAATTAATCGCAAATCGCATTCAATGTCAACTGATAAGCGAGTAGGCGATGAAAAAATTTGACTCAGTGGGCTATTTTGATAGATAAATGGCTATCAAAACAGCAAATACAATACAGTTACAACCAAAAAACCACAGCCTATGCTGTGGTTTTTGTTATCAATAAAGTTATGTTTATCTTATAAAGCCATTATCAGCTTCAAAGACTTGGCAAAACAAACCTTATCAAAAATAGCTTTTTAGAAGCTATGATCGCCTGACAATGCTAAATCTAATGAGCTCGTTGCAAAGTTATGCTCTGGTTGATTTAGAATGTCGCGGGTGATTTTTCCAGCGGCAATTTCACGTAACGCCAATACTGTAGGCTTGTCATTATCGACATCAACCAACGGCTCGGCAATACCTTTGGCCAATTGACGGGCGCGTTTGCTTGCGGCCAAAATTAGCTCAAAGCGATTATCAACATTATCCAAACAATCTTCAATCGTTACTCGTGCCATAAATAGCTACCTCGGTTGTTTTTATTAGCCACGGACCTTGCCCGCCACTCAATAAAAATAATATCAAATACATAAAAGGGGATAGCTAAATATTATAGCATTTTTTGCCAAGTCGCGTAGTTGCTTTTTATATCTACTTGTTAGATAAGCACCTGACGAGCATTGTAGCCTAGTTTACTCTTCTACTTGCTTATTTAGCAAGTTGCTAATCGTGCGATGATAACGCTGCTGCTGACGGCTAAGGGTTTGTCTATCCGCCACGATAATCGCTTTTAGCTCAGCTAAGGCTACATCAAAATTATCATTGATCACGACATAGTCAGCATTTACGTATTGTGCCATTTCGGTGACCGCGCCAGCTAGACGGCGCTCTATCACTTCTACAGAATCCTGCGCACGGGTTGAGAGACGTTGGCGCAATGTAGCAATGCTGGGTGGTAGAATAAAAATCATAATGGCATCGGCAAAGATTTCTCTGATTTGCGTCGCCCCTTGCCAGTCAATCTCCAAGATAACGTCAATCCCCGCTGCTAGTTGGGTGCGTACGCTTTTCTCTGACGTGCCATAATAGTTACCAAATACTTCTGCATGCTCTAAAAATAGACCCGCATTGATACCATTGGTAAAACTATCAGTATCTGTGAAATGATAGTGCTGACCATCAATCTCGCCTGGGCGCGGGGTGCGAGTCGTATGTGAGATACTGACCGTTAAGTCGTTGGTCGTAGCAAGTAATTGCTTAACCAGTGAGGTCTTGCCCGTACCTGAGGCGGCAGTAACAATAAATAATGAACCTGTCATACAATTTATCCTAATGGAATATGTGCTAGTAAAATGCGTCTTAGTAACAGACTAAAAGACGATTCAGTCAGTGGTAGAGACTGGAAAAAAGAAAAAACGCCATCATGTATGGCGATAGAAATCATCGTAGTTGCGTCATTATAAACTGCTTTTATATGAGATAAAGTGGGTTTTGCAATATGTAGCTAGCATGTTGATGTTTGCACCTGACATATTGCAATGAGTGCGCTGCTATTTTTGAGGGCAATAAAATCAAATTATGCTAAAGTAGAGCATTGATTTTGCCCCAACTTTTGAATCAAAGCTTTTATACATAAGCTTTAGATATAAATTATCCGACGATAGGCCTTTTTATGCAAATTTATCTTGCCAATCCCCGTGGGTTTTGTGCTGGTGTGGACCGTGCGATTGCGATTGTTAATGAAGCACTAATACGTTTTGAGCCACCCATCTATGTCCGTCATGAAGTTGTACATAATAAATTTGTGGTGTCGGATTTGGCCAATCGGGGCGCGGTATTCGTCGAAGAGCTTCACGAAGTACCGGATGGGTCTGTGGTGATTTTCTCTGCTCACGGCGTCTCTAAAGCAGTCGAAGATGAAGCTGGTCGCCGTGATATTACCGTATTTGATGCCACTTGCCCTTTGGTCACTAAAGTACACATTGAAGTGGCAAAATTTGCACAAGACGGTATGGATGCCGTGTTGATAGGACATGCCGGACATCCAGAAGTAGAAGGCACGATGGGTCGATTCAATGCAAAAAACGGTGGGCAAATCCATTTAGTGGAAGACGAAGCTGATGTTGCTGCTCTCACTGTGGAAAATGCCGAACGCTTGGCTTTTGTGACTCAAACAACCCTGTCGATGGATGATACGGCTCGTGTTATCGATGCACTGCGTGAAAAGTTCCCTAGTATTCAAGGTCCCCGTAAAGACGACATCTGTTATGCCACCCAAAACCGCCAAGATGCGGTAAAAGATTTGGCCAGTCGCTGCGAAGTCGTTTTAGTCGTCGGCTCGCCAAACTCTTCAAACTCTAATCGTCTGCGCGAGCTTGCTGAGCGTATGAATTGCCGTGCATATTTAATTGATAACGCTAGTGAGATGGATAAGCGTTGGTTGGATGGTGTGCAGAGTATCGGCGTGACCGCTGGCGCATCCGCGCCTGAAGTGCTGATCCAAGAAGTGTTACAACAGTTGCAGGACTGGGGGGGCGATCTGCCTAGTGAGCTATCTGGTATTGAAGAAAACGTAACGTTTAGTCTGCCGAAAGCCTTGCGGATTCCTGTCACCCAAGTTGGTAAGTAATTAGGACACGCCCTCGTATTTGTATGAATCATCATTTATATGGATAAGCTCGCATGAAAGAACCAAAAGCCAGATTTGTATTGGCAGAAGCCACGCTCGCTGAAGTGAATAAGCAACTGAAACTCAATATGCTTGTCATGGTGGCAGTGGTCTTTGTACTGTTTATGAATATCATGAAGTTTATGGCAGAAAAAAGCGTTCTTTACGCTGTTCTCGCAGTCATAATGATTTGCTTACTGTTCTTCATACAAAAAGCTCGCGGTATTCTCATACTAAGAAAACAAGAGCTTACCCATAAATAGAAAATACAAGCATAAATAAAAAATATAGGTGAAAATGCCAAATATAGGAAATAGAGAATAGTTATGACTGCTTATTACAAATTTATTAAACGCGAACAGCCAGAAGACGGAGTTAGTCTGGCGCATTACCAGCCAACCAAGCATGCACAAGGCGCTTGGAATGAGCATGAGCAGCATATGGCACCAGCGACAGGTCTTCTGACAGCTGAGATTAATAACTTTGCGCCGCAAGCCAATACCCGTATTGCTCGTGTCAGTCTTGATATTTTAGGCCTGATACCGCTCGATGACTTTACCATTACTACTCGCTGCATCCGACCAGGTAAAACCATTGAATTGATTGAAGCGGTTATGAGTAGCCGTGGTCGAGATGCCATTATTGCAAGAGCATGGCGACTGATTACGCAAGATACTAGTGAGATTGCTGGACTTGAAGATCAACCAGCAAAATACAAACCTGAAGAGTTGCCCGTTTGGGAAGACATGAAAGGCTGGCCGGGCGGCTTTATCGAAAGTGTGCGCTTGGTGGCCGCTCCAGATCGCCGAGAAGGTCGCGGCATGGTTTGGATAACCAACGATGTCGAGATGGTAGAGGGCGTACCCACTGATGATATGGTGCATCTGCTGGGCATGGTCGATACGGCCAATGGCGTGGTACCAAGACTGGGTTTAGGTCTGTCAAAACTAGAGTGGATGTTTCCCAATACAGACCTGCAAATCCATATGCACCGTGTCCCTAAAGGTCGCTGGCTCGGTATCGAGGCGGTACAGCAGTATGGCGCTGATGGTATCGGGCTGACCAGTGCTGTGCTCCACGATGTGCATGGTCCCTTTGGTCGTAGCGAGCAAATACTGACCATCCGCCCGATGCCACGTTAAAAGAGAAAGAATCAACTGTCTAGTAATTTTGGAAAACGAAACGATATGTTGTAATCAATTAATTATACAAATATTGGAGAAATGGTTTTAATAGTAGCTAATAAGACGATATTACCAACCAGACGATATCAATCGACATAGAGGTGACTATGAAAGCATATACTCAATTTTCCAAAAAACTGACGACTATTTGGGAGTTATTAATAGAGGCTTATTCAGAATAGTGGTTAGCTTTTGTTCTTGCGCTAAAAAATGACTGATACCAGAACGCCGCCTTGATAAACAAGCGCGGTGTTTTTTATTGAATAGGGCTTTTGAGCTTGAATTTTTTCTCAATGACCCTATTAGTATAGACAGTTTAACGGTATCACATACGGCAGGGTCTCTAACATTATGAGAGCGGTCTTAGTGAGTATATCGTTATCTGATAATAGGTCTTTCATAGAATTTAAAGGAGTTTTTATGAGTGAAGCAACTCAAGCTGAAGGTCTGAATCCAGAATTAAAAAAACATACGTTTGAAGCAGAAGTCGCCCAGCTACTGCACTTGGTCACGCATTCACTATATTCTAACGCTGATATTTTTGTCCGTGAGCTCGTCTCTAACGCGTCGGATGCTTGCGATAAGCTGCGCTTTGAAGCCACCAATGATGATAGCCTTTATGAAGACGATGGCGAATTAAAAATCCGTATCGCCGTCGATGAAGACGCCAAAACTATTACCTTTACTGATAACGGTATTGGGATGAATGAAACCGATGCCATCGAAAACTTAGGTACCATCGCCAAATCAGGCACCAAAGCGTTTTTAGACAAATTGTCTGAATCACAAAAACAAGACGGACAATTAATTGGTCAATTCGGTGTTGGTTTTTACTCAGGTTTTATCGTGGCTGACACCATCAGTGTTGAATCACGTAAAGCGGGTGAGCCTGCTGATAAAGGCGTGCGCTGGGTATCAGATGGTACTGGTAGCTTTACGGTTGAGCCTATTACCAAAGACACGCGCGGTACCGCGATCACTTTGCACCTAAAAGAAGAATATAGCGAGGGCGAAGATAACTACCTAGACCGCAGCAAGATCAAGCGCTTGGTCAATAAATACTCTGACCATATCAGTCTGCCCATTCAGATGCGTAAAGAGATCTGGCAAGAAGATGTCGTCGATGACGAAAATGATGACACGCCTACTGGTGGCGAGATGGTACTGACGGATGAGTGGGAAACCATCAATAAAGCCAGTGCGCTATGGACACGCTCAAGCTCTGAAATCGACGATGATGAGTATGTTGATTTTTACAAAAACATCACTTATGACATGGACGCGCCGCTTACGTGGACGCACAACCGTGTCGAGGGCCGCGTACAGTACACGCAGCTTTTATATATCCCTAAAAAAGCCCCGATGGATCTATACACTCGCGAGCAGCAGCACGGTCTAAAGCTTTATGTGAAGCGCGTCTTTATTATGGATGATGCTGAGCAGCTATTACCGATGTATTTGCGTTTTGTGAAAGGGGTGATCGATTCAGCAGACTTGCCACTGAACGTGAGCCGTGAGCTATTACAAGAGTCGCGCGATGTAAAATCTATTCGTGATGGTAACGCCCGCCGTATCTTGACTTTGCTGGCCAGCCTTGCCAATAGCGAAGACAGTGACAAGCAAGAAAAATTTGCCCAGTTCTATGCAGAGTTCGGCGATGTCATCAAAGAGGGCTTGGGTGAAGACGCCGGTAATAAAGAACGTATTGCTAAGCTATTGCGTTATGCCACCAGCACCCAAGATGGCCTTGAGACCAGCTTTGAAGACTATAAAGGCCGTATGAAAGATGGGCAAAAAGCCATCTATTATTTAACGGCTGATAATCTAGCTGCAGCAAAAAACAGTCCGCAACTTGAGCTGTTTAAGAAAAAAGGCATCGAAGTTATTTTGATGACCAGCCGTGTTGACGAATGGGCAATGAACTTCTTAACCTCATTCGATGACACACCGCTGCAAAACATTGCCAAAGGTGCCGTAGATCTAGGCGATTTGCAGGATGAAGCAGAAAAAGCCGAAGCCGAGAAAGCCGAAGAAACCCTAAAGCCTGTCGTTGATAAGCTTAAAACTGCGTTAGGCGAGCGTGCTAAAGATGTTAAGGTTTCAACACGTTTGGTTGATAGCCCTGCTTGCTTAGTCGTTGGTGAAGGTGAGCTATCACCGCAAATGATTCAGATGCTACAGCAAATGGGTCAGGATGTACCAGCAAGTAAGCCAACGCTAGAGGTCAATCCTGATCATCCACTCATTAAGAAGCTTGAGAGCAGCGAGCAGTTTGATGATTTGGCGCAAGTCATTTTTGATCAAGCGTTGTTAGCAGATGGCGGGCAGTTAGAGGATCCAGCCGCTTATCTAAAGCGCGTTAATGAGCTATTGATGAGATAATGTCTGGTAATTGATGTAAAAGGAGGTCTTGTCTGCAAGGCCTCCTTTTTTATTGAGGTTTATGGTCATATTTGAATGAATTTTACAAATCATCCTTATCCTCTTGACCGACAATCCGTTACAATCGCGATAGATTAGCGAGCTAAACTATTGGTTAATGCTAGTCATCTTCGATAAACATTCCATCGTGAATTCAATATAAATAGATGTCTACAGCCGTGAAAAAATCGTAAGTCGATTACATCAAGCGGCGACGACATCATGATAGTTATCATTGGGTCATTTTATTTTTCTCGACTGGCTAGAGGTCTAAGTCTTTGTCACTTACGTCGTTAAAAACCGTATCGCTCCAGCGTTTTTCGCTTAATTTCGCTGCCAATATTATCGCAACTTTGTGGATGTTGGTGGGTTCAACTCGGGCGTTTTCTTGGGTAAAGCCCACCTTTATGCAGTTTGCTGTATTTGCCTTATTGGCACTTGGTAGTAACGTCCTATTTTCGTGGTTGGCGGCTGAAAGTGGTAGTATATTCAATGAGCAGGGGCTGGTCAGTTATTTGATCTGGCCGATGATTATTTTATTAAGCGGTATTATTTTGGCACGGCGAGCCAGCAATCAGACACTGGTTTTTGTGCCCGTCGTTCTTTGGTTGGTTGCTGATACCTTATCTGCATTATTGCAGAGCTTGGTACAGTTTTTTGGTAGCTATGGCTGGTTACCTGAGTGGAGTTACTCGTTTTTACCCATACTATTTTTGGTATTGTTTTTATGGCAGACGCTTTCTTTGCTATGGATTTTTTCTCGTCGCCTGCGTATACCATGGTGGGAGCGAATCATCATATTGGTTGGGGCGGTGGCATTGTTGACGATCTGGCAGCGCAATGTCGCTGATCAGCCTATATTTAAGCAAATTCCAGTAGAGCCTGTGTTGGAAGAGGCGGCACTATATGAGCAGCCCCGTTTATTACAGCAAGCATTAAATAGTATAGACCCAAGTATCGATGGCAAAACCGACTGGTACTTTATGGGTGTGGCAGGGTTCTCTGGTCAAAACGTCTTTCGTTCTGAGATCAATAAAGTGCGTGAGCTGTTTGATGTGCGTTTTGGGACCAGCGGGCACTCGTTGTCTTTGATTAATAATACGTATAGTTGGATGGACGAGCCAATTGCGACCAAAACCAGCATCCTACGCGGCTTGAAAAAAATCGGTCAGCAGATGAATGCTGACGAAGATGTGTTGTTTTTGACGCTATCTTCACATGGTAACGAGGATATCGTTCAGTTAGCGAATCCGCCAATCGCGATGGACAATCTAGATGCTGCATGGCTTCGTGAAGCACTGGATGCCTCGGGTATTCGCTGGCGTGTGATTGTGGTATCTTCTTGTTATTCGGGTTCATTCATCGATGAACTAGCGTCTCCGACTACAGTGGTGATAACGGCATCAGCCGCTGACAAAGCATCTTTTGGTTGTACCAATACGGCTGAGATGACGTATTTTGGTCAAGCATTTTTTGCTGAAAGCTTGAGAGGAAATACCAGTTTTGAGTCGGCTTTTAAGGATGCTCGTATACGTGTCAATGAGCGTGAGAGCGCAATGGGGTTTGAGCCATCAGAGCCGCAGATGGTAATCGGCAGTTTGATGGAAACCGCCTTACCTGCATTTGAGCAAGTGCTGTTTGATAAAGCGCGACCTTCAGTTGCAAGTCTTACGAATAATACTGCTTCTACGACCGTCAATGCTTTACCTGAAACTACTGCTAATCTATCGGTAGGCGAAGTAGATGCAGCTGCCGAATAAATATGAGAAATGATCTAGTAACTGGCAAATGCTAGTATCAAATAACGAGTACTTATTAAACGCCATCGTTGGTTTTTTGAATAAAAAGGATATCACTCATGCAGAATTCTTATAGTCATAGTTTGTCTAACCATAAACAGCTTACCCAAAAAAGTGTAAATCGCTGTTTTAATGGTGAGCAGCATTATTATAGTCACGAATCGACGTCTACCAAAACCTCTATGACGTTTAGTATTTATCTACCTGATGAGGCCTTGGCTGGACGACGTTGTCCTGCGATATTATATCTATCGGGTCTGACGTGTAACGCGGACAATGTGACGCATAAAGGTCATTTTCAACAAAAATGTAGCGAGCTTGGTATGATACTTATCGCACCTGATACTTCGCCTAGAAGTAGTGAAGACAGCGATGTACCAAATGATGAGCGCTATTTTGTTGGTCAAGGTGCAAGCTATTATGTTGATGCCACTCAAGCACCGTGGTCAGACAACTTCAATATGCAAAGTTACATCGTTGATGAGCTATATGACTTATTACGCTCAGAGTTTCCTATCGATAGCATCGGTATTACAGGGCACTCGATGGGTGGGCACGGCGCGTTATTGCTAGGATTTAAGTTCCCAAGTAAGTTTGTCAGCGTATCGGCGTTATCGCCAGTGTGTGCCGCCAGTGAGTCTGCTTGGGGACAAGCTGCCTATACAGAGTACTTCGGTGATGATAAGTCTCTATGGGTACAAGCCGATGCGGCGCAGATGATCGAAAAAGTGGGTCAGCAGTATGCGAGCATTTTGGTTGATCAAGGCGCGGCTGATAATTTCTTAGCAGAAGGTCAGCTACAGACTTCTAAACTACAAGACGCTTGTGCAAAAGCCGAACAGCCCTTAACATTACGCTATCAAGCGGGGCATGACCACAGCTATTATTTTATCCAAACGGTGATTAATGATCATATCGAACATCATTGGCATATGGCTCAAATGAGCTAAGAGGTCATTCAGATGACCGTGATATGTTTTTCGCTATCTCATTCCTGCTCAAAAGGTGATTTTTATGGCAGGTTATCAAGTTTTGACAGCTTCCAACGTGAAAGATAAATCAGTAGATGCACGCTCTACAAGGGCAACGATGCAAGCGGATATGGACGCTGCTTTGGCAAAAAAGCAACATGATGTCGATAGTGACCACGTATCCGAAGCGAAAGCAAAAGAGTATATCGCAAAAACCGTCAACGATGCAGGTGAGAGAGTACTTGATGAGACGCAAATATCTCGCGTGATAGAGATGGCATGGGAAGACAGAACGCCATTCGGTGCGATAGAGCATAGCTATGGTCTCGATGAGACTGCGGTTATCAAGCTCATGCGCCAAGAGCTAAAGCCATCATCTTTTCGTTTATGCCGCAAGCGCGTGAGTAATCGTGCTACCAAGCATGAGGCAAAGCGCTCTTTCGAAGTTGGTCGTGCTTATTGTAAGACCCAATACAAGCAGCGCTAAACAACTAAGTATTTAGTATCAATATGTCAAAGGCTCGCAGCATATGTGAGCCAATTAGAATTTTCTTTTAATCTATCCATATCTTATATAAACATGAATTAGGTAGCCCAATTATGAACAGTCCTGCTAGACCTTATCTTATTGCCCCATCGATACTCTCAGCTGACTTTGCGCGGTTGGGCGAAGAAGTGGAGAAGGTAATAGAGTCGGGTGCTGATGTGATTCATTTTGATGTCATGGACAACCATTACGTACCCAATTTGACGTTTGGTAGCATGATTTGTAAGGCGCTGCGTGACTATGGTGTGGAGGCGCCAATTGATGTCCATTTGATGGTATCACCTGTCGATAGTATGATTGAGCAGTTTTTGGAAGCGGGGGCAAGTATCATCACCTTTCATCCAGAAGCCAGTCATCACGTTGATCGCTCTCTTCAGCTTATCAAAGATGGTGGGGCAGAGTGCGGTTTGGTACTCAATCCTGCCACATCGTTACACCATCTAGATTGTGTGATGGATAAAGTGGATCAAATTTTATTGATGAGTGTTAACCCTGGTTTTGGCGGTCAGTCGTTTATCGATAACACATTAGACAAAATACGTCAGGTACGTCAGCGTATCATCACCAGTGGTCGAGATATCAGATTAGAAGTAGATGGCGGTGTCAAAGCCAGCAACATTCGTGCGATTGCTGAAGCAGGGGCTGACATGTTTGTCGCTGGGTCTGCGATATTCAACCAAAAAGACTATAAAGCGGCTATTGATGAGATGCGCGCAGAGTTGGCTTTAGCCAATAATAGCTAATCTGCATATTGTGACATGATCGATAAACGGTGTTGGCGACCAAAAAACAGTATTGAAGTAGGCCATATCATTTGCAATTGTGCGCAGTGGCCAGTCATGTAAAGGTGAATCATGGACAACAAACATTCTACCAACTCATTGAAACCTTCTGAGACGATGAAACATACTGATCAGACACCGAAAAGTGAGACACAACGTAGCTTGGTGCCCAAAGGTATTACCATTGGCATGGCTATATTTGCGCTGGTACTGAGCTTGGCAGGTTATGGCTTTCGTTTGATGGTGGGTGATGATGTCGGAACAGTGTTGCGCCATGCTGCGGTCATTGTGCCTGCGTTCATGTTAGGTATTCCGCTGTTTTTTTGGGTAGGTTCTCGTATAGTCAACAAGGTTAAAGGACTGCATATCGAGAGCTGGAATGCCATTAGTTTGGGCTATTTGACTTCTTGTGTATCGATGTTATGGCTGATGGGCACTTATAGTTAAAGGGTTTTGCTATAAATATAGTGCTTTTTTATGCTTGCATTGTGACGTGCTATTTTATACTTTTTAATCATTAAGCCATGTTCTATGTGCATGGCTGGAATTTTATATGCGAATTGTACCGGCCAGTATTGCCAAAATTATCTATCCAAAAGATTTACCAAATGGCTTATTTACCAGCTTAATCATAGCTTGTCTTTTGATGGGGCTCGCTTCACTGCGTAACGGGACGGATTTACAGGGTTGGCTCAATGTGATTGAGAACTGGCTGCTGATGCTATTGATACTTCCGACTGCAACGGCGACTGTTGCTCTGCCTTTTAAATACCGCGATCCCACCCTTGAGCTAAAACTGGTCTATTACCTTGGGATGTTCGTTGCTTTCTTATTTACGTTAGCGAAACTGCGCTATTGGCGCTAATGTGTCCTTATTGCAAGGCATCCAAGTTTTTTATAGTGAAGACTGATGTGATAGCCCTTGAATTCTAGTGTTAAAGCGTCCATTGTATGAGTAAGACAGATTTACCCGCGTTACTGTAAGATGATAGATTTGCCGAATGCGTTTGTTTTCAATAAATAACGGCTTTGCAATCACTAGTTTCTCTACCAGTACTAAACGGGATAATAAGGAACATATTAATGCCATATGATATCGATAATGATATAGAAGTAGACAACGAAAGTAGCGATCAGTTTGCAGGGTTTGCCAAAGAAACCACCTTAGAGTTAGTGGAAGCAGATGATGGTAGATTGTTGTTGCGTGATGCCGAGCAAGATGAAGCGCCGCTGATGACTATCGACTTTTCTGACAAGCTAAAAGAGCTACTTGGTAGTGACACTCAAGTGATTGGTCAACACATGATTCATGCTGCGATTCAGGTCATTATGCAAAAGCAAATGAGTAAGTGGCATGCGCATGTATATGATAAAGAACCAACGCACTACAGTTGATCTAGTTATTAGTGAGCTGAAGATAGCTAAATATACAAACATAAAAAAAGGGTTTATCCATTGATAAACCCTTTTTTTGTTCAAATAATACCATTGATAAAATGAAGATTATTTGATTTTAGCTTCTTTAAAGATCACGTGCTGGCGTACTTTTGGATCAAACTTTTTGATTTCCATTTTGCCAGGCATAGTGCGCTTGTTTTTAGTAGTGGTGTAGTAATACCCAGTACCAGCTGTTGATACTAATTTAATTTTATCTCTCATGATAGCTTTCCTGTAAATGAGGGGTCTTCAAACGATAGGTACGTGTCTCAAAGAGCAAGTTGCCACAGCTAATGTAGCAAAACAGCAGCTAAATAATGAGAGTCATCACTCAGCTGCTATTTTTAACTTAAACTTTTTGACCTTGTGCGCGTAGATCCGCTAACACTTTATCGATACCAAGTTTGTCAATGATGCGCATACCTTTAGTAGACACACGTAGACGTACAAAGCGGTTTTCAGACTCTACCCAAAAACGATGGTTGTGAAGGTTTGGTAGAAAGCGACGACGGGTTTTGTTGTTTGCATGCGAAACATTATTACCCACCATAGGGCGCTTTCCAGTCACTTGGCAAACTCGAGACATGGCGAACTCCTAATCTATGAGGCATGAGTTTTTCTCATACCAGTCTGGGCAAGTTGCACGTTTATGCGGCATGGACACAGCAAGCGGCAGCTTTGCACCAAACAAAACTATATGAAGGTTGAGCTGGTTTTACTGTTATCTAAAGGCAAATAACAGGCTGACCAATTCAGAAAATTTTAAAGCCGACATTTATACCATAAAACAGACGAATACTCAAATATTTTTATGATAGTTGTTGGTTTAAAGGAGAGATATTATACCCTGAAATGAGCGTGCTATGTTGTTGATTGTTTAATAGTAAAGATTAATTTTTAGTTGTAAGTTATAACAAAAGTCAGTAAAGTTGCTGTTATATATTTAATACAATCTGTTAATACATCGGTATCACTGTAAATCTAAGTATCATTACCAATCTTATTTAATTCTGTGTAATGGTTTTCTGCCTTTTTGCTCGAATAAATTACTGCTCATGCGGAGTCAAAAACATGTCATATCATTTGCTACCTACTTCTAAATTGTTTCAACTGACAGCGCTAACCTTATCATTGGCCTTGGCGGGTTGTGGTGGTGGGGGCACGGATACGGTTGCGCCAGAGCCTGATTTGGGCCCTGAGCAGCCTGACGAAAATAATGGTAGTGATAGTGGCGGTGAGCAGACACCAGAAGTTGAACCTGATTTCTTTTTACAGAAGCTTAGCACATCGCCTACTATCATCGAGCTATCTGATGAGCAGGCTATTTTTAATGTAACAGTAAAAGCTGCTGAGGTGGGCTCAGGTGGTGCAATGATCGGCAAAGCAGTTACATTGAAAGTAGTGAATTCTGAAACTAATGGTATCACTATTGAAGGTCAAAGTACTCAAGTGACTGATAGCAATGGTAATGCTGTATATACACTAAAGCTGAATCCGCAGGCAGTCTTAGATAAAGAGATGTTAATTGCAAACGGCTTTACATTAATAGCTACTGCTAATAAAGCCGATGGCACAGCTGTTGCACCGCAGGAGTTAAAAGTTTCTGTTAGTAGAGAGGGAAGTGGAGATGGTACTCAGGTCACTGAAAGTAAACTGAGTGTTACTCAAAGTCTTGATACCAGCTCTGTCTCTAATAATAAGCTGAACCCTTATGGCGACACAGCAGTAATCAGTGTGCAGCTGAAAAATGAAAAAGGAGCGCTGGCTCCTGATGTTGAGGTTGGTCTCGGACTCGCTCAGATAGAGGGTGTCTCTGTCGATACTGCTAGCCAAATGACTGATGCCAAAGGTGTTGCTACTTTTAATCTTAAGATCGATAGCAATTTGCCTGCAGCGACTCGTAATAAACTGCTTCAAGGTATCGTATATGCTATCAATATCAAAGAAAATAGTGGGGCCACTAAGCTCATATCTGGCAAGCTCCCTGTTGCATTACCTGTTTCAGACTATGATTTAAAAGTTTCAGGAAATTCAACGCAGCTTAGCGCTTATGGTGATACACAGCAGCTTACTATCACTGCCTCACCTAAAAATACAAATGTGTCGACTCAAATTAATGGTGCAAAGGCAACAATCAAGCTAAATGATGCCTTTGAAGGTGTCAGCCTAGCAAATGAACAGTTAGTATTAGATGCCAATGGTCAAGCGACAGTAGCATTAACCATATCATCGGCGTTGAGTGCCGATGAACGTCAAGAGCTTGCAGAAAAGGGTATTAGCTACACTGTCGTGCTCACAGAACCAAACCGTTCGACAGCAACAGTAAGCTCTTCTAGCGTAGTTATTGTTCCAACTGCGAAATACAAAATTAACTTTAACGAAAGCAGCAAAAAAGAGCTATCGAGTTCAGGTGGCAGTGCAGTGATCAGCTTCCGTGTCAATGATAGCCGCGGTGGTGTAGTTGAAGGGCAAAAAGTAATAGCAAGTTTACCAAAAATCCTAGCTGATGCAGGTCTACTAACTCTAGAGAACAACTCAGAACAGACAACCAATGCTAAAGGTGAAGTTAGCTATACGGTACGGGTGCCTAATAACTTGACTGTGTCACAAAAAGCCCAGCTTGAAAAGGCAGGTAGTTTTGTATTGTCTGCAAATATAACAGAAGCGTCGGGAGTACCAAGTACTGCCAGCAGTGAAAGTATCCGTATAGGGGCAGATATCGGACAAAGCGATATTACATTGACTGCGCAAAGCGTACCTGCAATTGCGAATATACTAGATGAGCAGTTTAAGTTGCAAATTCTAGGTAAGCGTAAAGATGGCAGCGCTGCTGTAGGACGCACAGTCAAGCTTGTTATTAACGAAGGCTTTACGACAGGTATTACCATTCAAGGTAACGAACAAACCACAAATAGCAATGGCGTGGCAGAGTTTACCGTTCGTATTAGTCAAAACCTAACCCAAGCACAGCGTGATCAATTAATTAAAACAGGTATTGCCTACACTGCAGTACTGACTGATGAAGATGGTACTCAGTCCAAAATTATTCAGAAAGTAAACGTTGAGCAGCCAGCAACCAGTATACAGTTCGCTTCTATCACAACGCCAGAAATTAGTGAGTTGGGCGGTAGCGGTAATATTGGTGTGAGATTGACCTCTAAAGAGAATACTGCTCAGCCGGTCAGAGACAAAACAGTCACTATCCAGCTAGGTGCAAAAGCACTAGAGTACGGTGTTACAGTCACTCAAACTACAGCGACTACAGATTTTAATGGTGAGGCGATTTTTGCTGTTAACGTACCTAAAGGTTTAACAGCTGTACAGCGAGCGGATTTAAAGAACACTGGTATCAACTATCAGCTAACGTATGCTGAAAACAACGTTTCTTATAATTCAGAAATACAGAAAGTAAAAATCACTACGCCTAGCGTTAGTTTAAATATCTTGAACGCCACCAATAATATTGATAATCAAGCAGGATATATCCTAAACAATGTGGGTAGTACTGCCATTATCCAAGCACAGCTAAATAATCAGTCATCTGGCGAGCAAGTCGCTAATCAGACAGTGAAGTTGGTATTTGATAATCCACAATTAGCAAGCCTGCTCACAGTAAATGGTCAGCTTGGGTCATCAAATATCACTGCTAGTACAAATGCTAATGGTTTGGTTAGCTTCAATGTTGTAGTTCCAAATAACTTGAATGATGAGCAAAAAGAAGCGCTTAGCAAGCAAGTATTGACCGCCACTTTGACAGAGACATTGACTGGCAAGCAACAACAAGTCAATGTCAAAGTTCAGTCTATGACAGCAGCCATCTCTTTACTGGGTAATTCAGTAAGTGCTTTAAACCTAAATGGTGGTGAAACACAGGTTGAAGTGATAGCAAAAGATAACAAAGGCAATGTGATTAGCGGACAAAAAGTATTCCTCGCACTGCCAGCCTCTATTGCAAGTAAGGGCGTTACACTGGCTACAGGTGGCAGTCAGACTACTGATGATTCAGGTAAGGCTGTATTTACTCTAGCAGTACCAAACAACTTAACCGAAGACCAAAAGACTGCATTAGGTACAAGTTTTATTGTGGCATTATCTGCAGCTGATAGTAGTGGGAATATTGTGACGCAGACGAGTACTGTCCGTACCAATATACCAACAGGTACAACTGAAAGTCTCACTGTTGGCGCAAATAAAGTTGTTGACACCAAAGGGGATACCTTCAAAGTATTCGTACGCGTTGCTAAAGACGACAAGAGTATTGCAGGTCGTTCCGTCACTCTAAATGTCAACGACCCTATTGGTACAGGCGTGACAGTCAGCCAAGGCACAGCCGTCACTAACAGCGATGGTGTAGCGACTTTTGATTTGACTCTTGAAAATGGTGCCAATGTTAACCAAGCGACGCTAGAGTCAGGTATTCGATTAACTGCGACTACTACTACAGCTGAAAATGTTAAATTGGAGCAAAACTACATTGTAGCAGTGGATACGTCTACAATTGAGAGCTACCAGCTAATCGCGTCATCTGATAAGCCAACATTGACTACAGGTGGCGACCAGACCCAAGCTTCATTCATCGTAACAGATAATAACGGTGGGATTCTCACAGGTGTGCCAGTACAGTTAAGCATCGAAAACCTAGAGTCAAGCGGAGCAGCATTGACCACATCGAGCACAGTTGTAAGCGATAGTAGTGGTCGGGTTGATGTGGGTGTATTGTTAGCAGCTAATAGTATCAATGCTCGCCTTAATCATAGTGTAGTGATTAATGCCAAAATCGTCACGCCGCAATATGATATAGATGGTACTGTCAATATGCAGGTGCGTGAACAAAAGTCTCTGAGCTTATCTGCAATTGGCACAACACTCACCCTTACAGCATCTGAAAAAAATCTCAAAGATAATAGTACAACCTCCCTGTCTTCTACTTTAACTGATGGGACGGGACTTGCGATTGCAAATGCTAAAGTAGAGCTTATTGATACTGACGGCAACCTTATCGCTAGTGATGCAACCGCGACCACCGATTCAGAGGGTAAAGCTAGCTTTACAGTTAACGAAAGTGATTTGAGCTTTGATAGCAATGGTAACTTACGTGTTTTTGTGAGAGCAGTGGGTGAGCGAGAGCTGACCACGCAGCGTAGTACCAGTAGCATTGATTTGGTTAAGGTGTCGCAAGCGGGTATTAGCTTCATCGATATTGAAGATGTTTACGATGTTAATATGGCTCAGAATATTAATATACAGATTCGCACTAACTCTGTAGCTGAGGCGAATGCACTTATTGGTAAGCTCTTAGAAGTACAAACAACGATTGGAACGTTTGCGAACAATGATGTCATCTCGACCCAAGCGATAACGGCTGCCAATATTCAAGGTAATATTATTACAGTTCCAGTCGTACTGAACTCTGCACTTGCTGGCACAGCAGTATTGCAGGCGACGGTACTTGGTGAGATGAATAACGGTCAGCTCAAGTATCAAACAACCGTGGATACGCGTTTTAGAGCCACTACACCAGCTAAGATACTGTTCCAGGCGGTAAGATCAGTGATTACGCCAGGTAGCAGTACCGAGCTTGTAGCAACTGTCAAAGATAAAAATGATGTACCAGTCGAAGGCCAGACAGTCGTCTTTAGCCGTGCTTCTGATTCTTCAGCAGGACGATTGTCTGCTGCAACTGCTATCACTGATAGTAAAGGTCAAGCACGTGTAGTGTATTTGGCAAATGCTAGCTCACCGATCAATGGTGTGACTCTCAACGCTCGACTATTGAATGACCCTAACAATATTGGTAGCAAGTCCACTACTATTACCGTGTCAAAAGATGCTGTTTATACGACATTGACGTTTGCTAATAAAATATCTTCTGACGACATCTACTACACAGTTCGTGGCTCGATATCGGTTATGGATGGCTCAGGACGCGCTGTCCCGAATCAAAAAGTGTCAATTAAGTCTTATGCTACACAGTATGCTCAAGGTAGAGTCTGTTTGTTAGACAGCACAGTGACCTATCAAGCGGCTGATATTAAAGAAAAGGATGAGAATGGTCAGGATATTACTACGACACCTGAGCCTAAAGTGTTCTCTGAAAAATCGCCTATTTTCTTGCAGTCTGAATGGATCAACACAGAAGATCTAAACTATAACTATACGTTAGATCAAGACGAAGATATTGACAAAAATGTTGATGCTAATGGTAATATTATTATTGGTAATAAACAGCTAGATCCAATTAATCCAGTTGCAATTATTGGTGGTACTGTTTCAGAGGATGGTTATACGTTTATTACTGATGACGAAGGGCGTGCTGATTTCGAAATCCGTTATCCACTACGTTATTCTAACTGGGTAAAAGTACGCTTTGATGCATCAACCTTCGTTAATGGTAGTGAAAATACACAGAGTATTAACTATCAACTGCTTAGTGAGGTAAATGATTCGTCAATAAGCGAAACCAGTTTAGTCACGCCTTGGATAGATAATGCAAGCCCATTCGGTACGGGTGGAGCTACTTGTGTAAATAATATGAGTGTTAGTGTTGATGCTAACTCTACTAATGCTTATCCACGTGGTAATACAACAGTTAGACTATCACCATATCAGCCAAGCTATGCAGTATCGATTAATGGTGTCGGACCAAATACACAATCGCAAGGTTATAACAGTTATATTGTAGACTTCAATCAAGCCTTTGAATTAGGGGCCACGTTAGGAATCGTTAGCAACGGAGCAGGTTTTACTAGAACTATAAAGGTTGAATAATATTGGTAAACATTGAAAGTTGATATTTCAAAACCCTTGACCACATGTCAGGGGTTTTTGCATTGCATCTTCAAATAGCTAAATAACCAAAAACAACCAACTCGCTCAGCAAAGCATCGCAAAAAAGATTAAAATAACCGGTTTACTCCGCTGTCAGTCACTTCAGCGATCAGTCATCATTTTTTATATTGGGCGTATTATGTCAGACAATACCAAAACGGCTTCATCATCACGTACAACAAACATCGCTTCTCAGAGTAAACAGATACCTAGCACCATCGATACAGCGACATTGCTCATCAAATGCAAAGATCAGGCGGGTATCGTACAGGCAGTCTCTGAATTTATTCATCGCTATGGCGCGAATATCATTACCCTAGATCAGTACTCCACCGCGCATGAGGGCGGGCAGTACTTCATGCGTTTGGAATTTGCGTTGGCAGGCTTGAGCGATATCATTGAGAACTTTGAAGCCAGCTTTGCACATACTGTGGCTAAACGCCATAACATGGACTGGCGTCTGCATAACAATGCCACGAAGACCAAAGTGGGTATTTTGGTCTCAAAGTTTGATCATGCATTATTGGACTTATTATGGCGTCACCAGCGTGGCTTGCTGGATTGCGAGATTACTTGCGTGGTGAGTAACCATCCTGACCTGCGCCAAGCGGTAGAAAACTTCGGCATTACCTTTCACCATGTGCCCGTGACCAAAGAAAATAAGGTAGAAGCGGAGGAGCAAATCCATAAGCTGATGGCGGGTAATGACTTACTAGTGTTGGCGCGTTATATGCAGATATTGTCAGCTGATTTCGTGAAGCGTTGGCCGATGCAAGTGATTAATATCCATCATTCGTTCTTGCCTGCGTTTATGGGTGCAGATCCTTATCGTCAGGCTTATGATAAAGGCGTCAAGCTGATTGGCGCAACAGCGCACTATGTGACTGCTGAGCTGGATCAAGGGCCTATTATTGAGCAAGACGTACACCGTGTGACCCATCGCCAAGGGGTAACAGAGTTGCGGGCGATTGGGCGCGATATCGAGCGTAATGTATTGGCACGTGCTGTCAATTGGCATGTGCAAAACCGTGTGATTGTGGCAGGCAACAAGACCGTAGTTTTTAACTAAAAAATCAGTAGAAAATTGAGTAAGAAAGGCGGTCAGTAGCAACAGTTACTGATCGCCTTTTTTATAATGTGATATTTTATATCAGCATTTCCAAAACAAACTTACTACCCACAAAGCCAATCGCTAACAGAATAAAGGCATAAATAGTGATATTCGCCGCACGTTTGCCTCGCCATCCTGCGCGCCAATTGCCAAGCAGCAACGTACCAAATAATAACCACGAGAGCAGACTAAATACTGTTTTGTGCACGATATGCTGTGCCATCAAATCTTCGACATAGATAAACCCAATCCCCAGTGCGATACTAAGCAGCACAAAGCCTACCAAGAGCATATCGAATAATAGACTCTCCATACTTTGTAATGAGGGTAATTTATTGACCCAAAATCGGTGAATGGTATGATGCTTGAGCTCGCGAATTTGTAGACGCAAAAATAGCGCTTGTACTGCCGCCATCAACAGCACACAGTAGGCCGCTAACGATAATAGGATATGAGCTTCAAGACCGACACTGACGTCAGTAAGCGGTTGATAGGGTGCGCGGCCAATATAGCCGACGGTCATACCTATTAGTGCAGTAGGCGCAGCCAAAATACCAAGGCTCAGAATAGGGCGGTACAAACAAAACAGCAGGTAAAAGAATAAGAAGAATAAACTGGTCAGGCTAATGATATTGAACAAATTGAAATTCAGACCATAAAGCGTCACTACATATGGATAAAGTAAGGTCGCATGTGCGGCCATCCCTACCAATAAAAGCCCCAAACTGACGCCTTTATGAATAGGTTTGTCCTGAATCAGCGCCCAACCAATATGGAGGCTGACTAAGACATAAGCCATGCTAGCAAGTAAGAATGCAAGGTGCACAGATAAAAAGCCTCATCTTATACTGAGCATAAACTGCCGCTCAATGTGTCGCTAAAGTGGTATTATCAGAATGATTAGAATAATCGTCCAATTTATCATAAAATGGGTGCCAGTTGAGCATCATCTTACTTATTGCTTATAAATATGATTGACAAAGCAGCAATCCGCAAAATATATCGTAAGTCACTTATAAATATCAGAGCCAAGTTTTGCAAAACGACTATAAGTTTTGAGCCGTGTTGATGCTATAGTATTGATAATATGATTTTTTATAAGAGAATGTCCCAGTATTTGATAGTCCATCCTAATAGTATTGATGAACCATTTGAATCGTTTGATTCGCCACCATTTTATTGAAAGTTATTTTAATTGCGTATTATTTAATTGAAAACCATTTTAATTGAGAGTTATTTATGTTTGATACCTTAACAGAACGCTTATCGTCCAGCCTACGTAATATCGTAGGATCTGGACAACTGACTGAAGACAATATCAAAGACACCCTGCGTGAAGTACGTATGGCATTGTTAGAAGCTGACGTAGCACTGCCTGTCACTCGTGATTTCGTCAAACGCGTCAAAGAGCAAGCGCTTGGTGCTGAAGTGCTAAAAGAGCTAGCGCCAGGTCAAGCCTTTGTCAAAATCGTACACGACGAGCTGACCGAAATGATGGGCAGTGCCAATCAGCAGTTAGAGATGACAGGCAAACCGCCTGTGGTTTATTTGCTAGCAGGTTTGCAAGGTGCGGGTAAAACGACCACAGCTGGTAAATTGGCCAAATATCTACAAGAGCGTCAAAAGAAAAAAGTCATGCTGGTATCGGCCGACGTTTACCGTCCAGCGGCGATCAAACAGCTTGAGCAAGTTGCCGGTAAGGTAAATGCCAAGTTTGTCAACTCAAGCACGGATGAAAATCCAATCGATATCGCAAAGCGTGCGATTGAAGAGGCCAAAATCCAGTATCAAGATATCCTTATCATTGATACGGCAGGTCGTCTACATATCGACGATACCATGATGGATGAGATTAAGGCGCTAACGGCGGCGGTTAACCCATCTGAGACACTATTCGTCGTCGATGCAATGACGGGTCAAGATGCCGCCAATACCGCAAAAGCTTTTAATGATGCGTTGCCATTGACGGGTGTTATCTTAACTAAGACTGACGGCGATGCACGAGGCGGTGCGGCGCTGTCTGTACGTGCTATCACCGGCAAGCCAATTAAGTTCTTGGGCCGCGGTGAGAAACTAGGCGAGTTAGAGCTATTCCACCCTGAGCGTATTGCCCAGCGTATCCTTGGTATGGGCGACGTACTGAGTTTGGTCGAAGAGGTTGAGCAAAAAATCGACCGTGATAAAGCCGAGAAAATGGCGAAAAAGATGCAAAAAGGCGGTGATTTCGACCTTGAGGATCTATTAACCCAGTTCCAGCAGATGAAAAGTATGGGCGGTATGGCGGGCTTCTTAGATAAGATGCCAGGTATGAGCGGCTCAGATATGCAAAAAGCCGTCGAAGATGCCAAGCCAGAAGAAAAAGTACGTGAGATGGAGGCGTTGATTAATTCAATGACGCCGTTTGAGCGCAAAAACCCTGATAAGATTAATCCAAGTCGTAAGCGCCGTATCGCTGCAGGCTCAGGCCGTGAGATTCAAGATGTTAACCGTTTGCTCAAGCAGCACAAGCAAATGGCAAAAATGATGAAAATGATCTCAAAGCCTGAAGGCATCAGTAAAATGATGAAGTCTATGCAAGGCCTCATGGGTGGTGGTAGCGCAGGCGGTGGTGGCCCATTGTTTGGCGGCGGTCAGCAAGGCACTAAAAACGTGAATCCAGAACAAATGGCCAAGCAAATGGGACTGGATCCGAACAATATGCCAAGCACCGAAGAGATGCAAAAGCAAATGCAAGAAATGCAAAACCAAGCGCCAAAGAAGTTTAAAACGCGCTTCTAAGCCATCGTGATGCATACTGAAAGTATTTTATATATGCCCTAAAGCTACCTAAGCTTTAGGGTTTTTTATGGTTAGCTATGAATAAGTACAGATGAATAAAGTGTGGAAAAGCGTAGAAATTGATAAAATTCATTTAGCCTAAATGCTATGATAGGCGCTGTTTCATTCTGTCTAAATTTTGATAGTACATAAATAATAAATGGCTATTAAAAATTATTAAAATCTGACAAACCCATTTAGAACGCCAAAAGTAAAAGCCGAGGTTGTGATGTTTTTAGCAATGGATACCGTGTTCGATCAGTGTTCGATCGCGATTTTAGATTCGAGCGGACAGGTACTGTCGAACCATACCGAAACAGGCAAGCGTCAGCAAACTCAGCAGATCTTACCGATGATTGATGCTGCACTATCTGAGGCGCAGCTACGTCTTGCTGATATACAGGCTTTAATATTTAATCGCGGGCCGGGTGCGTTTAGCGGTATTCGTATCAACACGGCAGTGGTGCAAGCGTTGTCTGTCGCGCATGACTTGCCTTGTGTTGGTGTCTCTAGCCTACAAGCGATTGCACAATCTGCGTATCAGCAGTACGGGCTGACACACCTATACAGCGCCCTTGATGCTCGTATGCAGCAAGTCTATTTCGGACAGTATGAGTTGGTAGTTGACGACGAGTTAGTTTATAGCATCATGCAGCCAGTACGGGCTTATGGCAGTGATAGCACTGAGCAGCTATTAGATTATGATAGCCAAACAGCACTGAATCTCCCTATCGCGGGGAATGGCGCGATGCTATTAGCATTGCATGATCAGCAAGTGTGCCATGAAGACGTCTGGCCAGACGCTGTTATCATCGGGCAGCTTGGTGTTGCTCAGTTTGCAAACGATGGTGGTACGGAGGCAGCGCAAGCACTACCAAAATATCTACGTAACCAAGCTTGGAAAACACTTAAAGAGCAAGGCAAAGCGTAGCTTTTGAGTATTTTTTAAGCATTAATCAATATAAAACCAACGTCAACATAGGACAGCCAATCGGCCTGTTTTTAGGAAAGTCATTGTGGATATACTGTTATTCGTTCAAGCTGTCATCATGGGTATCGTGGAAGGTATCACAGAGTTTTTGCCCATCTCCAGCACGGGGTATTTGATTTTATCAGCCGATGTGATGGGATTTTGGACCAAAGAAAAAGTTGATTTGTTTGTGGTCGTGGTACAGCTTGGTGCTATCTTGGCAGTGATATATGACTATTGGGGCAGACTGTGGCAAGCATTGATGGGTCTCATAACAGGTAAAGCAGAAGGCATGACCAATCCTAGGCAACTGGGACTCAGTCTCATTGTCGCGACCATTCCTGTGATGATTGTTGGCTTTACCTTTGCTGATGAAATCAAAGCTTATTTGTTTAATCCTATTGTCGTTGCCATTATGCTCATCATCGGTGGTCTGCTCATATTCTATGTGGAAAAGCGCCCTAAAACCATCATTGCAAAAGAGGCAGAAGATGTCAGTATAAAAACGGCGCTGATGATTGGCCTATTTCAGTGTCTGGCTCTGATACCAGGCACGTCACGCTCAGGATCGACGATCATTGGGTCGCTATGGCTTGGAGTCTCGCGTAAAGCCTCCGCTGAGTTTTCTTTCTTTTTGGGTATTCCTGTCATTGTAGGCGCGGCATTATTAGATCTGCTCAAACACGGCGATGTACTGAGCAATCGTGAAGACTGGTTGGTATTAGGTGTTGGAACCATCGTGTCGTTTGTCGTGGCGCTACTCTGTATTCGCTTGCTTGTAGCATGGGTGAGTCGCCGTGACTTTACTATTTTTGCTTGGTTACGCATTATCACGGGTGTTATCGTGTTGGTTGCGGCTTGGGGCTTTGGTTACCAAATGGCGGGCTAGATTTGTACGATGGCTTGTAATGCTATGGGTAAAAAGTAAGCAGTTATAAGTAAAAAGGATGATGGTTATGACAGCGCTGCATCACACAGATAATAAGTCAGGTGACCTTGTACAGTGCCAATTGTTCTATGTGAATGACAGTCAACAAGCACAGATTGAGCGCTTACAGGCATTGATAGCTGAGCACAAATTACCAATCGTCCTAAAGACTAAGCTCTCCACGGAGAAATTAACACAAAAACGTCGCCAGCAACTGAGCCAAACATCCTCTCAACTTATTTTGCTGCTTGATGAAAAAGATAAGCTATCGTGGCTTAGTGATGGACTGAGCGTGTCACCAGAGTGGGATAAATTGCAACGCCGCGTGGTGAGTGCTGGTCGTAAGTCGGAGCTATTACTGCAAGCAGCAAAGATTACCGCAGATAGCCATGTTATCGATGCCACGGCCGGCTTTGGCCATGATAGTTTGATATTGGCCAGTACTGGCGCACACGTCATTATGCTTGAGCAGCAGCCGCTAATGGCGTTGCTGTTACTTGTAGAACAAGAGCGTATGAGCGCGCAGCCTAATTGGCAAAAGCTCATGAGCCGTCTACATATTATCAATACTGATGCACTGAGTTATTTTGCGAGCCTAAAAGCTGACGATATATCGAATGACGGCAATGCAGTCGATGTGGTGTATTTAGATCCCATGTTTCCAGAGGATAGCTACCAAGACAGTAAGACAGGTAAAGGTGCCAAAGTCGGCAAGCACATGCAAGCGCTGCATCAATTGGCGCGTCCACCAACGCTAGAGGAAGAGCGCCAACTGCTAAATAGTGCTAAGGCAATTGTGAGTCGAAGCGCGCAAGGACAAGGTCGCGTGATCGTCAAGCGGCCACAATTTGCGCCATTATTTGCCGATGAGCCGGTTAGTGAAAGCTGGCATAATGAAGCCGTGCGCTTTGATGGGTATTTTGCCTGACATCGGTTTTTCGAGGATTATTTCATAGCCACTGTTTGTGATAAATAAGTGTATCAGCATAAACATACGTCATTCATTAGCTTGAGTATTTAGAATACATGTATTCAGGAGCAGGAAATGTCAACGCTAATCATTTGGGTCATGGGTGCAGGCTTATTGTTATTGTTGGTCAATATCATGCTGCGCACTCAGATTCTTCGGCTTGAAGCACGTTTAAAGGAATTGAGCAGTCCACAAGAGCAATTGGCATTTTTGCGAACAAGCAGCACATAAAGATAAAATCCCTGCGATTAAAGCGTTACGTAAACAGTATCCTGAATTTTCTCTAATTGAGGCGAATAACTTATGGAAACAAATCTAACGATTAGGGCGTGTCCCTAATTCAAATGTTTATCACCATTTTTAAAATAGCGACACGCCCTAGCAAAAAAGCATATAACACTCTTTATTGACGATAATAAGAAGCCATGACATTCAAAGACAAACTACAAGCCTATATCCAGCTCACGCGTTTTGATAAACCAGTGGGTATTGAGCTGCTACTATGGCCGACATTATGGGGCGTACTGTTAGCTGCCATGGGCCAAGCCCAGCAGCAAGGAGTTACAGCAGGTCTGCCAACGCTCAAGATATTTGTAATATTTGCCCTCGGTGCGATATTTATGCGCGCCGCTGGTTGTGCGATTAATGATTTTGCGGATCGTAAAGTAGATGGTCATGTGACTCGCACCAAAGGTCGTCCATTAGCAGATGGACGTCTATCTGGCAAAGAAGCCATTGCTGCATTTTTGGTACTGGTATTACTCAGCGGCATTTTGCTGTTTTTCTTACCCGTTGCCGTTTTTTATTGGTCGCTGGGTGCTGTTGTATTGGCGTTTATTTACCCCTTTATGAAACGCTATACCCATCTGCCACAAGTATTTTTGGCGGCGGCGTTTGGGTGGGCCATACCGATGTCTTATGTGGCGGTGCAGGGCGCTCCCGATATTTGGTGCTGGCTATTATTCTTTGCTTATATGTGCTGGACGGTGGCCTATGACACGCAGTACGCAATGGCTGACCGCGAGGATGATCTCAAGATTGGGGTCAAATCAACGGCGATATTATTTGGCCGCTATGATGTGATTATTATCTCAATCCTGCAAATGCTATTTTTGCTGATGATGGGCGCGGCTATGTGGCATTACTTTGCCCCAACAACGCTAGGCGTGACACCCGTATTCGGATTAGCATTGGTGGCGATGATGTTTGCCAAACAAAACAGCGTTTGTGCCAGTCGCAATGCGCAGGCTTGCTTTCAGGCATTCTTAGCCAATATCTGGGTGGGACGCTATGTTTTTGCCCTCGTTGCAATTGCTTGTATATGGACGACTCTAAATGGATAAATTTAAGAAGTTGTCGAGATTTAAAGCAAAGAAATCCTCTAATACAAATGGCTCAGTCGTCGATTATCAGGCAAAACTTGCTGAGCAGGGACTGACACGCGAGCAAGTCATTGCCACCGAGCGTAAACTGGCAAAGTTTGCTAATACAATGGATTCTCTTGTCCGCGTGCCTTTTACCAAGCAAGGCATAGGTGCGGATGCGGCGCTCTCTACCATTCCTCTCGCAGGGGATGTCGCAGGACTGATACTGACCAGCTATGCTTTTATACTGGGTCGTCAGCTGGGTGTTCCTGCCGATAAAATGACACCTGCGGTCAGACTGGCGCTGATTGATATGGTGGTCGGTATTGTGCCCGGCATTGGGACATTGCTAGATATTTTTATTCGCCCTAGCCGCAAGACATTGGGTATCGTACACGAGCATTTACATCAGGAGTATGGCATCACTGAAACCATGCATATGGATCGGCCTTTTTTACATCAGTCATTAGAAGACAAGCAGCAAGGCCGCTTTGGTGCATTTTGGCGAAATCCAATAGTAGCTTGGCTATACTTGCATATCCCTGACATGTTGGGACTCATCGTGATTGTATTTGTTGGCTGGGGAATTTGGACGGCGATAAGCTGGTTGGTCGGACTTTTTGGGCAATCGACTGGGTTTGGATAAATAAAATCATCTACCAGAAAGTTAAGTAAATACGAGTGAGTAGAGACCAGTAAATAGAGATAAAAAAGCGGCAACGATAGTAACGTTTGCCGCTTTTTAATTATTTAAGATAAGACTTTCAAAAAGGATGCAATTAGCACTTATTCAGTGACGACTTCTGCTTCAGCACTGACTGCATCAAAGCTAGTGACGGTATTGTTTTGGATAAGATCAATGGTGCCGCCACCTGCATGACTCACCAGTTGGATGCTACCATCGACTGAGCGATAAGTGGGATTGTTACCTTGTCCTTCTGGCGCGCTGAGCGTCATTTTTGGCTGGTTGGGGCGAGTGACGATGGCATTGAGCAACCCTGAAGCTGACGTTTCAAAAACGACCGATAAGGTGTCGCCTGCTTCACTTTTGTAACGGACATCAGTGATTTGTGCGCCTTTAATGGCCTGTTCTGGATTGGGCGATGTAGCAGTATTACTTGGTGCAGCGACAGTGCCTCCAAGGTCTTGCTCTAACTCAGTCAAGCTCACATCGCGCTCTGAATTAGCTTCAGTCTGTGATGGGTTCTGAGCATTCTCTATACTGTCATCCGCCGCTTCATTGACATTGATATTTGTGGTGACAGGCGTTGTCTGCGTTGACGTTTCAGATGGTGTTTCGGTAGGTGCTTCAGGTTCTGGCGTTTCTTGACAGGCAGTCAGCAGAAATAAACTCAAAAAAAGAGCAGAAGCTTTGAGACAGTGAACCTTAGCGTTTGTTGAGCTTAGTAATTTTAAGACAAAAGTGGTCATAATCAGGTTTATCCGTTAATAGCGCGCTATATCAATGTGGCAGGTTGAATCTATATTATTACGTATTGACCGTAATAACCAGCTTGCGCTGTCCGCTATATCCAGTCACGTCTCTATGCTCACATAAGTAAACCCCTTGCCACATACCTAGACCCAAGACACCATCTATCAGAGGAATGGTCAAACTTACCCCAAGCATCATGCTTTTAAGATGCGCTGGTAGATCATCCGAACCTTCTAAGGTATGGCGGTACTCTGGCTGATCGGCTGGGGCGATTTTATTGAGCCAATCCTCTGTGTCCAATCTTACGTCTGGGTCAGCATTTTCATTAATGGCGAGACTGGCTGACGTGTGTTGCAAAAACAAATGAACCAGCCCTGCTTTGGCGCTGGACGGTATGAGCTGAGCAATGGCTTCCTCGATGATAGGCGTGATGACATGGATGCCACGCGCGTAGGCAGGTAGAGTAATGGTGGTTTGGTGATAGCTCATGATGCTTATCTCATTGTCGGAATGAACATTAAATAAAGATATCACAAGATAATATGAATCGTCGAAAGCGTTGTTTTGATGTACATGAATATCATCCTAAATGATATTAAGTGAGCGGTGTTTGCAAACGGGTACGATTGGGCGATAGACGTGCGAGCATTGCATTAGATAGTGGCGCAAATGACCCTAGCAGCATACCCGCTAACGCTTCAGCGCAGATGGGTGCCAACGCATAACCTTTTGCACCCATTGCACTCATCGTCCAAATTCGCTGACTGTTGGTTAGTTGCCCAACGATTGGATGATAATCAGGTGTCTGAGTGCGAATGCCAGCGCGCCCTTGCCACAGGCTAGTATCGGCTGGCATGATAGATTCCATCTCAGGAATGGCAGCAACGAGCTTGTCCCGGCTAATCTGATGTTCTTCATCTCGAATGTCAGTACCTATATCATTGCGGATAAAACTTGCCCCTAGTAATAGATATGGCTTGCCAGCGGTGACAGTGTTTAGGTTATCATCGCCAGTCTGTGCATTGAACAGCGCACAGTAACCACTATATTTAAGCGGGATTTTTGGCAAATTTATCAGTTGCTCTAGGCTAGGATGAAACCAAGACAGCTGACCACGAATTTTACGGCAATCAAAAATACGCTTATCTAATTGATGACTCTCAAAGGCGGCGCAAATAACGACATGATCAGCAAGAATAGAGACAGTCTCCTGATTTTGATCACTGCCTTCAATACACACTTGCTGTTCAGTTTCGTTAATCTCACTCACTTCTAATTGCTGAAAGCGAATGAGCGGATGTGTCAATATAATAGTTTTCAATGCTTGCGGATTGACCAAACCAGACTGTGGTAAGTATAAGTTCTCTGATAAGTCTTGCTCTTTTATTCCACTAATATTCTGTGCTTGCTCATGGGGTAGGGTGGTTGCCATCTCATCAGGATAATCTGCGATTTGCTCGGTGCCAATATTGGCTTTCACCAGTAAATCAAGCGCTCCAGTCGGCTCCAGTACTGGCGCTGTATTGAGCTGTGTGGCTTTCTGATTAAGGTCTCGATATAGCCTGCTGCTATAAAGATAACCGATGGTATGCAAATGTTCATCAACGTGGTGAATTGGCGTCATTTTTGGGGCAAGCAATGCTCGAGGGTTGCCTGAAGCGCCAGCCAGAGGCGCCGTTTTGTCTAATAAAGTGACCGCAATGCCGCGATTGGCAAGCGACCAAGCCGTTAGCAACCCTGAAACGCCTGCACCAATGATGGCAGTGTGATTAAAGGTGCTATCTGTTGTTATCTGCTCCGCATCGTGGCTTTCGTTATCACAACTTTTATTATCACTAGTAACGTCAATATGGTTTGTATCGGTCATGATGGCGGTGAGCATTTCTCGCTTTCGACCAAAACCTTTTACCTTTTTGATGGCAAAGCCATGTTCCTTGAGCCCGCGCTTTACGATGCCTGCGCAGCTATAAGTAGCGGCGGTGGTATGCGGACGCGATAGGCGCTGCATCTGTGTAAAGATACTGTCAGCCCACAAGGTACTGTTGCAAGAAGGCGCAAAGCCATCCAAAAACCACGCATCGATATGAGGCTGAGGCGCAGACTGCTGAGAGCGCTCTATTGCCAGTTTGCTAAGGCTCTGGGCTGCATCCCCAAGCCATATATCGACCGTCAGATTATCATAAGAAAAGTCCAAACGGTGACAGCCTGCGATAAGAGGCGGGTATGCCGCCAAAAGTGGCTCAATCAATGGACCAAGCTCGGGTGCACGCTCACCCCATAGGGCAAGTATGTGCGTCAGATCTGCAAGCGGTATCGGGAATTTTTCAGTGGTAATGAAATGTAGGCGGGCATCTGCCAGTTGTGGGTAGGTATCGCGCAGCTGTCGCCATAACTGCCAAGTCGCTAAGAAGTTAAGCCCAGTACCAAAACCCAATTCAGCAATCGTAAAGCACTGCTTTGGTGCGAGACGTACCAAGCGATCAGGCAGCTGATTGTGCGCTAAAAATACATGACGTGTCTCTGCCAGACCATCCGCATGCGAAAAATACACATCGCCGAACTCACCAGACACTGGCACCATATTTCCAGTATCATCCATTTGCCACTCAACCTTGGCAGGTGTGATAATGTTTAATGGTTCAGCGTTTGTGTGATGAGCGATAGACATGGAAACTTCTTAGTAGGATGATTTACTATAATAAAAATGTTGTTGATGACAGAATCAAGTTCATCAAAATACAATGAGACGTCGTAGAATAGAGCAGGTCAAAGGCTAAATCTATAAAGAGCGCATCGCTTACCAGCGATCACGGCGAACGAACACCAGCCACGAGATAAAAATACCCACCAATAAACTGATCAAAACGGTAAATGCACCATACAAAAACAGCTGACCTTTGCTCTCATAGACTAAGACGTTTGCTTGGGTCTGCAAGTCGTTCACTTGGCGTTGCAATTGTGCATTACGGCTGAGTAGTTCTTGATTGGCCTCGGACAGTGCTTTAGTAGACGGTTGCAACTGTGCTGCCAGAGTATCATTGATATCTAGTGCTGAACTTGTTGCTGCATCGCCTACAGCAGGTTGATTTATAGAGGCTACTGTAGGATTCGCTGCCTCTGCGTTGGGTGCCGTTGGCGCGGCTTGCACTGATACTGCTGCCATCAGTAGCAGGCTAGCCAAGCTACTTTTATAGAATCGAGTATTCAAATAAAGGACTTTCTGACTCACGATGCAGCTACTTTATCAGTGGGCGCAGGCAATGCTTGGATAAATGGCTTGATATCCACGTGGCTATAAACGCCATCACGTAAATAAGGCTCATCGTTTGCCCACGCTTGTGCCGCCTCGATAGAGTCAAACTCAGCAATGATTAAGCTGCCTGACATATCGCTCTTGCCATGTTCGATCGGCGTTGGGCCTGCAATCACCAGACGATCTTCACGACTTAGCGCCTGTAATCGCTCAATATGTTCAGCGCGAGTAATCAGACGCTGTGCGCTGCTATTAGCCACATCATGACCAATAATGACAAATAAAGACATGGAACTTCCTTAGTTGATAATAAAACGTAATGATTGATTTGAAATACATCGTATAACGCTAACGGCTGATTACTTTGAGCTCTAAAAGCAGTTTTATCAATTATAAGACAGTAGCTGCAATCAGCGCATAACTGTTATTTAGTGGTTTTGTCCGTCAGCGCAGGGTTGAGATGCTTTTTGAGTACAGCAAACTGAGCCACGACGAATACCAGCATAATCGGAATCCAGCCATAAGTCTTGAAGTTAATCCACGCTTCATCTGACATGGTGAATGCTGTAATATAATGGAGTACAGCCATGAGGGCGAAGAAAAGTGCCCAAGCAACGGTCAGTTTTTTCCAACCACTAAGTGTTAAAGTAAATACTTCTTTCATTGCTAGCTGCATTAATGGCTTATTGATAGCGGCACTGACAAACAAGGTCAACGCAAAAATACCATTGATAATGGGCGATTTCCAGCGCAGATAGATATCATCACGCAGCAGCAATGTGCCACCGCAAAACAAAATGGTTAATAGTAAGACGACCCATTGTTGCTTATCAAACTTGCCTTTTTGGCGAATAAAGTGAATGGCATAAACAATGATAGTAGCGACGAGCAAAGCCCCTGCCGCTGCCAAAATACCGTTATAACGCGCCGCGATAAAAAAGGCAATCAAAGGGATAAAGTCTAATAATGCTTTCATAGCAAAGGTTGTGTCCAACAAAAACGTATGAGGTAGTTTACACGTCTACTGCCGCAAAAAAAAGCAATCAACACGATAATCCTGCGATATACGTCACCTACAGAGTAATACGGTCTTATTGCGAGCAATGACCATAGCGCTAACCAAATATAACCATCAAATACAGCAGCAATAGTCGCTAAATCCAGAGAGTTGGCTCAGACATTATCATTAATAATAGCAATCAATAGCAACCAATATGAATAGTGACTATCTACTACTAAATTGTTTATACGCTTATTTTTTAAAATATTAAGGTTTATCTTATGAAATATGACTTACATTGTCACAGTACCTGTTCGGATGGTACTTACGCACCAACTGAAGTAGTAAAGCGCGCGCACGCAGCGGGCATCAATGTACTGGCATTGACTGATCACGACACGCTAGTGGGCATTGATGAGGCAAGAGAAGCCGCTAATGCTTATGATATACAGCTGATCAATGGGGTGGAAGTCAGCTGTGAGCATACGTTGAGCGGCGGCTATGGCAAAAACAAATCTACTAATAAGATCATTCATGTGCTGGGACTGGACTTTACTGATCGCGAAAAGATGCATGCCACTCTGCAGCAACTACAAGACAGTCGGGCCACACGTGGTCAGCGCATCACCGAAAAGCTCAGTGAGCTGCTAAGCATAGATTTTGATGAATTGTGGCAAGCCATTCTGGATAAGGCAGGGGGTAATCCGCAAGCCGTTGGACGCGCACATATTGGGCAAGTGTTGTTTGAGCGGGGCGAGGTCAAAACGGTCCAAAAAGCCTTTGATAAATATTTGGCAGATAATAAGCCTGCCTATGTGGCGATCGAGGCGTTGACGATGCAGCATGGTATCGAGCTGATTCATGCTTGTGGTGGTCGAGCGGTGCTCGCGCATCCCACGCGTTATCATCTATCGGCCACACGAGTGCGCAAGCTGATTGGGGAGTTTGCTCAGCTTGGCGGTGACGCTTGTGAGCTACCAGCCACAAGTGAACCAATCAGCACGCGCAGAATGGTTGATCGTAGTATTGCCGAGCACAATCTTGTCACCTCGATTGGCAGTGACTTTCATGGTAGCAATATGCCGTGGCGCTGCTTAGGGGATGTGCCTATCTTAAATGAAGACCAACGCGGTATTTGGGAGTTGTTTAACACGCCTGCTTAGTCTGATGGTTTTATCATGTTTTATGGACATTTTAGCGGTTAGTCACTTTTGTGTTTCGTCGCCAAGATGACTGAGTCTTTTATGTGAATATCATGACGCTCAAAACTGTATATTCAAAAACTGCTGATTGATAAATAAATGTACAAAACAGATTGATAATACAGACAGAACTTGTAACACTTAAAGGGATATCTAGAAAAGTTTATAAAAGGTATGACGCCCTTTAACTCGATTAACTCGATCACAATGCCTGTAAAGTCAGTGCATTTATATTTTCTGCGGTAGCCCATCTATGGCTGTGTCGGTCTCTCATCTTGGATACAAAAAGCTCTCTCAAATGATTTTTGAGTGGCAAGCGGCTGATAGAACGTCATTGATGGCGTTATTTATTGTCATGGAAGTATCCTTGCATTGGCTGTGGTGTCTGTTTGTTTGGTGGCTACAAGATGCGCTCCATGCCTATGTCAATATGCACTATCTGTACCCGCTATGGCTGGGAATCAGCGTAATGGGTTTATTTTTCTTATGTATGGTCAAATATTTGCCGCACTCTGGAAGTAGGCGGGATATTTTAGACAGATGGCAAATCGCATTAGTGCTGACTTATACGTTCTATATTGCTACCGTCATCGTGGTGATAGGTTATAGCAGCTTGTTTGCTGGAGTATCGCTAGTTGGCGGTGCGATGCTTGGCATGATGCTCATCAAACGCCGCTATGCTTGGCGCATGTTTTGGCTACAAATCATACTTATGTTATTGGCCATTACCTCGCCTTATTTTGGTATCACTTTACCCAATCTGCGTCAGTTGACCGTTATCCACCCGTTACTAGAAATTCATAATTATTTGACTTACAACGAGATTATGGCGGTTGAAAATGCCGTTGCTGCTTCAGCGTTTGAAAATAATGTATTAAGTTGGGATAGTATCACTGAGATACAGCGTTCATCAGCTTTTTTTTGGCGCTCAACCCATTTATATTTAGCACTCCCGAAAGCGATTTTTATCGTTTATATATTTCGTGCTTTGCTATTGGTTTTAGATGATAGTAGGCAAGAAACCTTGCAGTATGCCAATCAAGATGAGCTCACGAAGCTAAAAAACCGTCGCTACGGCCTGAAGAAAATGAAGTATGCGTTGTCAACGGTACAAGACAATCAGGATTTGAGCGTGATGCTCTTTGATTTGGATTGGTTTAAACGCATCAACGATAACTATGGCCACGATGTGGGGGATCAAGTGTTGATCGAAATATCGCAGACGCTATTGCAGTCGTTATCAGATGAAACCATCATTAGCCGTTACGGTGGTGAGGAGTTTCTGGTTGTGCTACCAGATACGTCGCACGATAGTGCAATGGTGATTGCGGAGCAATTACGGCTTAGTATTGCTGAGCATATCATCAATGTCGGTGATGTGTTTGATTTTAGCGTGACAGCGAGTTTTGGGCTGTATACCTTGACCCATCAAGAAAGAGCTTGCATTGCCAAAAACTATAAATCTATTTTGGCAAAAAAAGCCCAGTCTCAATCAAATGCATCACCTCTTATCAAGCCGATTGCCACTCAGCGCGCTGAGAGCCAAATGGCATTCATGCAAAAACTGCCTAGCGACATCTGCCAACGTTTGATTAGCGCAGCAGATAAGGCTCTTTATGAAGCCAAGCACCGTGGACGCAATCAAGTCGTCAGTGCCAACCATATGTTTGCTGAAAAAAATGGTAGTATCCATTCACTCTACAAAAACCGCTAGCTGCCCCTCTGCGCTATCAATAACTCAATCATGAATCCATCTGCTGCACCAAACTTGCTAGCACGCTAGTGGCAAAGCTACCAGTGGTCAACGTAAAGCTCAATACCAATATCTGCTCATCCCGCCACTCCCAGCTTAATTGCTCAATAGGCAGTCTTAACGGGCGTCTTTGTGCTTTGATATCACGCTGCTCCAATCCCGTTGCTAGCTGCATGAGTAATGGGCTGTGTTGTACAACTTCGTTTTCTAACGCGGCTGCACTGCCACTGACTTTATCGTTACCTGTACCCCACAATACGGCAGTTGGATGAATATCGCCGCTACTCATACGAGCGCGTAACGTATCGTCTATCTCCTCACTGGTAAATATCGACCCCGAACCATCCAGATTAAATACTTCCCCTGCTAGGCCAGCGTCCCAGCTGCCATTACGAACTCGCGCTGCCAATATCTCATTGAATATCAAGCTACGGGCTGCCGATAGCTCCATCGTATTTTGCTCGCGCGGCGCACGTTTGCGTTTGCTCTTTTTGGGTTGCGGCTTTGGCTCGCGCGCTGGACGGGCAAATAGCGCCAACGCTTCTCTAACATTATTACCCTGACGACCAAAACGCTGTGGGCCAAAGTAGTTAGGCACACCTGTTTCATCGATGCGTGCTAAATGCTCCTCGACGCGTTGCTTAGCCGTCTGCTGAGTAGATAACGATTGCTCAGTTGATTCAGTGTTTTCATCATCATTCGTAAACTTAATATCACGCAAGGTAATGATAAATTGATTGGCACGGTGGGTACCGCGATTGAGTTTTTTATTATGCCAGTGCTGAGCCAGAATAACGACAGATTCATGCTCGCCAATATCTATCGGCGCAAACTCTGTAGGCGGCAACTGCTTTTTGGGTATACGCAGGCTAAACCACTGGGTCGTCACCGCATGACGATCCTTCAGTCCTGAGTAACCGACATCACGTAGCGGTATGTCTGCCCACTCTGACAACAGTTTTGCCAGATACGCGGTGTTCATGCCTAGTTTTTTAATATGCAGCCATAGATGCTCACCATCACCTGTCAACTCCAGCGGGAGTATTTCGTTGACCACAAAGTCGGTAGCATCCGCTTTATAAGTGGCTCGCTTTATCGGTTGAGGCTTTGGCTGCGGCAAGTTTGCGGTGTCAGTGACAGCGCCAATATCAATAACACTGAGATCAAAACTGTCGGCAGCCTGATTATTTGTATCGCTATCTGAGTCACTATCTGAGTCGCTATCTAAGACGGACTGAGGAGCAGAGTTGTTTTCAATATCGTTAGAGGTGTTTTGAGGAGTCATAAAATAGTCTTTTATTGTGTTTATTTATAATAAATGGAGATAGCAAAGACGCTGATAAAAACGGCGCAATTACGTTTTGCAACGCAGCAAGCATACAAAAAAACATCGTATATGCTGCGCGCTTGCTACTATCAATGCATAAAACATCAAAAATAATAAGGTAGGTTGAGTCGCTCTGAATGGTTAGGGCTATTTTCAACACGCTATCATCAGGAAATCATTATAACTGTTAAGGAAGCATTATGACCAAGGCGATGATCAACACAGTCACGATAACAAAATCGGATATTCCAAATGGCGGTATGAAATCGTACAAGCAAGACGACGATAGTATCATTTTAATCACTCGTGATGATGATGAGTTCCATGCATTCGATGGTAAATGCCCGCATGCTGGTGCAGATTTGGGCGATGGGTTACGGTGTGGTCATCGAGTGGTTTGTCCTTGGCACCATGCAAGTTTTGATAGCCGCGATGGGTCGCTTCTAGAGCCGATAGCGACAGAAGGTTTGAAGCAGTATGAGCTTATCAATGACGGTGACAATGTGATGGTTGATACCTCAGCCACGATAAACAAGCCGATAGAAAACGACAAATTGACGGACACTCACACCATTATCGTAGGTGGCGGCGGTGCTGGGTTTATGACCGCGCATCAGTTGCGCCAAGGTGGCTATGGCGGCAAAATCACCATGATTAGCAAAGATGACAAAGCTCCTTATAACCGTCCATTATTATCGAAAGCATTTTTGGCAGGGAGCATGGATGAAGATAAGCTATTATTGGGCGAATCAGATTGGGCGAGTAGCAACGATATTGATCTGCACCTGAATCAAACGGTCAGCGAAGTATTGCCCAATGAGGCGACCATTGTCATAAAAAATGAAAACGGCGACAGCACGCGGCAAACAGCGGACTTCTTAGTGGTGGCAACAGGGGCGTTGCCGATCACTCCGCCTATCAAAGGAGCAGATATAGACGGCGTCTATACCTTGCGTAGCATGGCAGATGCCAAATTGATCAAAGCGGCTAGTCATGACCAGCGCGTGGTAATTATTGGTACAGGTTTTATCGGTATGGAGACCGCTTCGGCATTGGCACAAGCAGGCACGACTGCTTCTATTACCGTGATTGGACAAGGCAGCCGTGTGATGAGCAATATCGTCTCAGAAACGGTGAGTAACGCCTTAATTAAGCTACATGAAGAGAAGGGTATTAACTTTGTGTTCGATGCAACCGTCAGTGAAATCACTAAGATTGAGCGTCAAGTGGACAAGGATGGAGATAGCAATAATCAGGCTTTCTCAAATGTAGGCGGTGTGACGTTGGCGAATGGCGAGCATATTGATGCTGATATTGTAGTCTTAGGTACAGGTGTGTCACCACGTACAGAGATATTGCATGAGGTCAATGATCCAGATGGTGTGCAAGTTGACGCTCATCTACAACTGCGCGATGGTATCTATGCGCTCGGTGATATTGCTAAACCTACTAACCAAATGGGTCGTATGCGTATCGAACATTGGCGCGTGGCGTTGCAGCATGGCATGGTCACAGCCGCTGCAATCCTAAACGATGACAATGTCGATTCGCTAGAGGCGCGCATTCCCTTCTTTTGGACCATGCAATATGGCAAAAGCCTACGCTATAGCGGTCATGCGCCAACGCCCGATCACAATATCCTATTTGGAACACCAGATACGCTCGACTATATCGAATATTATTTTGATGACGAAGGCGCGGATACACGTGCGAGTGCGGCAAGTACGCTTGGACGTGATAAAGAGCTGGTTGCTTTCTCTGAACTATTACGCCGAGGTCATGCACCAACGCGCGCACAGCTTAACGCAGGGTTTGATATGGTTGATCAGGCGCATGCATTATCGCGCTAGTACTATAGACAGATAAGTATTAGTATTTAAGCTGGCTTAGGAAACTAGGCCAGTTTTTTTATAAATAAAAAAGGAACACTATAATATGAATAAAAGTAATTTGAGCAAAGATGCCGTATTTTTACGTCAGGCTGACGCGAGTGATATTGACGCACTTGAGCGGTTATTGAACTGCTGCTATCGAGAGACAGCGGGCTGGACCAATGAGGCTGACTTAGTCGGCGGTATCCGTATCACGCCAGAGGAGCTGGCGAGTACGATTAATAATCCCGCACACTATCTGTTTGTCTATCCAAAAACCACGACAGGTGAGCGTGATGCAAAAGAGACAGGTGAAATACTTGGTTGTATCGCTGTCGATATAAAAACTGATGCCAACTCAAACAAAAAAGCCTATATCGGTATGTTTGCCGTGCATCCTGAACTGCAAGGGCAGGGCGTTGGCAATGAGATATTACAAGCGGCAGAGACGTTTGCCACACGACATCTGTTATCAACTGAAAATGGCACTGATAAACAGCCTGCACGCTTAACCATGTCAATCTTGAGCCACCGCCCTGAGCTTTTGGCTTACTATCAGCGCCGTGGCTATCAGTTAAATGGTAATAAAATACCGTTCCCAAATGATGGCAATAATGGCGAGCCTAAGCGCGATGACTTAGTGCTATTGGAGCTTGAGAAAATCGTTAACGCATAATAGCGGACTTTATGCGCCCCAAAAGTGACCAAAAGTCATAAACAGCCCAATGCTGAGCAAGATAAATGCCACGATAATTAAGCGCTTGAACCAGTTAAAAGCGGGCACGCGCGTGGCATTATCATCAGACATGAGAAAAGCGAATAAAAATAGCAAACTTCCTGCCAAGGTCATGATGCCTAAGCCCACGGGTAATATAAAAAGGTAAATCTGCCACACAGTCATCTCGCAACGGTCATTATTAAACGCATCATAGCAGTATCGGGATTGTGCTGTCTGTATGTGGTTTTACACTAAAGCAAAAATAGACAATAAAAAAGGCCATTTGTTAAAAATAGCCTTTCTTCTGATTCAGTCTGTCTAACGCATCGTCACAAACTCTTCTGCACCGGTTGGATGAATAGCAACGGTATTATCAAAGTCTGCTTTGGTCGCGCCCATCTTCACTGCTACGGCAAACCCTTGCAGCATCTCATCGACACCGTAACCGATGCCATGTAAGCCGATGATTTTTTCTTCCTCACCTAAGCACACCAGCTTCATCACGCATTTTTGGCGATGCTGCGTCACCGCGCTATACATCGAGGTAAAGGTCGAGGTGTAGCACTTAATGTTGTCTTTGCCATGTAGCTTCACCGCGTCAATCTCAGATAAACCAATAGTACCGATAGCGGGATGAGTAAATATAACCGTTGGTATCAAATCATAAATCAAATGCTCATCGGTCTTGTTGTTAAACAAGCGCTCAGACAGACGCCTACCAGCGGCGATGGCAACTGGTGTCAGATCAATGCTGTTTTCGATAATATCACCGACCGCGTAAATACCATCGACATTGGTATTTTGGAATTTATCGACTTTGATTTTGCCAAACTCGGTGGTTTCTACGCCTGTTACTTGTAGGTTGATGTTGTCAGTAGACGGCGCGCGCCCAATTGCCCAAATCAAGCAATCGACCGTATCAAGCGTGCCATCTTTAGTACATAGCTCTAAACAGCCATCTTCGTTTTTATTGACTTCGGTAAGGGTGGTGTTGGTATGCAGATGAATACCGTCTTGCTCCATCTCTATGAGCAAGGTCTCAACGATAGTGTGATCAAACGAGCGTAGCGGCGAATGCTGACGCACGTATAGATGCACCTCAGCGCCTAAGCTGTTCAGCACGCCTGCGATTTCAACAGCAATATAGCCTGCGCCTGCGATAGCGACGCGTTTGGGCAAATGAGTCAATTTAAAAAAACCATCAGAATCGATGCCGTGCTCTGCGCCTTTGATATTAGGCTTGATAGGATGACCGCCCGTCGCAATCAAAATATGGTCAGCAGTGATTTGCTCGCCATTGACCTCAACCGTATTGGTATCGATGAATTTAGCAAAGCCTTTAATCACTTCCACGCCATTTTTGGCTAAGTTATTGTCATAAGCGCGATGAATATTCTCGATGTACTGCTGACGGCTTTGAATGAGTTTTTGAAAATCGAAATTCTTTAACTCAACCTCGAATCCGTAGTCTGGCGCGTACTTCTCAATCGCCTCAGCGACTTGCGCGCCGTACCACATCACCTTTTTGGGTACGCAGCCCCAATTGACGCAAGTGCCGCCTAATTGCTCCGCTTCGATAATCGCGCACTTTTTGCCATAGCTTGCTGCACGGTTAATGGAGGCAATACCGCCGCTACCGCCGCCAATGGAAATATAATCATAATGCTTTGTCATTGTTATGTCTCTTCATTAAGTTTCGGTACAGTTTTGAACTCTATTGTAATGGGTATGGATAATCCATCTTACAAGTTTTTTATCATAAGGGTGTGCCAGCTAGCATCAGTTTATAAAAGTATTTAAACAAAAATAGCCTAACACATAATAATCTCATTTAAACCCACTTAAACCTGCCTAGACTATGGCACGCCGTCTATAAAATAACAGCCCAGGAATGGACAAGCCCAGTACCAATCCTGAGGTCACAAACAAGGCTTCGAATAAATACACCATCATTTGGCTAAATAACTCGTCTGAAAAGCCAAAGTAACCAATCTGCACCATACTGACCATTGCCTTATAAGCGGCGATACCTGGCATCATACAGATGACACTTGGGGAGATTAACGCTTTGGGCGGTAGGGTGTATTTTTTAGAAAAATACACCCCCAAAAAGCTGGCGAGCATCGCGCCAAAAAAGCTGGCCACCACCAGATGTATATGCTGATAGACAAGCGCTGTTTTAAGTCCGAATCCCAGAGCGGTCATCAGCAAACACGGCAAAATATAGCGTTTGGGCACGCTAAACATCAGCGTCCAGCCAAGGGTAATGATGCAAGACAGCACAACGGTCTCAATAAACCACATCTAAAACCCCCAGTGCTGTATGCGTAGTAACACCAGCGCCATCACGATGCCCACACAGGCGGACAAAGTGAGCATATAAGTAAACACCGCCCGCCCAACGCCGATATTGACATAGCCCTTTAAGATATCGGATAAGGAGTTGATCAGCGGAAAGCTTGGAATCAGCAGCAGCACGCTAGAGGCAACGGCGATATCGGCGTTATTGCCAATATCAAAGTAATAGGTCGTCGCCCCGATCAAGGAGGCGATAAAAGCGGTAGCAATGACGGTGATAAAAGGGTTAAAGTGGTGCTTGGATAGATAAATACGGGTAAACATCGCTACCATACCCGCGATGAAGGTCACCGCCGTAATCGACCAGCTGCCGCCATTCAAATAAGCAAACGCCGCACAAGAAGCGCCGACAAATATACTGACTAGCCATGTCGGATACACGGTTTTATCCAACTCATCAAACGCAAGGGTTGTGCGGTCAATCAAATCATTATTATTGATAGTGGCTTCGGTTTTATTGACGATTTGCTGGATTTGCACCAATAAATTGACATTGATGCTTTGGTTGATGGTGTCTCGGGTGGTGGTGATACAGCGCTCATTACAGATAGTCGTCAAAGTGATCGCATTGAAATTTAGCGAACACTCGACGCTACTCATTCCCAATGCAAACCCCAAACGCTTCGATAAGTCCACTACCACGGCAGACTCAGCGCCATACTGCATAAGGAGTAAGCCGCAGCGCACGCATAATCGAGTGATGCGTTGCTGCTGTACGTAGCTGATAGAAGTCATTGGAGGAATATGCATATTGGCTGCGATATCGATATGGATAGAGGTAAAGATAGCATAACTTGCCTTGCTTATTTGCTACTATTATAAAGCGTAAACCACTGTCACAAGGAGAATAAAATGCATATCGCTATCTTAACGCTGACTTTTGCGCTACCTGGCTGTAGCTCACTCAAAGAAAAGCGCCAACGTATGGGCGGCCTGCACGCGCGTTTTGGCAATACGCCAAGCGTTGCGGTCTGTGAGAGCGGCGCGCGTGATCAGCATAACGCCAGCGAATGGACGTTTGTGATCGTTGGGCTGTCTAAACGTGAGGTGGAGTCGCAATGTAGTCAGATTGAGGAAAAGATAGAACGGACGGTAGATGCGCGGGTGATGAATGTTGAGAGAGAGTTTATTTAATCAAAGCGATTTTATTATATTTTCTATTATCGTAAGTTATAGCTTAAGTGTGGTCTGATTTTTCTTAGGGTGTTTAACGGAATATTTAATGAAAGTTCTAACTTTGATAAAAATCACTCTAGGTGTATCTATTGGTCTTATGCTTTTGGCGTTAACTCAAGAAGCATACTGTACCGCCGAAGGTTGCATGCATTCAATGATGGCTTTTATTTTTGGCATATTTGGGATGTTCATTGGGGGTAATGAAACACTTACTTGGTTTGCTAATCCGTTATTAATTCTGGCATGGTTACTTATTAAGTATCGTAAAACATCTTTTTTATTGAGCTTATTATCTACTTTAATTGCAGTGTCATTCTTAATGTTTGATGAGGTAGTTGTTACTGAGGCGGGACATAGCAGTATGACTACAAGATATGCTCTAGGATATTGGCTGTGGGTAGGCAGTCATGCTGTCATGGTATTGGGCAATGTACTAATAATGATTAATGGACATTACTATTTAAAAACAGAAACGAAAAATGATTAAAATTTAGTGCAATCCTTGCTAGTAGTGTCTTCGATATTGAATATCGGTCTGCAAGTTAGGGTTGATGATTTATCTTAAGTTATGATGTTGGGGGTCGCAAGCTCCACGCCAACCTACGGATTGTAGGTGATTTCGTATTTAGATTGTAGGTTGGTGTCGAAGGATGAGACCCAACGAGATGGTTTTGATGAATATGAGACAGTTGGGTTTCTCTGGTTAACCTAATCTGCGAGCTAACCAACCTATAAGATAATATCGTAATATAAGGATTTAGGGAAAAATCTTGTTAAGAGTGATTCTAAGATAAAATCCAAGTCGCAATAGTAGATGCGAAAATAGCTTGAAGAGTAAGTATTGCAAACCAAGCTATAGATTTAGCGTAGTTCCAATTTAGTTTAGACTTAGCTTTAGCTAGAATTTTTTTATCACCATTGTTTAAATGTATATAACTTAATTCATCTATTCTATCAATCGAATTTTCTAAAAATTTCCCCAGAATTCCTCCTGAAAAATAGAACATACCAATAATACCAATGGTTGATACCAAGTATTTCAGGTTGTTCACATTAACAGTGAAATCTAAATTGATTACTTCAATTAGATAATAGCAAGTGTAAGCCGATATAAGAAACATCGCTATGCTTGTAAATATTGGAAACCAGTGTGATTTACTTTGTAGCAGCACTATAAATTTATTTTTCTTATTGAGCTCAATCTCGGATATCCAACTATCTACTGTAAGTAGCATGTTTTTAGCAACTATAGAATCTATATGCTCAATTTGAATAGTTATGATTTGTCCTTTAAATAATCGATATAACAACCTTGTGGAATTATTCGATTTGGCTTTATGTTTAGCAGCAATTTTAGAAGTTATATTTATTAAAATTTTATAAGGCTGAGGTTTCTCAACATTAGAAAGACCCAGAAGCACATTGAAAGTAATAACAATGTTTTCTACAGGGGAAGTACTGCTTTTGTCATATCCTTGAAATCTGTCAATAGATGAAAAAACCTGCTTACTGTTATCAATATGAAATATAGTTATATTTTCGTTTCTACTTATTAGACCTCTTGCAAAAGTCATAATTTAAGCTCGGAATTAATGATACCAGCAAACAGCTTCATTCTAAGATCATAGCGCTGACGACGGTTGCGATATTTATGAGCCACGATTTTAAACAACTTGATTATGCCAGTGTAGCGTTTAAAACCAGCGTCACTTTGTTTGAGTAGCTTATCTATGTTTGGCATGGTTCTTAGACAACGATGAATGTTCTTCTTATTTTAATTCCCTCTGCTACTTTTGCAAGAGGTCTAATGTCGTAATCAATTTTATGCGACCATATCTTAAATGGTAAATGGCTTATATATGCGGCGAGTACATAAGGTATCTTTCCATGATTTTCTATATGCTTATAGGGGTATGGCGCATACTTTGGAGTAATATTAAAAGTGCCAAACTCAGCTATGAACTCAAATAAATATTGAGGTTCTTCGATAATATTAATAATAATATCAATTAAGTATGAAGAATGACCGTCTATATCTTCTTCTTCATCTGCAAGAAATAAATAATCATCGTAAGTGAAAGGTTTTGAGAGCCTACTTTTTGATCGTTCACTTTTAGAATTAATCAACGTTTCAATAAACTTTTTTAATATATAGTGAGCATCAAGATTAGTAATATTGCTTTCAGCTAAAATTGTTCTAATATTTAGATGGTCTCTAAACACAAAGTCATAGTATGTAAACTCAGTTTGATCGTCTGCGCTACGCCATATTGTAGCTATATCGGGATAGTCATTAACTGAAAGCTGAAGACTTTCATCAATATATAAAAAATGCTCGTAAACGCTGATAGCCGTGCTTGTGTCCATATTTCACACCCCTACACCCTTAAATTAAAGTAGGTGCAAGGCAGTGACAGCATAAGGGTGTGTAAATAGCTGTCGTTCGGGTAATTAGTCCTAGCCTTGCATAGTCGTTATGCCATGCCTTCGGTTTTGATGGCATTGGCAAGTGTATTAGTGACCCATTGGTTAAGGCTCATACCGTGGCTGGTGGCAATAGTTGTTACTTGCTCGTGTAGCTCACTTGGCACACGGGTTACAAACTTACCTGAAAAGGATTTGTAAGGCTCAATGCCTTGTTCTTGGCAAACGTCCAAAAAGGTTTGCAATGACTGCTTACCCTCATTTTCTAAATCGGCAATGCTGTCACCATAAAAGTCTGCCCCACCATTTAGCCCTACAAATTCTCCACGGAATAACCCTAGTTCAGGGTCATATTGAATAAGTGCTTTATGGTCATTAATCATCATAATGTTTTGCATGATTATTCCTCATTATTAGTTACGGGGGCGGTGTCTTTGGCTTCATCAATAGGGCTATACCCTAAACTATCTAGCCATTTACGAACGCTAGCGACTGCGCCCTTATCTGTTGTCGGTTGGGGGTGTGGTCGGTGATAAACTTGTACCTCACCATCTAACACTACAGCTATTCTTGATCCTGCCCGTTCGTTGACCTCTGCACCTAATGCTATAAATAAGGCTTCAATGTCTGCCCACTTTATATTTGCTGATATAGGCTTAGTAAAGATGATATTAAGTGTTTTTAGGTGCTTGCGCTGCATGTTATGTCCTTAGCTCTACGGTCATTATAGTATCATATAGTGATACTAACAACGGTTATTTAGCCTAGCTTTTGTTTCTGTCCTTTAAAGTCTGCACGGATCACATTATCTAGTTTGCCAGCATAGGCATCATCAATGAAGTTTGCCCACTGGTTCATCATGTCTATTCTGTACGGTAGGTGCTGTGCTCCGTTGTATGCCTTGCTGATCTTGTTTTCTTTTTCATGTGCTAGCTGTAGCTCTATTGCTTCGTGCATGTATTCCTGTTCATGTAGGGTAGTGCTGGCAAGTCCACGGAAGCCGTGCCCAGTCATGCGCCCTTTATAACCCATACGCCATAGGGCAGTGATAAAAGCGTTTGTACTGTATGGCTTACGGGTTGATGGATTAAAGAAAACGTACTGATCCGAAAAACCTAGCGCCTTGATCTGCTCTAAGATAGCCATTGTTTGTGGTGCTAACGGTACTAGGTGCGGTCTGTCCATTTTCATTTTTTCGGCTGGTATGCGCCATACCTTAGCTTTATAGTCGATCTCGCTCCACTCCATAAAGCGCAATTCTTGCGTTCTTACAAACGTATAGCACATAAACCATAAACCTAGCTTCACCAGTAGATCACCCTCGTAGGCGTTAATATCTTGTAGTAGCTTTGGTAATTGCTGGCTGGTCACACGGCTATGGTGCTTCACCTTATGCGGTTTTAATGCTTCGGTTAGGTCGTTGGCTGGGTTATGGGTTACTAGCCCTTCACGTATTGCTTGCTTGAATATCTGCCCCGTTTGACGCATTGCACGCCTTGCCATATCACTAGCGCCCCGTGCTTCGATAGCTTTACCAATAGCCAAAATATCAGGCGCGGTTATGTCATCTATATTCATGTGACCAATGACGGGCTTAATATCGCGCTGGTACTGTGAGTAATCACGGCTGTAGGTAGTAGGGGCTATATGTGCCTTGCGGTCATCATGCCAACGCTGGGCTATGTTATCGAACGCCTTTGATCCGTCATTGTCTGCCTGTTGTCGCTTCTTATCATGCTTAGGATTGATGCCTTGCGCTATCAAGTCTTTTATCTGTTGGTTACGCTGGCGTGCATCGGCAAGGCTCATTGCTGGGTATTTGCCAATAGTCAGGCTTTGGCGCTTATCGGCATATTTATAGTCACATACCCATACCTTACTGCCTGTACTACGCACCCATAAGCGTAGGTTATTACCATCACTATATTTGTCAGGTCGGCTAGGGGTGCAAGTGTCGCTAGGCTTTAAGCGTTTGATTTGGCTATCAGTTAAAGGCATGACGGTATATTTCCATGACGGTATAAAATATACCGTAAAATATACCGCATTATTACATGGATTACCATGTTTTATGATGGGCTATAGTGTAGGGCTTATAGCTTGAAACGCCCATAAAAAAAGGGCAGACGGTCAATGACGGTCTGCCCTAATATGTTGTTTGGTCGGAACGGCAGGATTTGAACCTGCGACCACTACACCCCCAGTGTAGTGCGCTACCAGACTGCGCTACGCCCCGAATGACTGACTATTTTACGCAAAATTATGTATATTGCAAGGGCTATTTATATTAGTCAAAATCTACAATACCATTCTGCCTAGCATAGTCAGTCTAATTGCTACGCTGCTCGTGTTAACCTAACAATTCTTTTAGAATTTGGTTCACTTGCTGCGGGTTCGCACTACCGCGACTGGCTTTCATGACTTGACCGACCAAACCGTTAAAGGCTTTTTCTTTACCGCCGCGATATTCTTCGACCATCGCTTCATTTTTTGCGATGACGTCTTCGACCATGGCTTTGATAGCGCCCGTATCAGTCTCTTGCTTGAGGCCTTTTTCTTTGATGATCTTATCTGCTGCGTCATCATCATTGCCACCTTCGCGCTCATATAGCGCACTAAAGACTTTTTTGGCCAATTTGCCAGATAGCGTGTCATCTTTGATACGTTTTAGCATACCAGCCAACTGCTTGGCGCTGATAGGAGAGTGGGTGATGTCTTTATCGTCTTTGTTGAGTGCGCCGAGTAAGTCGCCCATGACCCAGTTGCCAGCCATTTTGGCATCTGCTTGCCCAACTTCTGCGACCACATCTTCGAAGTAATCAGCAATCTGACGACTGGCCGTTAGGATGCGAGCGTCATATTCTGACAGACCCAGCGCTTCTTCAAAGCGTGCACGGCGAGCGACGGGCAGCTCTGGCATTGCTGCTTTGATCGCGTCAACGGTATGCTGCTCGATACGGACAGGTAGCAAGTCAGGATCAGGGAAGTAGCGATAGTCGTTGGCGTCTTCTTTGGTACGCATGGTGCGTGTTTCATCGCGCTCTGGATCATATAGCATGGTTGCTTGTACGACTTTGCCGCCATCTTCTAGGATGTCGATTTGACGCTCGATTTCACGATTGATAGCACGTTCGATAAAGCGGAAAGAGTTTAGGTTTTTTAGCTCAGTACGGGTACCAAGCTCAGCGCCTGGCTTGCGTACAGAGACGTTGCAGTCACAGCGGAATGAGCCTTCAGCCATCACAGCGTCTGAGATACCGAGCCACGTGACCAGCTGGTGAATGGCTTTGATATAAGCAAGCGCTTCATTGGCAGAGCGCATGTCTGGCTCAGAGACGATTTCGATCAGCGGCGTACCCGCACGGTTCAAATCCACACCTGTCATACCATCGACGGCGTCATGGACAGATTTACCCGCATCTTCTTCTAAATGTGCGCGGGTAATACCCATACGTTTAGGATATTCGTTTTTCTCGCCTTCGTTGACCACGACATCGATATAGCCTTCACCCACGATAGGATTGGCCATCTGAGTGATTTGATAGCCTTTAGGCAAGTCAGGGTAAAAGTAGTTCTTACGATCAAACGTATTAAACAGACCCAGCTCAGCATTGACACCGATACCGAATTTTAGCGCGCGATCGACCACGCCAGCATTTAATACTGGCAATACACCAGGTAAGCCTAAATCGACGATACTGGCTTGGCTGTTTGGCTCATGACCGAAGTCAGTTGGCGCACTTGAGAATATTTTGCTTTCTGTATTCAACTGGCAGTGAATCTCGATACCGATGACCACTTCATAGCCATCGACAAGTAGCTCTTTACGCACGGCGTGCTCGCGGACGGCACTGTTATCAGTAGTAGCTGTACTCATTATACCGTCTCCTTTGCGATGGTAGAGTGTTGTAGATGATGGTCGGTATGCTGCTGGAACAAATGCGCAGTCGTGAGCAATTGACTCTCTTGCCAGTGTTTACCGATTAATTGCAAGCCAATAGGTAGGCCTTCTGTCGTCAAACCTACTGGCTGACTGAGCGCAGGTAGACCCGCTAGGTTGACCGCGATGGTATAAACGTCGCCTAGGTACATGGTCGCAGGGTCGAGGTCTTCTGCCAGCTTATAAGCTGCGGTCGGCGCGGTGGGACTGGCGATGACGTCACAATTGGCAAAAGCATCATCAAAGTCTTTGACAATTAAGCGGCGGATTTTTTGTGCTTTAGTATAGTAAGCATCGAAGTAGCCAGCAGATAGCGCATAAGTCCCCGTCAAAATACGGCGCTGTACTTCAGGGCCAAAGCCTTCAGAACGTGAGCGCGTGTATAGATCGATCAGATCCGTTGGGTTTTCACAGCGATAGCCAAAACGTACGCCATCGAAGCGTGATAGGTTCGAAGACGCTTCGGCAGGTGCTAGCATATAATAGGTGGCGAGCGTGATCTCAGGGTCAGTGATGTTTACTTCTACAATCGTTGCGCCCAGCTCTTCGTATTTCTTTAAAGCGGCACGTGCTGCTTGTTCGACTTCGCTATTAAGCCCTGTACTGAAATATTCTTTAGCCACACCAATACGCAAACCGTCAAATGGCTTATCACCAGCCGCAGCCTCTGCATCATTGATGTCTTGTACGTAGTTAGGTATGTCGTATTTGATAGAAGTGGCATCGCGCGGATCGTGCCCAATCATTGGCTGTAGCAAATAAGCACAATCTTTAGCGCTGCGTCCCATGCTACCAGCTTGATCCAAGCTTGAGGCATAGGCAATCATACCAAAGCGTGACACACGGCCATAAGTCGGTTTGATACCGGTTAGGCCACAGAATGAAGCTGGCTGACGAATAGAGCCACCCGTGTCACTACCGGTAGCAACAGGGACAAAACCTGCGGCAACGGCAGCGGCACTACCACCTGATGAGCCACCAGGGACGCGCTCTAGGTTCCAAGGATTGTGTACGGTGCCGTAGTATGAGCTACTGTTGTCTGAGCCCATCGCAAACTCATCCATATTGAGCTTACCTAAGCTAATCATGCCAGCTTTGTCGATGTTAGAGACGATAGTCGCGTCATATGGTGAGACAAAGTTATGCAGCATCTTAGAGCCACAAGTCGTTAATACGCCTTGGGTACAAAAGATATCTTTGTGCGCCATCGGTACGCCAAGTAGTGGACGCTGATCGCCTTGTGCACGCATCTCGTCAGCGGCTTTTGCTTGTGCACGTGCTGTCTCAGAAGTATGCGTGATAAAACTATTGATTTTGCCATCTAGCGCATCGATACGCTTGATGTAATGCTCGGTTAATTCTGCGCTGCTAAATTGTTTGTCTTGCAAGCCAGTAATTAGCTGCTCGGTACTTAATAAATGAAGTTCAGACATAAGGTGTCTTCCGTCAAAATGTGAATAGCATAAAATAAAATAGGATAATGGCAAATGCGTGGTTGTATTATTCAGCCACTATTATTCAATCACCTGAGGTACAAGGTATAAGCCATCTTCAACGGCAGGCGCGACTGACTGATTGCGCTCGCGATTGATATCGTGTTTGGCTACGTCAGCACGTAACTCTTGGCAAGCCTCATGGATATTGGCTAGTGGTTTGATGTCTGTTGTATCAACGTTAGATAAGGTATGCATCAATTTTAATACTTTACTGATATCGGCGGCATAGCTATCGGCCGTGCTTTCATCGACACCCAAGCGTGCAAGGTTGGCAACTTCTAGGATTTCTTCACGGCTGACAGTGTTGTCAGACGTTGCTGATTGCTGAGACATAGTTTCTCCAGTTAAGGACAGTTTTTGTTAGAGTAGGGATAAGGCAAATATATAAGCGCTCAAATGTAATTGGCTATAAAGTTGGCTTATTATAAAGCATCTGACCCAAGTTTACAGAGTATGAGGCTTGATTGATGCACAATATCAATCAACATCCGTATCAATCAGGGCAGAGTGCCGGCATAGCAATACGCAAATACTTGCAAAACTGACCGCATAATTCATGATTGATTTTCAATTGCTTCCCAATTAGGTTCTAAAATACGTTACAGTATGCACCTACTACTAAGCAAAACAATTATGTGCCTGTAGAACCTTGTTAGTTATCACATTAAAAGCAGTTTCATTGAGTTGAATGATAGTCACTACTATTTCAAACTTTGTAACAACTTTTAGCGTCTCAGACAAAAATCCTTGCTTACTGATGCAAATACCTATGTTTTTTTTGAGCTAAATCGGTATAATTTAGCTCAGTTTTTCATTTCATCATTATTGCTTAGGTTTGACTGGTTGCGATGATTTACTTTCGCTCCCGTTAATGTCTAACGACGACCTGCTCAACACTGACGAGTAACACCTCAGTCAATCTCATTCGCCTCATTCGTAAGACGCTGGATATATTAGTCATGAACCTGTTTGGATTTTTATCAAATAATATCGCTATCGACCTCGGTACTGCGAACACCCTTATTTTTATTCCTAATAAAGGCGTCGTACTTGACGAGCCTACGGTGGTCGCATTACGAAGCAATCGTACTCAAAACCCGACCGTCGCTGCTGTGGGTATCGATGCCAAGCAAATGCTGGGTCGTACGCCTGCCAATATCACAGCGATTCGCCCGCTAAAAGACGGTGTGATTGCTGATTTTGAAGTGACGCAAAAAATGCTAAAACACTTCATCACTAAGGTAAAAGCCAAGCGTTTTATGGCACAGCCTAACGTGGTGGTTTGTGTACCATGTAAGTCCACCTTGGTTGAGCGTAAGGCGATTCGTGAGGCAGTATCATCAGCAGGCGCGAGCAAAGTATTATTGCTAGAGGAGCCAATGGCTGCGGCTATCGGTGCTGGCATGCCTGTTCATGAAGCCAGTGGTTCTATGGTCGTCGATATCGGTGGTGGCACCACTGAGATTGCTGTTATCGCGCTATCTGGCTGCGTCTATGCTGAGTCTATCCGTATCGGTGGCGATATGTTTGATGAGGCGATTATTACACATGTGCGCCGTACGCATGGTTGTGTGATCGGTGAGACGACCGCTGAGCGCATCAAAAAAGAAGTTGGCTCTGCATTGAATGAAAATAGCCAGCTAGAAGTAGAGGTTCGTGGTCGTAGTATGGCAGAAGGCGTACCAAAAACCTTTATCGTCAATTCAGAAGAAGTACAAAAAGCATTGACTGACCCACTAAGCGGTATTGTCAGTGCAGTCAAAGTCGCTCTTGAGCAGACACCGCCAGAGTTGTCATCAGACATCGCAGAGCGCGGTATCGTATTGACGGGTGGTGGCGCATTGCTACGCGATTTAGATAAGCTTATCTCACAAGAGACGGGCTTACCAGTGACGGTAGCAGAAGACCCATTAACCTGCGTTAGCCGTGGTGGTGGTATCGCCCTTGATTTCATCAATAACAAAAGCTTGAATATGATTTTTGTCTAAACAGCTTTTGCTCATGAGCATGATTTCCTTGTTAGGATACCTATAATGCCTCATGGTTTATGCATCAATCATTGATGTAGCCGATGCGATGATAAGTAAATAACATTAAAGGTAGCCGACTGCGCTGCCTTTAATTGCATTAATCCATGCTAGAACCCAATATCACCGATAAACATTTATGCTCTAAATAAGTGCTATTGCTCATTTTAGAATTCTTAAATCAGACGACTTATGACTACAAGTATCTTTGCGCGCCAAGCGTTATCACTTCGTAAGACTGCCATTGTATTGATAGCAGCCTTAATTCTGATGTGGTTTGATAGCAAAAATTCGGAATGGTTCAATCCAGTACGTAGTACCAGTCATGCTGCCATGCAGCCTATTTATGAGATGTCTTTATTACCGAGCTATGCCAAGCATTGGGCGAGTGGTAGTTTGCAGTCAAAAGAAGCGCTGCGCCGCGAAAACATGCAGCTAAAATCGCAACTCATTCATGCACATGCCAAACTGCAGCAACAAGATTATATCTTGGCGCAAAACGCACGCTTGCAGGGGATTTTATCCACCACGAAGCCTGAGCAGTTTGATCTCAACTTAGCTCAAGTCATTGGTACAGATACCAACTTACTCAGACAGATTGTTGTGCTCAATAAAGGCAAGCAAGATGGTGTACAAGTCGGACAAACGGTTATCGATGAAGATGGTATTTTAGGACAGATCATTAACGTCTATCCTAATACGAGCCGTTTGTTATTGATTACAGATGACCAGCAGTCAGTGGCTGTCACTGTCAAACGTACTGGTCAGCGGGCTATTGTGACAGGCCAAGGTATCCCATCTGCACTGAGCCTAAACTATGTTTTTAAGACTTCAGACGTGCGCGTGGGTGATGAGTTGGTATCATCTGGTTTGGGTGGGCGAATTCCAGCGGGCTATCGTGTTGGCCGTATTGCTCACATCAAAGATGGGCAAGCGGATAACTTTAGAATCATTGAGGTCACGCCTTCTGCAAACTTTATTGACAACGCTTATGTCTTGATATTACAAGACAAGATACTCACTAAGAGTAAGAGCAGTAGTCAATGAATTCTGATGTCATAACGTTTTAACCAATAATGCCAGCTGCCTTTTTTATCAAAATTTTGCCTATCGTACTATCTCATTATTACCCAATGCATCCTATAACAGCGGTCGCTACACAATCGAAGGTAAATACTCATGTCGTATCCTGATTCTGAGAATTCAACGGCACTGTTGATTGTGGTCATTGTTCTAAGCTTTATCATTGCTTCATCGCTCAATGTCTATCCGTTAAGCCCAAGTATGGCAACATTACGGCCCATGATTATGATTATGGTGCTGATATATTGGCTACTGTTCCAGCCGCGCTATGTGGGTATCTTTACCGCATTTACTATTGGGCTTATTACAGATTTGCTGATGGACACCCATCTAGGACAGCAAGCCTTTGCCGCTGTCGTGGTGGCACTAGTGATCAAAATTACTAGTATCTATGTTAGACAACTAAATACCATCAGCGCATGGTTGATAGCCAGTTTAGGATTAATTGTTTTTCAGCTAAATTTATGGATGCTGCAGATGTTTATCCAAAATACCTTTATCGCAAAATCTGCTTTGTCGCTTATGATGAGTATCATCAGCTGGCCACTTGTCTTACTGGCTCTACGCAAGTTTGCGCGTTAATGGTATTTATTAACTTATATGCAAAATATCTAAAAAATACATACCTCATAAATCTGTAAATAAAGAGAAGAGCGATGGATATCATTTTAGCGTCTGGTTCGCCGCGCCGTCGAGAGCTACTAGCAAGAGCACAGTTAGATTTTAGAGTATTGAGTGTAGATATTGACGAAACGCCGCAAGATGATGAATTACCCAAAGACTATATTGAGCGTATGGTCGCTACCAAAGCCATGGCTGCCATAGAGCAACTAAACGGCACATTAGAAATCGATGAGAACGGTACCAACGAATTAATTATCATTTTGACCTCTGATACCATCGGAGTGTTACCAGATGGCAAGACAGTACTGGTCAAACCGACCGATCGTGAGCATGCTTATAGCATGTGGCAGCAGATGTCAGATAATATCCATGAAGTATGGACTGCCGTACAAGCCACCAAAATACAGCGGCTACCTAAAGGAACAGAACACAATGCATCAAAGCGCACTCAGGCATTTCAAATTATCGACCAGCAGCAAATTACTGAGCGTACAGCAGTAACCTTTATACCATTGACTACAGAGATGATGAGCAATTATTGGGACAGTGGAGAGCCTGCTGATAAAGCGGGTGGCTATGGTATTCAAGGTTTAGGTGCTGCTTGGGTCAGCCGTATTAACGGCAGTTACACCAATGTCGTTGGATTGCCACTGGCGCAAACGCTGGCCTTAATCAAAGACATGACAGAAGGCAGTGAGGATATCGTTGACCCGTTATAATTATATATGCACATAATGACACGGTAGGGCAATGGGCAAGAGCAAGGCGCATTTGTTACACTGTCAATCTAATAGACGATGACCGTCTGATAAGAAAGCTGAGAGATAAGAGAAAAAACTATGTCCGAAGAGCTGCTGATTAATATTAGTCCAATGGAATCCCGTGTTGCGGTTTTAGATAATGGCATCTTGGGTGAGATTTATATTGAGCGACATCACAAACTGGGTTTGGTCGGCAATATTTATCTGGGCACAGTCGTACGTGTCCTTCCAGGCATGCAGGCAGCCTTCGTTGATATCGGTCAATCGCGGACAGCGTTTTTACATGTCAATGATATGCAGCGTGAGCCTCGCCCAGTTGCAGAAGACAAAAGCAAAGCCGCTACAAATGACAAAAAAGATAATAGTGACAATAGCGCCATCTTAGAAACATCCACGGATGGCTTAGCAGTCACGCCACCTGTTGTCAGTGCTCAAAGTACGGAGGTCGTGCCTGTTTCTAAGACCTTGATTCAGCATCGATTACACGAAAGCCAGCGTATCTTGGTACAAGTCACCAAAGACCAATTAGGCAGTAAGGGTGCTCGCTTAACGACCAATATATCGTTGCCATCTCGCTATCTGGTTTATCTACCATCAAGCGATCATATCGGTATATCACAGCGTATTGATGGTGAAGAAGAGCGCACGCGTCTGAAAACTGAGCTTAGTAGCTTAATGCAAACGGTCAATCTAAAAGGTGGACTCATCGCTCGTACTGCCGCCGAGCGTGTTCCTGTAAACAAGCTAGAAGAGGATATTTATTACCTGTTGCAGCTGTGGCGTACCATCTGTGCTCGTCGCCAAGAGATCAATCATCACCAAAGCTCAGAGCTGATTTATCAAGAACTATCGCTACCACTGCGCTCTATTCGTGACTTGGTACATGCTGATACCGAAAAAGTCATCATCGATAATACGCAAGTTTATGAACAAGTCAGATACTTTGCCAAAGAGTTTGTACCGTTCATTTACGATAAAATCGTGCATTATACGGCAGAGCAGTCACTGTTTGACGTGCATCGGGTTGAAGATGATTTACGTGACGCATTGAAACGTCGTGTTGACTTGAAGTCTGGTGGCTATCTGATTATTGACCAAACAGAAGCAATGACGACGATTGATGTTAATACAGGCTCTTTTGTAGGCGGTCGCTCATTAGAAGACACCGTTTATAAGACTAATCTAGAAGCCACACATGCCATCGCACGTCAGCTGCGCCTGCGTAATCTAGGCGGCATTATTATTCTAGATTTTATCGATATGCTAGAGCAGCAGCATAAGGATGATGTACTAGAGAGCTTACAGGCGCAGCTAACCCAAGACTATGCCAAAACCAAAATTACGCAGGTTAGTGAACTTGGCTTAGTGGAGATGACGCGCAAGCGCACGCGTGAATCCTTGGGTCAGCAGCTTTGTGAGCCGTGCTCAACTTGCCAAGGTCGTGGGTTCGTTAAAACCGCAGAGACCGTTTGCTTTGAGATTTTCCGTGAGATCATGCGCTGCGCCCGTACTTATAATTCTCCTAAGAAATTCACAGTAGTGGCTCATGCGGCAGTCATTGATTTATTGCTGACATCAGAGTCAGATACAGTAGCAGATTTAGAGTATCTACTGGGTCGAGTGATTACATTTGACGTAGAAAATCTATATACCCAAGAGCAGTATGATATTGTTTTGGACTGAGATTACTGAGCCTACTGCCAGAGACTTGTTACAAGTATCTTGACCAACAAAACAGTTTTCTGAAAATTGAGGTCTTTAATTACGTCAGATATTGCCCTTGCAATACCTAAAATACTCTGTATAATACACACCACTGAATTATATATGCGCAGCTGACTAAAAAAGCTGGCGCTATGACAGCTGGAGCATCGTTTCTGGCACTATTTCATTATGCCTTTGCTGACATCCATTATAGGAGAGTTGGCGGGGCTTTAAACTATTTTGCTTTTGGCACGCTATAAGTTCGGATAAAGAACTCATTCTGGTTAAGAACAGAAGGCCGCTTTAAGTGAATATTTAACCAAACTGCTTTTGATCATAGTCTTGCAAACCAAGAATGACGAAAGCACATATTAGGAGCTTGCTGGCATGGCTAACCAGAGAATCCGTATCCGTCTTAAGTCTTTTGATCATCGTCTGATTGATCAATCTGCACAAGAGATTGTTGATACTGCAAAGCGCACCGGTGCGCAAGTTTGTGGTCCTGTACCGTTGCCGACTCGCATTGAGCGCTTCAACGTTCTAACCTCACCACACGTTAACAAAGACGCGCGTGACCAGTACGAAATCCGTACTCACAAGCGTATGGTTGATATCGTTCAGCCTACTGACAAAACTGTGGATGCGCTAATGAAATTAGATTTAGCGGCGGGTGTTGACGTCCAAATTGCTTTGGGTTAATGCACATTACACACCCAACCCATTAATATAAGATATAAAGAGGTCTAAAATGGCGATCGGTTTAGTCGGTAAAAAATGCGGCATGACCCGTGTCTTCACTGAAACAGGCGCATCTATTCCTGTAACAGTGGTTGAGGTCGATGCAAACCGCATTACTCAAGTAAAAAATACTGATGTAGATGGTTACCAAGCCATCCAAGTCACCACAGGTACCCGTCGTGACAGCCGCGTAACTGCTGCACAAAAAGGTCACTTCGCGAAAGCTGGCGTTAAAGCTGGTCGTGGTGTTTGGGAATTTCGTGTCAACGATAGCGATCTTGAAGGTCGTGAGGTTGGCGGTGAGATTCTAGCTGACTTGTTTGAACAAGGTCAGATGGTTGATGTGACAGGACAAAGCAAAGGTAAAGGCTTCCAAGGTCCAATCAAACGTCACAACTTTAGTATGCAAGATGCTACTCATGGTAACTCAGTGTCTCATCGTGCACATGGTTCAACTGGTCAAAACCAGTCACCAGGTAGAGTATTCAAAGGCAAAAAGATGGCGGGTCAGATGGGTAACAAGCGTGTTACTGTTCAAGGCCTAGAAGTGATTTCGGTTGATGCCGAAAAAGGGTTACTTGTCATCAAGGGTGCTATCCCAGGTGCCACCGGTGGCGATGTTATCGTACGTCCGTCAGTCAAAGCCTAAGCAAGGGGATTAACGTGGATTTAAAAACAGTTACAGGTGCAGCGGTTGAGCTTTCTGATACGGCTTTTGGTCGTGAATTCAATGAAGCATTAGTGCACCAAGTCGTCACCGCTTATCTAGCTGGTGCTCGCCAAGGTACACGCGCTCAAAAAACCCGTGCCGAAGTTTCTGGCGGTGGTATCAAGCCATGGCGCCAAAAAGGTACTGGTCGCGCTCGTGCGGGCTCTATTCGTAGCCCAATCTGGCGTTCAGGTGGTCGTGCATTCGCTGCAAAACCACAAGATTGGTCACAGAAAGTAAACCGTAAAATGTATCGCGGTGCGATGCAGTGCATCCTAGCAGAATTGATTCGTCAAGAGCGTCTGATTTTGGTAGAAGAGTTGAGCGTTTCTGGGCCGAAAACTAAAGAACTGATTGCAAAGCTAAATGAGCTTGATGCACCACGTGCATTGATCGTCACCAAAGAAGTTGACGAAAACTTATACTTAGCTGCTCGCAACATTCCGCACGTCAATGTACTTGGTACAAACGAAGTGGATCCAGTGAGCTTGATCGCATTTGATAAAGTGATCATGTCAGTTGAAGCTGCGAAACAATTTGAGGAAGCACTAGCATGAACAACGCAAGACTTTATCAGGTCTTAAGAGGGCCTGTATTCTCAGAAAAATCTCAAATGCTTGGCGACTCACTTGGTGTGCAGGTATTTAAAGTTGACTCTAACGCTACTAAGCTTGAAGTCAAAAAAGCAGTTGAGTTGATGTTTGAAGGTGTTGAAGTTACTAAAGTAAACACTTTGAATGTTAAAGGTAAGACAAAGCGTTTTGGTAAAAGCATCGGCCGTCGTAACGACTATAAAAAAGCCTATGTTACCTTAAAAGCTGGTCAAGATGTACAAATGGCTGATGCTGGTGAAGAAGTCGCAAACACGACTGCCTCTACTAGTGAAACAGCGAATAACGAATAAGGATTACACTCATGCCTATCGTAAGAGCAAAGCCAACATCACCAGGCCGTCGTTTTGTTGAAAAAGTGGTGCATCCACACCTTTATAAAGGTCGTCCTTATGCAGCGCTTCTAGAATCAAAAAGTAAGTCAGGTGGTCGTAACAATAATGGTCGTATTACTACTCGCCACATTGGCGGTGGTCATAAGCAACATTATCGCATTATCGACTTCAAACGTACTAAAGACAATATCCCTGCTGTGGTAGAGCGTATTGAATACGATCCTAACCGTACTGCACATATTGCATTACTTAAGTATGCTGATGGCGAACGTCGTTACATCATCGCTGCTAAAAAACAAGCAGTTGGCGATACAGTAATGTCAGGCGAAACATCTCCAATACGTCCAGGTAACTGCCTACCGCTAAAAAACATCCCATTGGGTACTGTGATTCATAATATCGAACTTAAAATCGGTAAAGGTGCACAGATGGCTCGTTCTGCGGGTGCTAGCGTTCAGTTATTAGGCCGTGACGGTATCTACGCTATTTTACGTCTACGTTCAGGCGAAACTCGCCGTGTACACGTAAACTGCCGTGCTGTTATTGGCGAAGTTTCTAACACTGAAAACAACTTGAAATCACTTGGTAAAGCTGGTGCTTCACGTTGGCGTGGTGTTCGTCCTTCAGTTCGTGGTGTCGCGATGAACCCGGTTGATCACCCACATGGTGGTGGTGAAGGTCGTAACAAAGGTCGCCATCCAACTAGCCCTTGGGGTCAGAAGTCTAAAGGACTTAAAACGCGTCATAATAAGCGTACTGACAACATGATCATCCGCCGCCGCGCCAAGAAGAAATAAAGGAAGAATTTCATGCCTCGTTCATTGAAAAAAGGTCCATTCATAGACGCGCACTTATTTGCTAAAGTTGAGAATGCATTAGACACCAACTCACGCAAGCCAATTAAAACTTGGTCGCGCCGCTCGATGATCCTACCACAAATGGTTGGCCTAACTTTATCTGTCCACAACGGCCGTACTCACGTACCGGTTATCGTCAGTGAGCAGATGGTTGGTCATAAACTAGGTGAATTTGCCCCGACTCGTACGTATCGTGGTCATGGCATTGACAAAAAAGCTAAGAGATAAGGTGCTTACCATGGAAGTAACTGCAAAATTACGCGGTGCCGCCATATCGGCACAAAAAGTTAGACTCGTTGCTGATGAAGTTCGTGGCAAATCTATTGAGCGTGCTTTGGATATCCTAACGTATAGCAATAAAAAAGGCGCTATCTTTGTTAAGAAATGTCTTAACTCAGCCATCGCCAATGCCGAACATAATCACGGCCTAGATATTGACGACCTAAAAGTCGCTACTATCTATGTTGATGAAGGCATTACGCTAAAACGTATCCTACCACGTGCCAAAGGTCGCGCTGATCGTATCAGCAAGCGTACTTGTCACATCACTATAAAGGTAGGAGAATAAGTTATGGGTCAAAAAGTACATCCAATCGGAATTCGTCTTGGTGTTGTAAAAAAGCATAACGCAAACTGGTATGCTGATCCTAAACAATACTCAGAATACCTAATCAACGATATCCAAGTCCGTGAATATCTACGCAAAAAGCTAGATAACGCAATGATCAGCAACATCATGATCGAGCGTCCTACTGGCGCTGCTAAGATTACTATCGCCACTGCGCGCCCTGGTATCGTTATCGGTAAGAAAGGCGAAGATATCGAAAGACTTCAAAAAGAATTGACCAAAATTATGGGCGTACCTGCTCAGGTCAACATTGAAGAAATCACGTCACCTGATCTTGATGCACGTTTGGTAGCAGACGGTATCGCAAGCCAGCTTGAGCGCCGTGTCATGTTCCGCCGTGCGATGAAACGCGCTGTACAGAACAGCATGCGTTCTGGTGCTAAAGGTATTAAAGTTGAGCTGTCTGGTCGTCTTGGCGGTGCTGAGATTGCTCGTAGCGAATGGTATCGTGAAGGCCGTGTGCCCTTGCATACACTTCGTGCTGATATTGACTATGCGTCAATTCGTGCAGAGACAACTTACGGCACCATCGGTGTTAAAGTTTGGATTTTCCGCGGAGAGATCCTTGACGGTATGAACAGTGTTTATAATCCCGTCAAAGAAGAGCAGACTCGTGCGCCAAAACGCCGTGGTCGCGGAAACGGAAACCGTCGAAACTCAGACAGAGGTTAAACTATGTTACAGCCAAAACGTACCAAGTTTCGTAAAATGCATAAAGGTCGTAACACTGGGCTAGCTCATCGTGGAAGCACCGTTGCATTCGGACAAATTGGTCTAAAATCATTGACGCGTGGTCGTATGACAGCCCGTCAAATCGAAGCAGCACGTCGTACCATCACTCGTAAAATCAAGCGTGGCGGTAAGATTTGGATTCGTGTATTCCCAGACAAGCCTATTACCAACAAACCATTAGAAGTACGTATGGGTAAAGGTAAAGGTCCAGTTGAGTACTGGGTATGCGAAATCAAGCCTGGTAAAGTGCTATATGAAATTGAAGGGGTATCTGAAGAGCTTGCTCGCGATGCATTAACGCTTGCTGCAGCAAAACTGCCCTTTAAAACTACCATTGTTAAGCGGACGATAATGTAATGAAGATCAGTGAATTACGTGATAAATCATTAGAAGAACTGACCCAGTTACTTGATGAAAAGCAGCTTGATGCTTTCCGTATTCGTATGGCTAAAGCAACTGGTCAGTTGGGTAATACCCATGAAGTACGTGCCAATCGTCGTACGATTGCTCAGCTTCAGACTTTGATTAACGAGAAACAACGAGGCGACTCATGAGCGATAACAATCAAACAGCTACCAATGCTAGCGTATTGACAGGACGAGTTGTCAGCGACAAGATGGACAAGTCCATCACAGTTTTGATTGAGCGTCTGGTTCGTCATCCTTTGTATGGCAAGCAGCTTCGTCGTTCTACTAAAATCAAAGCACATGATGAGAACAATGTTTGTCAACAAGGCGACCTTGTCCGCATCAAAGAAACGCGTCCAATCTCAAAAACTAAGTCTTGGACTTTAGTTGATGTGGTTGAAAAAGTAGAAAAAATCTAAGTAAATTGCATTAAAAGCCAGAAGCTGTTAAAATAGCCGCCTTTTTAAGGATGCTGATTGCGCCCGTCGCATATCACTCACATTAAGAGTAAGCTGCGGTTATTTATATTAAAATGCCGCCTTGCTCATTCTGTGCTAGCGGCAGCAACTGGTTTTTATTGCTCATACGTGTGGAGTAACGCTATGATTCAGGTTGAGTCAATGCTGGAAGTTGCAGACAATAGCGGTGCAAGGCGAGTTCAGTGCATTAAAGTACTGGGTGGTTCTCATCGTCGTTATGCATCAGTTGGCGACATTATTAAAGTAACGGTTAAAGAAGCCATTCCTCGTGGTCGTGTCAAAAAAGGCGACGTGATGAATGCAGTAGTTGTACGCACCAAAAAAGGCGTTCGTCGTCCAGATGGTTCTGTGTTACGTTTTGATGACAATGCTGCGGTATTGTTGAACCAAAACAAAGCGCCGATTGCAACTCGTATTTTTGGACCGGTAACTCGTGAACTACGTGGTGATCAGTTTATGAAAATTGTATCACTAGCACCAGAAGTATTGTGAGGTAATCCATGTCAAAATTACGTAAAGGCGATACAGTTATTGTGATTGCTGGGAAAGACAAAGGCAAGCAAGGTACTGTACAAGCTGTAAAAAACGATCGTATTAAAGTTGAAGGCGTTAATATTGTTACTAAACATCAGAAGCCAAATCAGGCGACTGGCGTTGAAGGTGGCATTCTTAAGCAAGAAGCTTTTATGCATATCTCAAATGTCGCAATCTTAAATGCGCAAACCCAAAAAGCAGACCGTATTACTTATCAGTTTGGCGAAGATGGCAAGAAACAACGCGTCTATCGTTCAAACGGTGAAGTAGTGGCGACTGCGTAAGACACTAAGGGTGTAATGGTAATGGCAAGATTAAAATCTTTATATAACGATAAATTAAAGCAGCAAATCAAAGAAGATCTTGGTTTGGACAATGTGATGCAAGTGCCTAAAATCACTAAAATCACACTTAACATGGGTGTAGGCGGCGCGTCTCAAGACAAGAAATTGCTTGAAGGTGCTGTAGCTGACATGACCGCGATTGCTGGTCAAAAACCTGTTGTCACCAAAGCGCGTAAATCAGTTGCTGGCTTTAAGATTCGTGAAGAATGGCCAATTGGCTGTAAAGTAACGCTACGCGGTGAGCAAATGTACGAATTTTTAGATCGTCTCGTTGCCATTGCAATTCCTCGTATTCGTGATTTCCGCGGTTTTTCACCTAAAGCCTTTGACGGACGTGGTAACTACTCATTGGGTATCAAAGAACAGATCGTATTCCCAGAAGTAGATTTTGACAAGATTGACCGTATCCGTGGTATGGATGTGACAATCACCACGTCAGCTCAATCTGATGAAGAAGGTCGTGCGTTGCTTAAAGCATTCGGCTTCCCATTTAAATAAGGTAAAGACGTTATGGCAAAGAAGAGCATGATTAACCGCGAATTAAAGCGCGAAAAAATGGTTGCTAAATATGCTGAAAAGCGTATCAAGCTAAAAGAAACTATCAGTGATATCAACGCATCAGACGAAGAGCGTATGGACGCGATGTTAGAGCTACAAGCTCTTCCACGCAACTCATCACCAGTACGTCTGCGTAATCGTTGTGCTATCACCGGTCGTCCTCACGGTTACTTCCGCAAGTTTGGCTTATCACGCAATATGCTGCGTGAGCGTGTCATGCAAGGCGATGTGCCTGGTGTTCGTAAAGCAAGCTGGTAAGGAGTAACTATATGAGTATGCAAGATACCGTTGGGGATATGCTAACCCGTATCCGTAACGCACAAATGGCTAACAAAGTATCGGTAGCAATGCCGAGCTCTAAATTACGTAAATCAATTGCTGATTTGCTAGTTAGCGAAGGTTATGTGGCGAGCGCTGTTGTTACTGAAGAAGAAAACAACAAAGCAACCCTTACTATTGAATTAAAATATTTCGAAGGCCGTGCGGTTATCGAAACTATTCAACGTTATAGCCGCCCTGGTCTACGCCAGTTCCGCGGTAAAGACGAAATCCCTACTGTTAAGCAAGGTATGGGTGTTGCTATCGTATCTACAAGCCAAGGTATCATGAGCGATCGTGCTGCACGCGCTGCTGGTATCGGTGGTGAAATCGTTGCATTTGTAGCGTAAGCTATACGACGATGAAGTCTATTTGATGGTTGTTAGGCTTCTATCGATTGAGGAGTGTTTAATTATTTCAAATTGATAGGTGTCTAACACAATCAACTATGCTAAACTAACACGCTTTTTAGCCTGTTAGTTTTTTCGCTAATAAAAGCAAGTTAAATTTTTTAAGGAATATTCCTATGTCTCGTGTGGCTAAAGCCCCAGTAACGCTGCCAAATGGCGTAAGCGTTACTTTGAACGATCGGCAGGTCGAAGTTAAAGGCAAGAACGGTACTATGTCTTTACACCTGCATGAATTGGTCGAGCTGAAACAGGAAGATGATGCTATCATTTTCTCACCTGCAGTCGATTCACAAGAAGCTATGATGCACACTGGCACCATGCGCGCTCTTGTTAACAACTATGTTACTGGCGTAAATGAAGGGTTTGAAAAGCGTCTTCAATTGATTGGTGTTGGTTATCGCGCACAAGTTGCTGGTAACAAAGTAACCTTGAACGTTGGCTACTCTCATCCAGTAGAATACACGCTACCTGAAGGTGTATCGGCTGAAACCCCAACGCAAACTGAAATTGTTTTGAAATCAAACAATAAACAGCAGCTTGGTCAAGCAGCGGCTGATATCCGTGGTTTCCGTCCACCTGAGCCTTATAAAGGTAAAGGTATTCGTTATAGTGACGAGCATGTGATTCGCAAAGAAGCTAAGAAAAAATAAGGTGAGTTGAAATGTTTGATAAAAAAGCAGCTCGTCTGCGTCGAGCTAAGAAAACACGTGCACATATCCGTCATCTAGGCGTTCATCGCTTAACGGTTAACCGCACGTCAAAACATATTTATGCCCAGATTATCTCTCCAAATGGTGGTGAAGTGATTGCTCAGGCATCTACCTTAGACAGCAGCTTGCGTTCAGGCGCGACTGGTAACGCTGATTCAGCAACGTCTGTAGGCCAAATGATCGCAGAACGTGCAAAAGCAGCTGGCATTACTAAAGTTGCCTTTGACCGTAGTGGTTTCAAATATCATGGTCGAGTTAAAGCTTTAGCAGAAGCTGCTCGCGAAAACGGATTGGAGTTTTAATCATGGCTAGAAATGATAAAAATGATAAAAATGAACAGACTGACGGTCTAGTAGAACGCTTAGTTACCGTTGATCGCGTTGCAAAAGTTGTTAAAGGTGGTCGTATTTTCTCTTTCACTGCGTTGACTGTAGTGGGTGACGGTAATGGTCGTGTTGGTTTTGGTCGTGGTAAAGCGCGTGAAGTGCCTGCTGCTATCCAAAAAGCACTAGAAGCTGCCAAACGTAATATGATTACTGTTGAGCTAAATGATGCAACTTTGTATCATCCGATCAAAGCAAGTCATGGTGCTAGTAAAGTCTACATGCAACCTGCATCTGAAGGTACTGGCGTAATCGCTGGTGGTGCAATGCGTGCTGTATTAGAAGTTGCTGGTGTCAAAGATGTTTTGACTAAATGTTATGGTTCTACCAATACTGCTAACGTTGTTCGTGCAACGTTTAACGGTTTACGTGATATGTCAACTCCAGAGAGGATGGCAGCTAAACGTGGTAAATCTGTAGACGAAATTTTGGGTTAACTTAGACTAGGTGAGTTACGATGAAAAAAATGAAAGTCACTCAATTTAAATCAGGTGCCCACCGCCTCAAGAGCCACAAAGCTAGCTTGAAAGGATTGGGTTTACGCCGTATTGGTCATAGTGTGGTCGTTGAAGATACTCCTTCAACTCGTGGTATGGTCAATCGCGTCAACTACATGGTAAAAGTGGAGGAAGCGTAATGGGACTTAGATTAAACGAATTATCACCAGGTGTTGGCGCGAAGAAAACTGCCCAACGTCGTGGTCGTGGTATCGGTTCAGGTCTTGGTAAGACAGGTGGCCGCGGTGTAAAAGGTCAAAAATCACGTTCAGGTTCTAGCGTTCGTTCAGGATTTGAAGGTGGTCAAATGCCTTTATATCGTCGTCTACCAAAATTTGGCTTTACCAGTAAAATGGCAATGACTACCGCTGAGGTACGTTTGTCTGAGCTGAATAAAGTTGAAGGCGATGTAATTAGCTTAGAGACTCTAAAAGCAGCTAACCTTATCCGTCACGACATGAAACGTGCCCGTGTTATGCTATCAGGCGAAGTTACTAAAGCTTATACCTTTAAAGGTATCAAAGTAACTAAAGGCGCCAAACAAGCAATCGAAGCTGCTGGTGGTAGCATCGAGGAGTAGTAACGTGTCAAAACAATCAATGACCTCAAGTGGTATTCCGCTCAATCCTTTCGCTTTTATACGTAAGTATGATGAGCTATGGTCGCGTTTATTATTCTTAATCGGCGCATTGATTGTTTATCGTTTAGGGTCGCACATTCCAGTCCCGGGTATTAATCCGGTTAATCTGGCTGATCTGTTCTCGCGCAACGAAAACACTATTTTGAGCATGTTTAATATGTTCTCAGGTGGTGCGCTTGAGCGTATGTCAATTATGGCACTAGGTATCATGCCGTACATCTCAGCGTCAATTATTGTACAGATGATGTCGGCAGTCGTACCTTCGCTTGAAGCTCTCAAAAAAGAGGGTGAAGCAGGTCGACGTACGCTGAACAAGTATACCCGTCAAGGGACGCTTGCTTTGGCTTTGGTGCAGTCATTAGGGATGTGTGCCGGTTTGATCAGTCAGAATCTGACTTTATCTTCCGGTCTGACCTTTTATATTCCTGCTGTAACCTCGTTGGTTGCAGGCGCTATGTTCTTGATGTGGCTTGGTGAGCAGATTACAGAGCGCGGCGTAGGTAACGGTATCTCAATGCTTATTTTTGCAAGCATTGTCGCCGGTACGCCAGGTATGATTTCGCAATCGATCGAACAGGTCAATCAAGGTCAGATGAACTTGATTGTACTCTTTATCTTTGTAATATTAGGCATTGCGGTAACCGCCGGTATCGTTTATATCGAACGTGCGCAGCGCCGTGTCCCAGTAAACTATGCGCAAAAGCAGCAACAAGGTCGCAAAATTTATGCTCAGCAGCAGTCACATTTGCCGCTGAAATTAAATATGGCAGGGGTTATTCCCGCTATTTTTGCTAGCTCCTTATTACTGTTTCCAGCGAGTTTAGGACAGTGGGTTGGTCAATCAACAGATCCTACCTTCGTACAAAAAATACTACAAAATATGGCATTGGTATTGTCTCCAGGGCAACCGCTGTATTTAGTACTGTTTGGCGCAATGATTATTTTCTTCTGTTATTTTTATACGGCACTAGTATTTAGTCCACGTGAAGTAGCAGAGAACCTTAAACGTAGTGGAGCGTATATTCCAGGTATTCGCCCCGGACAACAAACTCAGCGTTATCTTGACCATGTGTTAAATCGACTAACCTTTATTGGCGCGATGTACATAACGGTTATTTGTTTGATGCCGATGGTCGTTCAATCCTCATTTGGTGTGCCGTTCCAACTTGGTGGTACGTCGCTACTGATTATGGTGGTTGTGGTAATGGACTTCATCTCGCAAATTCAAGCGCATTTGATGACCCATCAATACCATGATCAGACGTTAATTCAATCACCCACTCAGCCATAAGCGAGTGTGGTGGTTATTCAAGGAGCATTCCATGAAAGTTCAAGCCTCAGTAAAAAAGATTTGTGGTAGCTGCAAGATTGTACGCCGTAAAGGTCGTGTACATGTTATCTGCACAGCTGAACCGCGCCACAAGCAACGCCAAGGTTAATTAAAAACTGATCATGGCGTTAAGCCTAAACAGTTTATTAAATTAATACTTGAAAAAAAGTGGCGGATGCGATATCATCCGCCACTTGCCGTAGTTCATACCAAAAAATTGTATACTTCTGCTTTAGTAGCACTCTTATTATCTGCTAATGATAATAAAAGCTTCAAAGTAGAGAGATAGAAGTGAGGTATTAACAGCAACAAATCTGAAAAATGCGCTATTTATAATAAATAATGCATATTTTTCTTTAATGGAGAGAAATCAATGGCTCGTATTGCCGGCGTAAACATTCCGGATAATAAGCATGCTGTGATTTCACTAACTTACATCTTTGGTATAGGTCGTACCACTGCTCAGAAAATTCTAGAAGCAGTTGGCATTGCCCCTACAACTAAAGTTAGTCAGTTAGATGATACACAGTTAGATGCTATCCGTGCACAAGTTGCAGAATACATGACTGAAGGTGATCTTCGTCGTGAAGTGTCAATGAATATCAAGCGTTTGGTTGACTTAGGTTGTTACCGTGGCATTCGCCATCGCCGTAACCTACCTGTTCGTGGTCAAAATACCAAAAACAACGCTCGTACTCGTAAGGGTCCGACACGCCCTCTCAAAAGATAATTAACTTAGGAAGCTAAAAGATGGCTAAAGACACTCGTAGTCGCAAAAAGGTGACTCGTCGTTCAGTATCGGAGGGCGTTGCCCATATCCATGCGTCTTTTAATAACACCATTGTAACGATTACCGATCGTCAAGGTAATGCATTGGCTTGGGCCACTTCAGGTGGACAAGGCTTCCGTGGTTCACGTAAATCTACACCATTTGCCGCTCAGGTTGCAGCTGAAGTCGCTGGTAAAGCGGCTCAAGAATATGGTGTTAAGAATGTCGACGTTTTGGTCAAAGGACCAGGACCGGGTCGTGAGTCTGCGGTAAGAGCACTAGGTGCATTGGGTTATAAAATTAACAGCATCTCTGATGTAACCCCAATCCCACACAATGGTTGCCGTGCGCCGAAAAAGCGCCGCGTCTAATATTAGAGACGAAGCTTTTAATAATAAGAGCTTAAAGGAGACAGAACAATGGCCCGTTATATTGGACCAAAACTCAAATTATCACGTCGCGAAGGCACTGACTTAGGCCTTAAGTCTGGTGTTAAGCCGTATGATGTTAAAACAAAGAAAGCTGGTCGTCCACCCGGTCAGCACGGTGTAAGCCGTAACAAGAGCTCAGAGTATTCTCTACAGCTACGCGAAAAACAAAAAGTTAAGCGTATCTATGGCGTACTTGAGCGTCAATTTGCAAACTACTACAAAGAAGCGGCGCGTAAGCGCGGTGCTACGGGTGAGAACCTACTAGCTATGCTTGAGAGTCGTTTGGACAACGTGGTATACCGCATGGGCTTTGGCTCAACTCGCGCTGAAGCACGTCAGCTAGTCAGCCATCGCACTGTTATGGTAAAAAAAGCTGGCCGTGATGAGTTTGTTCGTGTGAACATTCCATCAATCCAGTTGCAAGATGGTGATGTCATTGCTATTCAAGAGAAGTCTCGCGAACAGCTACGTATTAAAAACGCTATGGAACTAGCATCACAACGTGGTATTCCAGAATGGCTTGATGTTGACAACAGCAAACTACAGGGCACGTTTAAACATGCTCCAGATCGTATTGATCTACCTGCTGAAATCAACGAAAGCTTGATCGTTGAGCTATACTCTAAGTAAGTAACGTACTGCTCAATGTTATGCTTATAGCATTGAGCCATTAACGTTAATTAATCCAGATAAACAAATCGAGGTGACATCATGATGCTAAATGCAACTGAGTTTCTAACGCCGAATGCCATTAACGTGGATACGGTTAACGAGACGATTGCGAAAGTCACGCTCGAACCGTTAGAACGCGGCTTTGGTCATACCTTAGGGAATGCCCTGCGTCGCATCTTGTTATCTTCATTACCTGGTGCTGCAGTCATCGAAGCTGAGATTGATGGTGTTGACCATGAATACTCAACTTTAGAGGGTCTGCAAGAAGATGTCCTTGACCTGCTTTTGAATCTAAAAGGCTTGGCAATTACACTTCATGACCAAAATGAAGTATTCTTGACCTTGGATAAACAAGGTCCAGGCACCATTACTGCTGCAGATATTGAATTGCCGCACAACGTAGACATTATTAACCCAGAGTTAGTATTGGGTACGTTGAGTGAGCGCGGTCATCTTAAGATGCGTCTGCGCGTAGTGATGGGTCGTGGATATGAGCCAGCAAATCAGCGCCGTGAAGATGGTGATACCAAAGCGATTGGCCGCTTAAAGCTTGATGCAAGCTTTAGCCCAGTACTGCGGGTTGCTTATCAAGTAGAGAACGCTCGTGTTGAACAGCGTACTGACCTTGATCGTCTTATCATTGAGCTTGAAACTAATGGCACTATAGATCCAGAAGAAGCAATTCGTAAAGCGGCCACTATTTTACAACAACAGATTTCAATCTTTGTTGATTTAGAAGCTGAAGAAGCGCCTGAGCCTGTGAAAGAGAAAGAAGAGGTCGATCCTGTGCTATTACGCCCTGTGGACGATCTTGAACTAACGGTTCGCTCAGCCAACTGCTTAAAAGCTGAAAACATTTACTATATCGGTGATTTGGTACAGCGTTCAGAGACTGAACTTCTAAAAACCCCAAATCTTGGTAAGAAGTCATTAACCGAAATCAAAGACGTTTTGGCGTCTAAAGATTTAGAGCTTGGTATGCGCCTAGATAACTGGCCACCAGCTGACCTGCGGGTTGATGATCGCTTCTCTTATCGCAGCCGTTAAACATTAAGGATATTTGACTATGCGCCATCGTAAGAGTGGAGTCAAGCTGGGTCGTACCGGCAGTCATCGTAAAGCAATGTTCCAGAACATGACCAACTCATTGTTTGAGCATGAACTGATTAAAACAACTTTACCAAAAGCTAAAGAATTACGCCGCGTTGCCGAGCCATTAATTACTCTAGCAAAAGAAGATAGCGTTGCTAACCGTCGCTTGGCATTTAGCCGTATGCGCAGCAAAGCTATGGTAGGTAAACTATTTAGCACGTTAGGTCCTCGTTACCAAACGCGTCCAGGTGGTTATCTGCGTATCGTTAAGTGTGGTCACCGTGATGGTGATAACGCACCTATGGCTTATGTAGAATTAGTTGACCGCGACTAGTCTATAAGCCGTTTAGGTTTTATACAAAAAAGCGCCAATTTATTGGCGCTTTTTTTATGTCTGAAATTTAGATCTAAAACTATTACATTGTTTGTAAGTTGCATTTTATGCTTTAATATTTAAGTGGTTCTTAAAGGCAATCGGCATATGGAACGCACCCTACGTTTAGTGAGCAGTTGAAAATACAAATAACGTAAAGCCTTTATAGTAACAAGTCGCTGACATCCGCCGCGCCCTGCCGGATAACCTCAGGTTGACTACTGGTCATATCGACGATAGTAGTCAGCTTAGTAGTCTTAATACCAGCATTTATCAGACCATCAACTTGATTATCTAATAGCTCTTCGATATCGAAAGGATCATCTAAAATATCGTCACGATCAGGTAAAATAAGTGAGCTGGTCAAGATAGGCTCGTCCATCGCTTCTAATAGTGCTTGTGCGATAGGATTGCTCGGTACGCGAATACCGATGGTCTTTTTCTTAGCATGAGCGAGCTTTTTTGGGACATCTTTGGTGGCATTCAAAATAAAAGTAATCGGCGCAGGAGTATGCGCTTTTAGTTGTTTGAATTGGACATTATCGACCGTAGCATAAGTGGCAATCTCACTTAGATCGCGGCACAACAGTGTAAATTGATGCTTATCGTCAAGCTCACGAATTTGCTTGAGCTTAGTCAAAGCGTCTTTTGCACCTAGTCGACAACCAAAAGCATAACTGGTATCGGTTGGGTAAATGATTAACTGGTCTTTGCGCAGTAAGTCAGCGGCTTGTTCAATGAGACGTGGCTGAGGGTTATCGGGATGAATATAGAAAACTTCCATAATGGTTCCTTATTTTATAATTATTGGTTTTTAATTGAGACAATTTTTTCATTAATTAGATGTAGTTCAATCATTAGACATATTAAAAAAGTTATTTTAAAAATTAAGCAAATCTGTATTTTTAATATACTACTTTAGTTATCAGTATAGCTTAAAGCAAATATAAGTTTAGTGGCAAGGCGTTACCAACCGTAGAAAATCGTTAATAAGTAGGAACACTTAGTAATTTGAATTAAGCGTTGATTTCAGATGAAGGAGTACAAACGCTAATTAAAGCAGTCAGTAAAGTCTTAGCGTCACGCGGCAGAGTATAAGGTTTGGTTATATAGCTTTCTACTTGCTGGTAGACATCACTAGCAAAGGTGCTACTGCTAGTGTCGAAGTCGGCAAACAAGTTATCTTGTGAGACTTGGAAGTTTCGACCACACGCTAAGGTGAATAAACATTCTAATGCCTGTGGTTTGATCTCTACGCGCTCAAATGCTTGCTGCTGAGCTTCTGTCCGACCGTCTGGAGCATACCAGTAGCCAAAGTCAGGTAATTGTCTACGAGCGTCACCAGCCAGGCACCAATGACTGATCTCGTGCAGGGCACTGGCAAAAAATCCATGAGCGAATTCAATTCTGGCAGGCTCATTGTCTTGAGCAGGGAAATACTCTGGCTCACCCTCACTACGAACCAATATCACTTGCTGGTTAGTAAATAAAGTATTAAATAGCTGTATGAGCCAATCAGTGGCTAATCGTTCGCTATCAATTATCAATCCTGCTGAGTAAGTATTGTCAGGCTGAGTAGTAGATAACTTTTGCCACTGACTTCTCCATTCTCTTAAATACTCATCTTCATCGAGGCACAGTCTATTGCTAAGAGCATTTTCAGTATGACGATCTAGTTGAGTAAGATATTGCAGCAACGAACTTGCTGTAGCAGGAGAAAGTAAATCAGAAAAATTAATTTTATTATCAGGTAGATTCATAGAGAAGACATTGACTTAATAAATATTAAAGGCAAAAAATTTTAGGTAAAAAAGTAAGTAGTAAAAAAGCTTGAACATATTTGCTATCAAAAAATCTTAACATACTAGCGCTAGCAGAATATGGCACTTTCCGTTAGTATGGCAGGCAATATTATACACCGTTTTTATGAATGAGGCCGCGCATGTCAAGCACTCCAGAAACTAAACCGTCAGCACCTTACGCTGACAATAAAAAAGCGCCTGTATCTACTAGCATGCCTGAGCACATTTCTTTGGACAAATGGGCAGACACGGGTTTTGAGTGGTCAGGAGAAGTTGATCCAAACTCTTTTGAACGTCTTGCCGCGACGTTGAGCGCCGAGCATGATCAGTCAAACACTCAACTAAATGCTGAACTCTATCGCCGTAATAATGTTTTGCATTTGGCATTTACGTTGACAGGTGATGTTTGGCTAACGTGTCAACGCTGTTTACAACCAATTGCGATAGACTTATCTGATGATTATAATATTGCATTACTAGAGAATGATAGCCAAGTACGCTTGATTGATGAAGAGCAAGATTATTTATTACTTGATGAAATCGTCACTGAGCAGTCTCCGGAGCGTCTATTACCATTTAAAAAACTGGTAGAAGATGAGATATTGCTCAAAATACCAATGGCGCCGAAGCATGATGATTGTGAAATGTCAGTTGAGCAGTTTGGCGAGATACCAGAAGAAGAAGAGAATGAAAATCCATTCGCTGCTTTAGCCTCCTTAAAAGGTAAGCTATAAGAGCCAAATTTATTTATTCAAGTATTTGAGAAGCCTTCTATCTGCTTTGTACAGAAGAGTGCAAGGCAGGGCTTTATTAATCTAATAAACATGCGTATAATGTCCGGTTTATTGCATTCGAGCAACCTGTTGCGTGCTGATAGAAGCTGACTAGGTAAATTTTTCATAAATTTCAGACATAGTTAGCGCTTTATGTAAGTAACAATCTATTTAACTAATGATGCTTCAGACTTAGGTTGTTGTGATTATATAGCCTCTGTCAGTATCGACTAAGCTGAATTTCAAGCTTATCCCTTTTAAGTATAGGAGCTATATCATGGCTGTTCAAAAAAGTCGTAAAAGCCGTTCTCGTCGTGACATGCGCCGTTCACATCACCGTATGGAAATTGCTGAACTAAGCGTAGATGCTACTACTGGTGAAAAACATCGTCGTCATCACATGACTAAAGATGGTTTCTACCGTGGTCGTCAGCTATTCAAAGTTAGTCAAGATGCCTAAGACATTGGCCGTATGATAGCTAGGTAAAATAGTGACAGTACTGGTGACTGTTGTTGTATTTACCTGGCTATCATTAGTCAATAAGCTTTGAGCTAAAAAAAGCCAAGTTATTTCGCTATCATATATTATGTGGCTGGATAACTTGGCTTTTTGTTATTTATCACTAAACTCATTGCTTAGATGACTTTTTGTTTTTAGCAGATAGAAACGCGTACTCAATCGTTAGTGCTTTTGATTGGTACTGTGTTTTCCTATCGTTGTTTGGTCTGCATCCGCTATAATAATAGTGTGTGTCAGTGTATAGTTTACTGGCAATCCGTTTTCTTAGATAAATAATTGAACTAGCGGCTTTGTATCACATCTAATAATATAATACACCCCATTATTTTAGGGATATTTCTAATCAGATAAGGGATATTGGTTATGGCTTCTGTACCCGATATGGTAAAAAAGCAACCCGCTCGTATCGCGGTCATTTTTCCTGGACAAGGATCTCAAGCAGTCGCGATGACGAGTGAGCTTGCTGAAATCTACCCAGAGATACGCGATACATTTACCGAAGCGAGTGAGGCGCTTGGTGAGGATTTGTGGGCAATCTGTCAGGATGAAGAAAAACTCAATCAAACCGAGTATACTCAGCCAGCGCTACTGACAGCTAGCATTGCCATTTGGCGTGTCTTACAACAAAAAATAGAAGAGACGCCTTGCTATTTAGCTGGTCACTCTCTGGGCGAGTACAGCGCCCTGTGTGCTGCCAATGTGATATCGCTTGGTGATGCCGTCACCCTAGTGCATAAGCGTGGTCAGTTGATGCAAGAGGCCGTTGTAGGTGTCGATACTGCTATGGCTGCCGTGTTAGGACTAGAAGACAACCGAGTCGAAAATCTGTGTGAGCAAGCAACAGAGCATGTCGAGGGTGCCATTGTTGGCGCTGCTAACTTCAACAGCCCAGGACAGGTAGTGATCTCGGGTAACGCAGCTGGCGTTAACGCTGTCATCGACAAAGTCAAAAATACGGGCAAAAAATCTGTGCCCTTAAAAGTGAGTGTGCCATCTCATTGTGCATTAATGGAGCCTGCAAGTAATGCCTTAGCTGAGATATTAGCAGGTATTCAATTTGATCAAGCGACCATTCCTGTGATTCAAAATCGCTATGCGCGTGTTGAAACCAGTGCAGTAGGTATCAAACAAGCATTGACTGAACAGCTGAGTGAGCCAGTACTGTGGTCAAAAACCATGCAGGAACTGGCCGATAAGCAAATTAATCTATTAATCGAATGTGGCAGTGGCAACGTATTAAGCAATTTGGCTAAGCGTCAAGCGCAGCCAATCGCAAGCTATCCTACAGACAAGCCTGCCCGTCTAGAGAAATTATTAGAGGTGTTATCATGAGCCGTACGATTACATTAGTAACTGGCGCGAGTCGCGGTATCGGAAAGGCAGTTGCCAAACGCTTTGCTAAAGAAGGACATTTTGTCATTGGAACAGCAACCACTGAAAAAGGTGCTGAACTTATTGATGACTATCTTCATGATAGTGGTGGTATCGGTCGCGTCTTAGACGTACGTGATACTACTCAAATTGATAAATTGTTTGAAGAGATCGAAAGCGTCTATGGAGCGGTACAAGTATTGGTTAACAATGCAGGTATCACGCAAGACGGTCTGCTAATGCGTATGAAAGACGATGACTGGTCAAATGTCATCGATACGAATTTGACCTCAGTTTACCGCATGAGCAAACGCGCAGTACGCGGTATGATGAAAGCGCGCCGTGGTCGTATTATTAATATCACCTCTGTTGTTGCTCAAATGGGTAATGCAGGTCAATCTAACTATGCCGCGACTAAAGCTGGTGTAGAAGGTTTCAGTCGTACGCTTGCACGTGAAATCGGTTCACGCCAAGTGACTATCAATTGCGTGGCACCAGGTTTAATCGAGACTGATATGACAGATGAGCTCGACGAGCGCCTATTGAATTCTATGCTAGATGCCGTTCCTATCAGCCGTCTTGGTCAACCAGAAGACATCGCAGCAGCAGTACATTTCTTAGCCAGTGATGAAGCCAGCTATATCACCGGCGCGGTCATTCCGGTCAATGGTGGCATGTATATGTAGTCAATACACGAACGTTACATAGTTATAATAAAAAACTGTGTGAACGAGTGTAAACTATAATAAAGGGTGCTATAATTACGAATACTTTTGAGTCAAAGCCCTGTATGATAACAGGGCTTTATTAGACAGACTGTGTAACAAGTCATAGAGTACTCAGACAGCAATGCTGATCTGGCAAATACATTTTATATATCATGCTATAGAGCTTAAATAAGGCACAATAGCAGTTTATTAAAAATAATAGATGATAATGGAGTAATCTATATGAGTAATGATATCGAGCTAAGAGTAAAATCAGCAGTTGCTGAGCAACTAGGTATGAACGTTGAAGACATCAATAACGATGCTTCATTCATGGAAGACCTAGGTGCGGACTCGTTGGACCTAGTTGAATTGGTGATGTCTTTTGAAAGTGATTTTGGTATCACTATTCCTGACGAAGACTCTGCAGAATTGACTACTGTTCAAAAAGCAATTGATTACGTACAAGCCCAGCTATAATTTGCCATTTGTTTAGCAAATTTTATAATACCGCTTATCTTAATAGATAGGCGGTTTTTTTATGAGGGTGATTTAATTGATCGGTTGCATTAACATAAGCTACGTCAATTAACATTACTCAACATACTATTACTATTCACGTTTGGTTCGTTTGTCTATACTCATCATGGTAGACAGTACAAAGCACGGTGATGTTCAATAACACACCACCGAAAATAAATATGAATAATAAATAACAATATTCCAAGGAGCAATTATATGGGTATGTTCAGTTTTGCAAAAGATATCGGCGATAAAATTTTTAATCGTGATGACGAGAAACATGATGCCAAATCAGAGACCAAGGCAGATGCCAATACACCAGTACAAAGTAGCGAACCTTCAGCACAATCCGTTGCTAATATTTTGTTGCGTCGTATACAACAACAGAATCTAAACATCAGTAATTTAAAAATCAAATATAACGGCTCTACAGATACAGCAGAAATCAGCGGTAACGCGAAAACTCAAGCTGATCGTGAAAAAGCAATTATTGCTATTGGTAACGTACAAAATGTTGCAAAGGTTATTGATAATATCGATATCGAAGAAGATGCACCTGAGTCAACGATGTATACGGTAAAATCTGGCGATAGCTTATCTAAGATTGCTAAAGATGTTTACGGTGAGTCTGGCGATTATATGAAGATATTTGAAGCCAATAAGCCAATGCTATCTGATCCAGATAAGATTTATCCAGGTCAAGTGTTACGCATTCCTAAGCCATAACAAATTGATGGTATAAGCAATAAATAATTTGTACAAAAAATCGATGATAAAAAAGCCTCTTTTATAAGAGGCTTTTTTATTATTTAAAATGATATAGCAATGGATATGAAGTTCTAATAGTGGCGAATACTTGAAGTATTTAGACTTGGGTGCTGTCTTTCAGCTTTTTTTGCTGCTCATCCAAGGCCCACTCGATATGCTCGTCGAGCATAGCATTGTGTATAGTGAGCTTGGATTTTAACTGTTCAACCACGTCCAAACTGGCATTGGCATTGCCAAGACCAATAGCAATATTACGTAAGAAATTGATATAGCCTGTGCGTCTGAGCGGGCTTCCTTGTGTGTTGTTCAAAAAATCTGCTTCTTGCCATTGCCATAATTCAAGCAAACTGCTGTTATCGAGACCATGCCTTGGTGCGAAGTCCTCAACGGTAGTCAGATTGGCATAACGATTCCATGGACAGATCAGCTGACAGTCATCGCAGCCAAACACCCGATTACCAATCGCGCGTCGATACTTGGTATCAATAATACCATCGTGTTCAATCGTCAAATAAGAGATACAGGCAGAGGCATTGAGCTCATAAGGCGCTACAATCGCTTGGGTAGGGCATACATTAATGCAAGCGCTACAACTGCCACAATGCTCTTTAACAGGCTGGTCATCGGGCAGCTCTAAGCTTAAAAACAGCTCACCTAGCACAAAAAATGAGCCAGCTTGTTTGTTGATTAATAACGTATGCTTACCTGTCCAGCCCAGACCAACAGCATCGGCAATAGGCCGCTCAAAGATAGGCGCAGAATCACTAAAGGGTCTAAAAACAAACTCTTTATCTGAACCAATATCGAGATGTTGCCATTCAGGAAGCATGGCCTCGATATTCAGAGCCAATTGCTTTAAACGGCTACGCATTGTCTTATGATAATCACGACCTCTTGCATAACGCGCAATGATGCCTTGGTTGGGATGGTCGTTGTCTGTGACAGCACGCGGTGTTGGGGCTTTGGTTAGGTAGTCCATCCTTACACTAATAATGGTCTTTGCGCCATCCACTAACTGCTCGGGATGAGCGCGCAGATGATGGTTGTTGTGCATGAACTGCAATTGACCCTCATAGCCTTTATCCAGCCACTTCTGTAGCTGTTCGATTTGCTTAGTAAACAGTGGATGATGGACAGATAAAAACCCACAGTCAGCAAATCCTAATGTTTGCGCTTGCGTTTTGATCCATTGTTTAACATCTGCTGTTGTCGCAAATATAGGTGAGTTACTAACGGCAATACTATTGTTATCGGTAGGCATAGAGATAGGTGCTTATTGGCGGTCTATTTTTAAAACGGTATTTTCTCACAATCAGTGGCAGTGTGAGCACCATTATGATAAGACAGTGAGCATAGAGCGCAAGTAGAAAAGAAAATAAACTCACATTCATATTGATACATAAGTAGACATGAGCTTTTGCTAAGCTGATACCAAAGTTTAGAAACTAGACTTTCAACCCTATAAAAATATCAGAAAAACATGGCCGAGGATAATAAATGAAGAATTTTACCAATTTATCACCTATAAAAAATACAAAACCTATTGCGCTTTATAGTAGTGAGCAAATTTATGCCATGGAGCAAGCGTGGTTTGCTCAAGGATATGATAGTTTTGGCTTAATGCAGCAAGCAGCTTGGCAAATGGCACAGCAGATAGAATTGCTTTATGAACAAAAATGTCTCAATGCTAATCATTCTGCTAATACCAACGTTTATCATCGTACGGAGCGTTTGCGCCGAGTAAGTGTCTGGGTAGGTAAGGGTAATAATGGCGGGGACGGTTGGCTCATTGCTTATTACTTGCAGCAAGCAGGCTGGCAAGTAGAAGTGGTCACTGTCGGTTTTGATGTCAATGATTTTGATACTCGTACTCAGTCGGCCATTTCTAATAAGAAAGACCACAATAATGACCATATAACTGATGCTGACAAAGCGCGACAGATAGCAATATCTGCCAACTGTCATTATCAACGCTTCGAAGAGATTCATAGCAGTCACAATGAGTCAGAGAAAATGGCTTTATTAGCTGACATTTATATTGACGCACTGTTTGGAATTGGGCTAGATCGTGCGCCAGAAGGTGTCTATAAAGAGGCTATTAGCGCTTTTAATCGTACTACTCAGCAACAAAACGCACTAGCAGTCGCCGTCGATATTCCAAGTGGATTGGTGGCTTCTACTGGTGCGGTATTTGATCGTATAGCAGTACAAGCTGATGTCACCTTATGTCTGATTGCGCGCAAATTTGGTTTGCACACCAAAGACGGTACGGATTATAGCGGAGACATAATCGATATACCGTTAATACCTTATCAAACAGCTAGACCTCACAAAATATCTGATAAAAATACCAAGCAAAATACTATTGAAGCATTTGAACCTGTTGCCATACTGCTGACGGCTGCACATAGTATGAAGCCGCGCCGCCAAAACAGTTACAAAGGTAGCTACGGTCATGCGCTAATCATTGGTGGAAATCGCGTTGATGGCTCTCAAGGGATGGGCGGTGCTGCGATACTGTCTGCCTCAAGCACCATGGCAACTGGCACTGGTAAAATAACTGTTGCCTGTCATGAGGCTTTTCATGGTGCATTATTAACTTCATTGCCTGATGCGATGACTATCAATCTGCACGATACAGATGGCGTAAAGGCACTTATCAAACAAGCCAGTGTTATCGCGATTGGTATGGGATTGGGCCGTGACGAAAAAGCAAAAATGTTATTTATCGACTATATACAGGCTGCCATAGCTCATGAAAAATCAATAGTGATCGATGCAGATGGACTTTACCATTTGGCATCGTTACAAGCGGACAATCACCAATTGGTGACAGCGCTGCGTGAATATAGCATGAGCCATCAGGTTTGCTTAACACCGCATAGCGGCGAAGCGGCTAGATTGCTCGATCAAAAAATAAGCGAGGTAGAAAGTGATAGATTGCGATCCATAAAACAATGCGCTGCAGTTTATGGTGGTGACTGGGTATTAAAGGGAGCAGGGTCGCTAGTTTTGGAGCAAAAATCAGGACCAGCGCGAGTATATGTCTGTGATGCGGGCAATGCTGGTATGGCAACTGCTGGCATGGGCGATATTCTATCTGGAGTGATTGCTGGATTATTAGCACAACAAGACTTAGCAGCAGAGTCGTACAGTTTATCTCAGGCAGCGCTTATTCATGGATTTTCAGGGGACACACTGGTTAATCAAGGTAATGAATATCATCGTGACAATAAGCTATTGATTGGACAACGAGGGCTACAAGCGCAAGATATGCCAGCAGCCATTCGCCATGTTATGCAGCTAGTGATGGTCGACTAACCCTCACTATTGGGTCGACTAGGTTGTAGAGCCGCTACAATACTGGTCGATCGCCTGTTGTACGCGTTCACGCTTTAGCTCAATCTCACGGCCATCTAAGTACTGACGCTTGCCATTTGCATCCATCTCATAGATACGTCCGCCAACGTTTAGATTCGTTAAATTGTTACGTAGCGATTGGCAGCGCTGGGCATTGGCTTGCGCTTCTTGCTCTTTGATACGTGCTTCAAGTGCGGCTACGCGCTGTTCTTCTGCCGTTTGAGTATTATTGCTTTGTCTGGGGTCTGTTTTGCCAGCCATTTGTCCGGCGTTGTTTTGTCTACCGTCGCTACGAAATTCAATCAACTCAACGTTTTTACCATTTTGCGGTGCGTGCTGGCTATATTTAACTTCGCCATATGCGCCAATGGATTTGTAAACTTGAATAGCCTGACTGGCATTCATGGATAGCATTAGCATACAGGTGGTACTCGTTAGCCATTTAGCAGCAGTCGCTATTTTAGACGCATATGCCATAGCAGCAATCCTTTTGTTTGATAAAAGCAAATTTGTATAAGGGTAAATATAACATTTGAGCACTTTATTGGCAGCACTAATGTATCGACTTCCAATTTTAGCAAATAATACTTATCAATGTGTATTATTTAATAACTAATAGTTTGGGATAGGCTTTAGAAGTTTTTCTTGACAATAGCGGGCAAACCATCGAATATAATAGAAGTTGATTGGTCAGTGAACGGCTTTTATGATATTGCCGTGGCACTTGAAAATGATCACTACGAGCTACTTATCGGTAGTTTATGCAGTGTTATTTTCTTTGTGATGATGATATAGCACACGTAGCATTGGCTACTCATAACTATACATTGTCTCCGGACTTATCTGTCTACAATGACTAAGATAAACTTATTATTTGAACTGTGCTAAATGTAATTCTGGCAATTGTGCAAAATACGATACAGTACTGGTTATAAAAAAGTACGCCAAAGCCTCTGTTATAAGTTTTAGTAACTTATGCATAGTATTTGGGTATAAATATCCTGTTATCTCTACGTCTTTGCACCCATGAATTTATTATCAGTACTTATTTATAGAAAGACTCAATAATAAGCTTCTTTCATAGGTGCGTCCGCATCTTGTCACTGTATATCGATAAACATCCATCACAAAACTGACCTTACATACATTGCTATGTTTGAGTAATTTGCTGTCTTAAAAAAACAACGTTACTTAAATATGATAAGCAAATATTCTTGATATGGACAAGGATTAGCGATCATTTTATGAGTTTTGAAGTAATACCTATATGGGGTTATCTCTTATCATAGAATACCGCAAATCCTCGCCGCAAAAAAAGGTGATGACAGTGACGCAAACCACGCAAAGTCCGAATATGACGGGACATACCCAAACGGGTAATGCCGCCAAAAATTTTGAAGAAAAACAACAACGTCTTGCAGAAGGCAGCGTTCAGCCTGTGATGCTATCGGGCGCTGAAATGCTGGTACAAGCGCTGACAGACGAAGGTGTCAAATATATCTTTGGTTATCCAGGCGGTGCCGTTCTACACATCTATGATGCGCTGTTTCAGCAAGAAGCCATTGAGCATATCTTGGTGCGTCATGAGCAGGCGGCAGGACACATGGCAGATGCTTATTCACGAGTTACTGGTGAGACGGGGGTTGTACTGGCAACCTCAGGACCTGGTGCAACCAATACGGTTACCGCTATTGCGACAGCTTTTATGGATTCAGTACCGATGGTCGTGATTTCAGGTCAGGTGCCAAGTAGCCTAATCGGTGAAGACGCTTTCCAAGAAACGGATATGGTGGGGGTATCACGTCCGATCGTTAAGCATAGCTTCCAAGTGCGCCATGCTAGCGAAATTCCGATGATTGTCAAAAAGGCATTTCACATTGCACAGTCTGGCCGACCAGGTCCTGTCGTTATTGATGTGCCAAAAGACATGACTGCGCCTAGTGAAAAGTTTGCCTATAAATATCCAGAAGAGGTATTTATACGCTCTTACCAGCCTTCGCTCAAAGGCCATAGTGGTCAGATCAAAAAAGCGGTCGAGACATTATTATCTGCCCAGCGTCCTGTCGTATATGCAGGTGGCGGCGTTATTTGGAGCAATGCTCACGAAGAGTTGACTGATCTGGCTCACCGTCTTAATTTACCAGTGACCAATACATTGATGGGTCTTGGTGCATTTCCTGGCTCTGATCGTCAGTTCCTAGGTATGCTTGGTATGCATGGTACTTATGAAGCCAACATGACTATGCATCATGCCGATGTTATTTTGGCAGTGGGTGCGCGTTTCGATGATCGCGTCACCAATAATGTCAAAAAATTCTGTCCGAACGCGACGATTATCCATATCGATATCGATCCTGCGTCGATTTCAAAGACCATCCTTGCGCATATTCCTATCGTTGGCGATGTAAAATCTGTCTTAACCGATATGCTAGAGATCGTTGGAGAAGATAAGCAATTAGAGCAACACGCATTGCTCGATTGGTGGTCACAAATTAATGAGTGGCGTAAGCGCCATGGTTTGCGTTATGACACCAGCACAGATAATGGCATTAAGCCACAAAGTGTCGTACAAGCTCTAGATAAAGTGACTAACAGTAACGCTATTATCACAAGTGACGTCGGTCAGCATCAGATGTTTGCAGCCCTTTACTATACTTATAATGAGCCTCGCCAATGGCTGAACTCAGGCGGCCTAGGTACGATGGGCGTTGGCTTGCCGTATGCCATGGCAGCCAAGCTTGCTAATCCAGAGCGTGATGTGGTGTGTATCACAGGCGAAGGCTCTATTCAGATGAATATCCAAGAGCTGTCAACTTGCTTGCAGTATGACTTGCCAGTTAAAATTCTAAATTTAAATAACGCACAGCTAGGTATGGTGAAGCAGTGGCAGGACATGCTATATGAAGGACGCCATGCACAGTCTTATATGAACTCCTTGCCAGATTTTGTCAAATTGGCTGAAAGCTATGGTCATGTTGGTATCAAGATTACTGACCCTGATACGATGGAAGAGCAGTTGGCTGAAGCGATGGCCATGAAGGACAAGTTGGTATTTATCGATGTTTATGTCGATCGTAATGAGCATGTATATCCGATGCAAATCGCTGGACAAGCCATGCGTGATATGTGGTTAACAAAAGGGGAGCGTACCTAATGCAACAACAACATCTGATTTCGGTATTGATGGAAAACGAAGCGGGTTCGTTGTCGCGTCTAGTCGGTTTGTTCTCACAACGTGGCTACAATATCGAAACGCTCAACGTCGCGCCTACTGATGACCCAAGCATTTCACGCTTGACCTTAACGACCATTACCTCACCAGAAAGAATTGAACAAATCACCAAACAATTGCATAAATTGATTGAAGTAGTTAAAGTGCATAATCTGACAGAGAATGTACACGTTGAGCGTGAATTGATGCTCATCAAAGTACGAGCAACTGGCAGCGTACGTGAAGAGGTGAAACGCAGCGCAGATATCTTCCGTGCGCAGATTGTCGATGTGAATGCCAACTTATATACGATTCAAATCGTTGGTGACAAAGCCAAGCTTGACGGTTTTATCGATGTGCTTGGACGTGACCGTATTATGGAAGTGGTTCGCTCGGGTGTGATTGGTATTGCCCGCGGTGAGAAAACCCTTAGCACCTAGAATTAATGCCCAAATATCCTATTTTATTGAAGAACTATTTATCTAAATCAACAAAGCGCTTATCTTAATCACTATCTTGATTACAGTATAAGCGTCTACTATCCATGGTAAGCCATGATTGAGGACAAGGACTCTATTTATGAACGTTTTTTATGACAAAGATTGTGATCTATCCATTATCCAAGGTAAAAAAGTGGCCATTATCGGTTATGGTTCACAAGGCCATGCGCACGCGCTTAACTTACAAGACTCAGACGTTGATGTAACGGTTGGTCTACGTGCCAACTCAGGCTCATGGAAAAAAGCTGAAAATGCAGGCCTAAAAGTTGCTGAAGTCGAAGAAGCGGTAAAAGCTGCTGACGTTATCATGATTTTGACACCTGATGAGTTCCAAAAAGAGCTTTACAACGATGTCATTGAGCCAAACATCAAAGAAGGCGCGACCCTTGCATTTGCCCACGGTTTTGCTATCCATTATAACCAAGTAGTGCCACGTAGCGACCTTGACGTTATCATGGTAGCACCAAAAGCACCAGGTCACACCGTACGTTCAGAGTTCACCAAAGGTGGCGGTATTCCTGACTTAATCGCCATCTACCAAGATGCTTCAGGTCAAGCTAAGCAATTAGCATTATCCTACGCTGCTGGCGTTGGTGGTGGTCGTTCAGGTATCATCGAAACCACATTTAAAGATGAGACTGAAACCGATCTATTCGGTGAGCAAGCGGTTCTTTGTGGCGGCGCGGTTGAATTGGTAAAAATGGGCTTTGAAACCCTTACTGAAGCAGGCTACGCGCCAGAAATGGCTTACTTTGAGTGTTTACATGAGCTAAAGCTTATCGTTGACTTAATGTATGAAGGCGGTATCGCTGACATGAACTATTCAATCAGTAACAACGCTGAATACGGCGAATATGTCACTGGTCCTGAAGTCATCAATGAGCAGTCACGTGAAGCCATGCGTAACGCGCTAAAACGCATCCAGTCTGGTGAGTACGCAAAAATGTTCATCTCTGAAGGTGCAACCAACTATCCATCAATGACAGCTCGTCGTCGTAACAATGCAGCGCATGAGATCGAAACCACAGGTGCCAAATTGCGCGCTATGATGCCTTGGATCGGTGGTAACAAAATCATCGATAAAGACAAAAACTAATTCGATACTACTTAAATAGAGTATTTGGTAGTTTATTAAGTAACCCGTGTTATCACCTGATAGCACGGGGTTTTTTATATCCTACTTTTGACATAGGGTTACACCGCTATATGTGTTGGTTGAAAACCAGTAAAAACTGCCCAATATAGGCAGGCATCTTCACATTAGCCAGTGGGCTTTTACTGTGCTTATTTATCTTTGATTGATCAAAGTAGATGAGTCCTCATTCATATTTTCTATAGATTACAGGTTGTATGTTGTGCAAATATCTTATCCAGACTGGCTAACGCCGCAATTCGTGTATATTACTCTTAGCGCTGTCGTAGCAGTTTTAATTTGGATAGAAGGAGAAATGCTTAAGAAAACCGATGGTAAACTGCCTAAATCTAAGTTTTTCCAAATCAGCTCAATCTTAGATACCATCTGGTTCTTTATCTCTGTTGTTGTCCTATACGTGATTGATTTGGCACCGCTCGCGATTGCTGTACCTGCCGCTTATGGCATTTACACGACCTTTGGTTGGGTCTACGGTACGCGACTACTAAAGCGCAAAGGTATCCCTGACTCTCCTAAAGACTTGGTCATACCGGCCAAATATATTGCTTATAGTCAGTCGTTTTCGTTGATATTTTTTGGGCTATGTTTGCTTGTATTAAGTTCACCATGGTTACCGATATTGCAATAGGTAATGAATGAGTTTTTGGCCTATAAGGGTCTGTCTTGTCGTATTTAACGATGGCTTCGTAATTGTAGCCTAATATTCATATGTTGGAAATTTATTCAATATCAATATGATAACGGCAAAAATGCTAGCTATTTTGATGGGTTTTAATAGCTGGAATTTATTTACAAAAAACATCAATTTAGACTGTTACCTGTATAGAAAACTGTTATAATCAGATTGTACTCAAAGTATTTGAGGTAAAAAATTCAGGTTTTCTCTTAGATTATTTGCAATTTTGAACCGTAGCGTTCAGCAAAAGATGCATGGGTATATATCAATTAATCGGTGATGACACAAGTCTCGCCAACAGTTAAAGAGTCAGGAAAATTTATGTCAGATAAAGTTGAAGGCACTGTAAAGTGGTTTAATGAAGCTAAAGGTTTTGGTTTTATCGCTCAAGACAACGGCGGACAAGACGTATTCGCTCACTACAGCGCTATCCAAGGTAGCGGTTTCAAAACGCTAGCCGAAGGCCAAAAAGTGTCGTTCATCTTAGGTGAGGGCAAAAAAGGTCCACAAGCTGAGCAAATCGAAGCACTATAATCTCTTTGCTGTTTGGGCACACTGATGTTTAGTAGGCTTGATGACAGTGAGAGTGACGATTATGCATAAAATTTTTGTTTATAAAAACAATAAAAATACTGTTTAGACTTTAAAAAAAAGCAACCTCTTATCAGGTTGCTTTTTTTATATCATTTTATCTGAAGTAGCGTTTGATTGATTTTCTTAATAATTATCAGTTCATAATAGGTACTGACTCAATAATAAATAAGGCTCTATTATGAAATGGGAAACTTGGTTTTCAATTGACTGGCAACAGCTGTTAGGCATTTCATTGTCTGCGGTGGGTTTCTATATAGGTTTGATGCTTTTTACCCGACTGATGGGTCTGCGCAGCTTTTCCAAACTATCAAGTCATGATTTTGCTATGACAGTTGGTATTGGTAGTATATTAGCGTCGACGGTATTGGCTGACAAGCCGTCTCTGTTGCAAGGACTGTTTGCAGTTGCCATGTTGTTTTTGATTCAAGGTGCTATCTCAATAGTGAGGCGCAAGATTAAACCTCTAAAAGCGCTGATAGACAATCGTGCCATCATACTCATGGCACATGGCGAATACTTCTCAGATAACTTAAAAGAAGCGAATCTTACGACCAGCGATGTTCAGGAAGTGCTGCGCAAAAATGGCATCAAAGCCAAAACTGAAATATTTGCGGTCATTATGGAGACGACAGGAGACATGAGCGTCATCAAAAACAATGATGTAACTCCTGACTGGGCGTTGTTTGATGACATACGTGATAGTGAGTTGTTAATGAGCTCTAACAAAGACAGCGACATATAGCTGTTGGGTTCTTCGCGACTACTATTAGTTAAACCCTAGGAAATAAATAATAACAAAATATTAAATAAACATACCATTGAGAGTGCTATAAAGAGGAGGACTCTTAAGGCTATTGTCAAAGAAAAATCACTAGATTACGTGCTTATAAACTATTTATTATAGAATAGTGACAAATTTATGACGCATTATTCACGGCGTTGTCTTGACCTTATCTGCAGGCTGACGCAAGATACATAGGTCTGATAAGAACGGTTGGCTTAGCTTTAGCAGATTTTATCCGTAAGAAGTGCAATGCTAATATAATTTCGAATATTGGCGTATTTTTCTTAATTAGTTATACATCTGTTGATATAGTAATAACCTTGAGTAGTATTTTGAACGACGATTTGAACCACAACGAAAATTTGGTTCTTAACTGATATTTTTTAATTCATAACATTAATAAACGAGGAACGTATGAAAGCATTAGTAGCGGTCAAGCGTGTCATTGATTATAACGTAAAAGTACGTGTAAAAGCCGATAACTCTGGCGTTGATCTATCAAACACCAAAATGTCGATTAACCCTTTTGACGAAATCGCAGTAGAAGAAGCCGTTCGTCTAAAAGAAGCTGGCGTCATTGATGAAATCATCGTCGCGTCTATCGGTCCAAAAGAGTCACAAGAGCAAATTCGTGCAGCTCTAGCATTGGGTGCTGATCGTGGTATTTTAGTCGTGAGTGACGAAAAACCATATCCATTGCAAGTTGCCAAAATTCTAAAAAATATCGCTGAAACAGAAAGCACTGATATTATCTTGCTGGGTAAACAGGCGATTGATGATGACAATAACCAAACGGGTCAGATGTTAGCGGCATTGATGGGTATCGGTCAGGGTACGTTTGCATCAGAAGTGAAGGTTGAAGGTGACAAAGTCAACGTCACGCGTGAAATCGATGGCGGTCTGCAAACCGTTGCGCTTGATTTGCCAGCAGTCATCACAACTGATCTACGTTTGAATGAGCCACGTTATGCGAAACTGCCTAACATTATGAAAGCGAAGAAAAAGCCGCTTGATGAGAAAACGCCAGCAGATTTCGGTGTCGATATGGCGTCTAAGCAAGAGATTATTAAGGTCGTGCCACCTGCTGAACGTAAAGCTGGTATTACAGTAGGGTCAGTTGATGAGTTGGTTGATAAGCTAAGAAACGAAGCAAAAGTCATTTAATTTTTCAATGATTAGATACTTCGCTACGGCATATCCTGTACAAAGCTAAGAATTTGACTGCTTTATTTATATTAAACGATAGTTGCTCAAAGGGCTTTGTACACAAACAACCGCATGAATAGATAATACGAATAAATAAAGGATTAAAACCATGGCAATTTTGGTATATGCAGAACATGACAATGCCAGTCTAAAAAAGGCAACTTTGAACACCATCGCTGCTGCTAAGCAAATCGGTGATGACATCCATGTATTAGTGGCAGGTAGTGGCGCGCAGGCCGTTGCTGATGAAGCAGCAAAAGCAGAAGGCGTGACAAAAGTACTCTTAGCTGATAACGCGGTCTATGAGCATCAATTGGCGGGCAATGTGGCACTATTGGTTGCTGATGTGGCTGGTGATTATAGCCATATCCTAGCAGCTGCGACTACGACTGGTAAAAACTTTATGCCACGCGTTGCCGCGTTACTTGACGTCAGCATGTTGTCAGAGATCTCAGGCGTAGTAGATGCGCAAACGTTTGAGCGTCCAATTTATGCAGGCAATGCAACGGCAACCGTCAAAACCTCTGAAGATAAAGTTGTGCTAACCGTACGTACGACCGCGTTTGATCCAGTAGCAAGCGAAGGTGGTTCAGCGACTGTTGAAACGATCGATAATGTACAAGAAACTGGCAAAGCTAGCTTCGTGAACGAAGAAATGGCTAAGTCTGATCGTCCAGAATTGACCTCAGCTGGTATCGTGGTTTCTGGTGGTCGTGCCTTGGCAAATGGTGAAAACTTCACCAAATATATTGAGCCATTGGCTGACAAACTAGGCGCTGCTGTTGGCGCATCACGTGCCGCTGTCGACGCAGGTTATGTACCAAACGATATGCAGGTTGGTCAAACCGGTAAAATCGTTGCACCGCAGCTATATATCGCCGCTGGTATCTCAGGTGCGATTCAGCATTTGGCTGGTATGAAAGATTCTAAAGTCATCGTTGCGATCAACAATGACCCAGAAGCGCCTATCGCTAGCGTTGCTGATTATTTCTTAGAAGCTGATCTATTTGAAGCACTGCCTGAGCTAACTAGCAAGGTTTAATGTTAATGTATAGTCACAGAACTACTAAACGGCTACGGCGTTACCCTCCTTAGAGGTGCTACTTGTACAATCTGCAGTCGGCTGCCTTGTATCCGTTTTAGATTTCTTTGACTATATTAGTAGTAGACAGATAACAAAAACCCACTATCAATCGGTAGTGGGTTTTTTTATTGCTTGATAGAGAAGATTTTAATTGTAGTTATAAATGGACGCTAAGAGTACTGTCTTTGGCGCAAGGTTTCGTACAGACATAAAGATCCTGCAATCGCAACATTTAAGCTCTCTTGACCATTTGGCTGCGGTAAAGCGATAGGGGTGGCACATTGCATCAAATCATCGCTGACGCCTTGACCTTCATGACCCATAATCCACGCCACAGGCGCAGATAAATCGTGATCGTAAATGATAGTATCGGTATGTGAGCTGGTCGCCAACAGTGGAACTTTTACGTGATCTAAAATATCTTGCGTACTCAAGCCTTCATAAATAGTCAGTGCAAACTGTGCACCCATACCTGCTCGTAGCGTCTTGGGAGACCAAGCTTGCGCGGTAGCACTGGTACATAAGATGTTGCGAATACCAACGGCTGCTGCTGTACGCAGGAGTGTGCCGACATTTCCGCTGTCCTGTACATCATTTAAGATCAAGCAATCTTCATCAATCATTGATAAGTTAGGCGTTGGTACGTTGATAATCGCCATGATATCGATACCAGTACCTAAGCTACGAATACTCTCGTACAGTGAATTGGATAAAATAAGAATAGGCGTATAAGTCGGCAGGCGAGTTAATACCTGCTGAACTTCAGGATGACTACGCGCTGACTCAGACAGTAGTATCTGGGCAAAAGGATAGTCGCTACGCAGCGCAGCATCTATCAGATGAACACCTTCTATGACGGTCTGACCATGCTTTTTGCGTTGACGTGCTTGTGCCAATAGGGCTTTTACAAGCTTGACGGTGGTGTTCTTATCTGAGGTAATCAGCTCGGTGGGATTTAGTACCATAGTGGGTCGCTTAGAGAAGAGTAGGAGGGATAACCAGCATCGAGCTTATAATCTCGCTGTAAGCTGGTTATTTTTAGAAAGTACTTATATCAATTACTGCTCAGAATAATTGACGTGTAAGTCTCTAACATAATTGACTTCGTTTTTGCTACCGAGCACCACAGGAACACGCTGATGAATGTCAGTGGGCTCGATATCTAAGATGCGATTGACAGCGTCTGTCGCACCGCCACCCGCGCGTTCAATCAATAAGCTCATTGGATTGGCTTCATACATCAAGCGTAGTTTACCTGCTTTATGCGCGTATTTGGTATCAAACGGATAAGTGAAGAGACCACCGCGGCATAAGATACGATGGACGTCACCAACCATAGCGGCGACCCAACGCGTATTGAAATCGCGTTCACGTACGCCTGTCTCGCCAGCGATTAACTCATCGATGTACTGTTGCATCGGTGCGCGCCAGTAGCGATAATTTGAGCTATTGATCGCATATTCACTCGTATCGGCATCGATTTGCACGTTGTCTTCTATTAGCACATAGTCTTCAGTTTCTGGATCTAGGCTAAACATCACGACCTTATCTGCGATGGTCAACGCCAGTACCGTAGAGGTGCCATATAACAAGTACCCTGCTGCTAGCTGTTTGTTACCTGCCTGTAGATAGTCGCTGTTTTCACTGGTTTGACCTTGACGCTCGTACGGCAGAACAGAAAAAATCGTACCTACTGCCATATTGATATCAATATTTGATGAGCCATCTAGTGGGTCAAACAAAACCAATAGACTGCCATCGTCATTAGCAGGGGTGGCATCATCAAGCTCTTCTGATGCAACGCCGGCACAATGGGTATTCTTTGCCAATGCATCTAGCAGTAAGTCATTGGCCAGTACATCTAGTTTTTTCTGATCTTCGCCTTGGACGTTTTGATTGCCAGCCTCGCCTAAAATATCTGCCAGAGCACCTTTTCTAAGTAGTTGTGAGATGGTTTTACCAACATTAGTGACCGTGGTAATTACGTCGTTGAGTGCAGGACTAGAGGCATGTTGGTTTAGATAATCTGCTAAGGTCGTCATAACGCTTCCTAATAGAGGGTATGGAAAGTAAAAAATGGATGGTCTTAGAGTCAGGTCATAGACGGCATTTGGCACACCTTAAAGGGGTGAATTTTTAAATAGCTTATACGGTATCTTTGTCCTGACCACAAAATCGGCTACACTATATCTATTGTTATTCATTTATAGATTTGTCAGAATTATTCTCTATGAGAATATAGCATGTCTATTTACGCTTTCTGATTGTCTGCTGAGGCGGTTTTTGGTCGAGTTTGACTACGGTAAATTGTAGCAAATAAGCGTCAAAATGTCCTCGTCTCTGTGCCTATCGGTGCTAAATGATTGAACAAAGATGAATAAGCGATTACGACAGACTCATATAAACCCACAATAAAGACTCGCCATTATGTCAAATTCTCTCGATAGTAGCGCTACCCAACCAGTCTCACCGACTGATTATGCAAAATTTGATCCCAATACAATTCATCAAAGACTCAATACCTCATTGAGTCGTCCGCAGCTCAACACCGATGGCAGTATCAGGCATTTCTTGGGTGTTGAAGGTCTTAATAAAGCACAGCTCAAAGCTATTATCGCAAAAGCAGAGACTTTCTTTGATGAAAACGGGCAGCTCATCAATCGTCCTGAGTTAGATGGCTATACGGTCATGAATTTGTTCTTTGAACCATCGACTCGTACCCGGACGACTTTTGAAGTAGCAGAAAAACGCTTGGGTGCTAATGTACTCAATATCGATATCGAACGCTCTAGTACCAAAAAAGGCGAGAGTCTACGCGATACCTTGTGGAATCTACAGGCGATGACCGCAGATATTTTTGTAGTTCGACATTCAGCATCAGGTGCCGCGCATTTTATGGCGACAGAAGTGACCCCTGATATTGCTATCATCAATGGTGGTGATGGCTGGCATGCGCATCCTACTCAGGGAATGCTCGACATGTTGACCATTCACCGTGAGGCACCGCGCCCATTTGAAGAGCTTTCTATCGCAATCGTTGGTGATATTAAGCACTCACGCGTCGCCCGTTCTGATATTAGCGCCTTGCAAACCCTAGGTGTGACAGATATCCGTGTGTGTGCGCCGCGTACTTTATTGCCGAAAGGTATTGAGCGTTTTGGCGTAAAAGTATATGAAAATATGGATGAGTGTGTCACTGATTGTGATGTGATTATGGGATTAAGAATACAAAATGAGCGTATCGGTTCGCCGCTATTGGCATCGTCAAGTGAATACTATAAGCATTATGGGATCACGCCAGAGCGAGTGGCATTGGCCAAGCCTGATGCGCTAGTTATGCATCCAGGGCCAATGAACCGCGGTGTTGAGATTGCCTCTAGTGTGGCTGATGGCGCGCAATCGGTGATCTTAAAGCAGGTAAATAACGGTATTGCCATACGAATGGCGGTCTTGTCGCTTGCGATGGAAGGTCAACGTGCTCATCAAGCGGCTGGCAAGTAACAGCTTGCCGCGCGACTTATTCTCATTTATTTCATTTTATTGATACGGTAATAACGTTATGTCTACCATGCTTAATACGGATGCACCCATCTTTGACCATTTACCAAAAGCGTTCAAAGACACGCTGTCACAAACTGCCAAAGAAAAATTGTCTACGCTTGATGCTGAACATGAGATGTGGCTATTACCACCATTGGTCGATCTGTGCGCACGCCTACGTGAGCCGGGCCAACAGCAACACGGTACACTGGAATCAGAAGGTAGGGCAGCTCGTGGTAACGGGTTTTTGCATGTAGTCACGCCACCTGACACCAATCCTATTTTAGAAAATGGCTCCCTCTTAAAGGGCTTGCGTGAGCGCGCCTTGAATGATGGCGGTATTTACTTGCATATTTTGGGCGCATTGACCACAGGGTTAGAGGGCGAACGACCGTCTAATATTGCAGGGCTTAAAAAGGGCGGCTGTATCGCAGTATCCAATGCGCGTAGACCTTTTCGCAATGACTTAGTATTGCTAAGAACACTAGAGTACGCGGCGACTTTTGGTATGAAAGTATTCTTTTATCCTGATGAGCCAAGTCTGTCTGGAGATGGCGTGGCGCATGAGGGTTATATCGCCTCTTATCATGGTCTGCAGGGCATCCCTTGGATTGCGGAAACGGTTGCACTGTCTACGCAGCTGTTAATGGTTGAAGAGACGGGGACAGCCGCTCACTTTAGCCAGCTGTCTTGCAAGTCTTCGATTGAGCTCATGCGCTGGGCAAAAGATAAAGGCTTGCCTGTTACGTGTGATGTTGCGATGCATCAGCTGTATTTAACTGATGACAATCTTGAAGGCTTTAATGCTCAGGCATATGTCTTGCCACCGCTACGTAGTAATACCGACCAGCAGGCAATCCGCCGTGGCTTAAAAGATGGCACTATCGATGCCATCTGTAGTCATCACGAGCCACTGAACAGTACGGCGAAAAAAGCGCCATTTGCTGAGAGTACGCCAGGTATCTCGAATTTTGATACTTTTATGGCGCTGGCCTGTCAGCTGGTCAATGATGAGGTACTAACACTCTCAGAGCTGGTTGATAAAATCTGTCTTAATCCGGCAAAGATTGCGGGTATTCATGAGCAGTATGAAGCGATCGGCGGCGCGGTATTGGTTGACCCGAATCTTGAGTGGCAAGTGACTGCGCAATCTATGCTATCGAATGGTAAAAACACACCATTTTTTAATCAGCAGTTGCAAGGACGTGTTGTGGAGACGTTCTTTGGCTAATTTGCCCCGACAGGATGATAGTCTACCGCTATCCTCGAAGGATAAAGGGGGTGAAATGATTGACCCTCTAGAAAAAACGCACAGCACAGCCAGTGAGTCTATCAAAGCAGTGGCCATCTATGAAGTCGTCAAAGGTGTGGGGGCATTATTAGGTGCAGGTGCATTGTGGTCGTGGCATACCGATCTTGAGCATTGGCTGACGACCGCGACTGGCTCTTGGCGCCATACCTTTGGCCACCTACTTGCACCGCAAATCGACAGTGTAGTAAGTATTGCCCAACAGGCCAGCAAAAACTGGCCAGTGTTTTTATTGTTGATATTTGCTTATGCCAGTTTGCGCTTCCTAGAAGCCTATGGATTATGGCGCGATAAGACATGGGCGTATTGGTTTGGTGTGCTGGGCTATGGTGTCTTTATTCCTATAGAGGTTTATTATCTGATAACCAGTCCATTTGATTGGTTTAAACTGGGAATATTGGTTTCTAATCTGCTTATTATTATCGTGGTTTATCGTAATATGAAAAGAAAGGGTTTGATATAACCATTGAAACTGCTCAAAAAAGCCAGCCAAAGCCATCCTAAGACATCATGTCTCAGGCTGGCTTTTTTATACGTGCTGTATTTGTGGTTTATGCCTCTGTTATTTCTTTATCCTTACGAATGCTCTTGGCGACTCTGCCAACACTGAGGCCCTGTACCAAGATAGAAAATATCACTACCGCATAAGTGAGTGCCAATAAAATATCGCGCTCGGTACCGATGGGTAGCTGTAATACTAAAGCGACTGAGATACCGCCGCGCAATCCACCCCATGTTAGTACTTTCCATGCACCAGTGGGCAAATCAAGCTGGCGATGAAAGGTCTTGGTCGTCATCCCAACCACGATAAAACGAGCTACTAGAGCAATAACAATAGTTAGACCACCTGCAATAAATAAATTGCCCGAATAAGCAATCATCACTACTTCTAGACCGATAAGGACGAATAAAATAGCATTTAAGATTTCATCAACCAGCTCCCAAAACAGATCAATGTAATGACGCGTCTGATCACTCATCGCAAGCGCCCGCCCGCGGTTACCCACCATCAGTCCCATCATGACCATAGCGAGCGGCCCTGACAAATGCCAATGACTAGCAAGCGCATAGCCGCCGATGACGCCTGCTAATGTCAAAAGTACTTCTTCTTGATAACTATCGATGCTCTTTAGCAAATAGTACAAAATCGCACCCAATACCAAACCAAACATCACACCGCCACCCGCCTCGACAGCCAAGGTATGCGCCACATAGTTAATGGTTGGAATATCGCCACTAGATAAAATCCCCAGTAATAGAACAAAAATCACAACGCCGATACCGTCGTTAAACAATGACTCACCAGCGATGACAGTCTCAATGCTTTTTGGCGCGCCTGCTGATGCAAGAATCCCCATGACGGCAATGGGATCAGTAGGGGAGATGAGTGCTCCAAAAAGTAGGCACCAAAGAAACGGTAGTCCAAAACCGAATATAGGCAGCATAAAATAAACAGCGGTGGCAATGAGCATGGCTGATACGATAGTACCGAGTCCAGCTAGGATACCGATAGGCAGTTTATAGCGCCTCAAATCACCAATATTGACATGCAAGGCACCTGCAAATAGCAACATCGAGAGCATACCGTCCAATAGCACCTCGGTAAAATCAAGCTGCTCTAATAGACTGACTTCATAATCAATGAGCTGATCAAACCCCAAAAATCCCAAAAAAATCGCACCGATAGATAGGACAATCGAGATGACCATGACGCCAATGGTCGTGGGCAGACCGATAAAGCGATGATTGACATAGGTCAGTGAGGCCGTAATCGATAAAAATATGGCGCTGATTTCAAGTATGGTTAGGCTGGTTGCAGATGCCATAAAGCAGATCTCGTATGAATATAAAATTAACCCTAAGCCTATGACTTATGAGAGTTACGTAAAGATTTTGAGCTATAAATATTGAAATGATAGGGACTGTGTATTACCAATATGCTATGCGATCCAATTGTCATATTACTAACTCGACTGTGACTGTAGTGCTTCACGGATATTGGCAGCAAATTCGCTGACATAATTAAAATGTTGATGCTGTGCGTCTTCATCAAGAATAAACTGCTTGGCTTGCTCACACATAGCGACAAGGTCATCTATCAGTTCTTGGTAGCTTAGGTTTTCTTCTCCTGCGCGCTCAATTAGCTGTAGCTCATGCAGCAAGGTCTGCTGCTGTGCTTGATTGATACATGCATAGTTGAGATTGACCATCGCTTGACACAGCGCCTTTAGGACCATGGCATCAGCTGCGGCATAGCGCCGAATCTCTCCAAGTGAGGTATTGATGAATTCTGATATTTTGGGCGTATAAGTCACCACGGCCAAGATAGCCACGCGCTGCTGCGCCACCACTTGTTTTGGTGTGGCAGTATACGGCGGTTTGTCACGGTGCTCGGCAGGTATATAAAAATGATAGGGGCTAGGCGGCTGACGACGCATCATAATGCTCAGGCAACTGGTGAGCGATTGTACGCAGTTGACGGCTGTTTTTGGGTCATTGATACCAGGTGAGAGGGCGCGCACCGCAATCTCGGTCATCTGCCCCAGACTATAGGCGATATCATTGGAGTGTGCCAGTCGCTGCTCGATACGAATACAACCGGCAAAGCGCTGCCAAAACATACCATCAGGGGTACGTGGCAACACGGCCAGCTGCGGCGTTGCGGTTTTTTGCCGATTATTAGGATGGTCTGTCGGACGTTGATAAAAATGCCCAATGACGTTGTTGTCAGTGACATAATCACCGAGGTTACTCTGTAGATGCACCACGCCGCCATACTCTTGAGTCAGTGTGATTAATGACTCCAAATAAATGTGCTGCAGGTAGCCGGATTGCGGCGGATAAATCGGCGTTGCCTGCCACTGGCGAAACTGCTCGACATCGTGCTGCTCGACATCGCGCTGATGCTGAATATCACAATAATCCCCATACCAGTAGTGAATATTATTAATGGCATCGTTACTGGCGTTTTGAATGACGTGCGAGGCCTGAATAGCGTGGACCATATGCTGGACAAAATAGACCAATAACAGCGCACAGATGATCGCCATGATAATCCCAAAGGTCACCGCCAGTTGCGGTACGCCAAAGGCCACATCATACTTATGAATCGACTTGAGTACCAACAAGCTATAGCTAAAGGTACCAATAAACGCCCCTAAGACAAACTGGTTTGGTGTGTCTGTCAAAAAGTTGCGTAATAGCCGTGGGCCAAACTGGGAGGAGGCCATCGAAAGGACGGCGATGGTAATTGAGAACGTCGTACCAGCAACGCCCAATACAGCGCCAGCAATAGCGGTCATGATAGCGCGCGCCGCATCGTCATCACCCGTAAAAGCAAAGGTAATCTCTCGAACGGTCTCGCGGTCAAAGTGCTGATCTATCGTCACCAATACTGGCGCCAGTAAGATGCCGGCGATGACGCAAGCAGTCGGAATAAACCAGTAAGAGCCGATCAACTCCTGCCACAAGTTTCTTAAACGATCGGGCAGGTCAGCCAATGTCTGTAACGACCAAAGCTGCGAAAACGCCTTCATCCTCTGCCCTGAAAATAAGAGTAGTCGTTTAAAAAAGCCATTTTCAGGGTGTTTGTCCAATGTTCGCGCTCCAAAAATGACTGACGAGATCGTCTATAGTGAATCTATTTTAAAACAGGTACCGTCCTACAGGGATTCATTGTCCTTGCGTGCTGCGTCTACGCACTATAGCCGGTTCAAAATAAAATGGTGATAAATTTAAGCGTAACGCTGGAGTAATCTTTTGACTATTTATTACCTTATCATATAAATAATAACGATGAAAAATTTAGTAAAAATAAGCCCCTATCATAGGAGCTTATTTTTATCATTATTAGGTATTTTCAATTAGCTGATGAGACTATAAAACCAAGTGCTTATCGCGTTGCTTACTTTTGCTAGTGTAGAGGGTTGCTGATGATTACTATTGGTGCTTGCCAACTGCATTTGCATGATGTCTGTCGTCACTGCTTGTTTTTGCATACTCTCTATTATCAGCGGTAGATTTTTGCCAGCGCCAGATAATATCAAACTAGAGTTTTGCGTAAGCATCGTCCATCTTTGGTTGCCGCCACCTGTACAGCTATAGCGAATGAGTCGAGCGCGATTATTACTTATATAGCCACTTTCTAAGTCAAAGCATTGATTGCCTTGCTTGATGGCGTTGGCGGATACATCCATTTGCCAAACTTGCAAGCTTGCTTGATCATCACAAGGGGCTAGGTTAATGACATTGCCACCTTTCGGCATTAGGCACTGATCTAGTGACATTTTATTGTGGATACGACCTTTGCTGTCTTGAATCCATTGCTCAGAGTCATCTCCTGTGCAAGCACTTGGTCCGCTGATAAAAGTATTGAGCTTACCATCTTCTAATGTTTCAACCTTAAGACAGTTGTTACCATTCATGAGTGGGCTGACATTTGCTAGAGGCTGATCATCTTGCAGTTCTAATTCGTTGACAAACTTATGAAAGGCAGTGATGACCTCCGGCCCGCCCTCGATTAAATCATCACGATACACATTGACCCAACGATTTAGGCGATGCATGGTCTGTTGTTGCTGCTCATAACGCTCGAGTACCTGAAAGGCAAGCGGGCTGAATGCTTGACTGAGCGCATCACGATCATCTTTATAAGAGTGGTATATCAGCTCACCCTCGGCGTCCAAATTGATAGTCGGGTTGGCCGATTGATCGATAAGTTGCTGCGCTAATAGTGGTAATTCGATTTTTCTTAAGGCGCTAAAGCCATGCTCTTTACCAAAGGTAACGGCTGGCTTAATGATATCGCTATAGGGGCCAATAGCGGTTGATGATAATAATACCTGTGCTTCGTTGGCTTTTTTACAATACAAATCGACTTTGTTAGGGTTTTCAGAAATCGCTAAATTGACGTGAAATTTATTGGCATTGCTATTGCCATTCATGCGATGAGGGGCAAGGGCAATGTTATTGACCATGTTGTTACTGTAAGTAACGGTCAGCCAGCAGCTAGCGACGTCAGCTGAACTACTCGCCGCCGGTAAGTCAAAGACGTTACCCCAGTTACCACGAGCTGCTGGATAGATAATACCCTTTTGGGTGACAGGGTCATAACCGCTTAAAATAGTATAAACAGGCACGCCTTGCAAACGCGGTCTTAAATAGTTGCCATCGGCGCTGTTGTACCAAACATTATTAGATCGTGGTACTTTTGGTTGTGCGATCTGCATTCTTTGACGCTCAGCATCCCATTTTTTATAGCCAGTCGGTGAGTCACTGGCAAACATATAACGATCAAATGCTGGCTGGATTTTGGTTTTTGTACTATAGCCGGTGTAATGAGTATAGCGCGAGATGTCACTGTTATTAGAGCCACCAGACATAGCGTCACGACCATAGCCGTATTGACCTAAGAAAGTAGGTGAGTCTTCAGTGCCGGCACCGACATCTTTTCGCCACCATTCAAAGTTACCCCGCATTCTATGTCTAAGGGGCATGTAACCCCAACCACTATCGGCATGGTGCTCTGACCAGAATTTTTTATCACCAACTTTACCTGGATAATGCCCCAATCCATAATGATGGCCAATTTCATGACTAAACTCATTACCGACCGAGTCAATCAAAGTCAGCATACCATTGCCACCGCTTAAGCCGTGGTTGAATGTACCGTTGGCGTATTTGCCACGGGCATGGTGTGCATTGACATTTTGGGTGAGCTGCGGCTGCTCTTGGCTTAACATCGATGCGCTAGTGACGCCCCAGTTGGCAAGGTTAATACCGACGCCAAAGGTTGATTTGCCTGTGTTTTCGCGCATATCACCCCTGTATACGCTGCCATCTGAGCTGCTACCTGAAGCCGTATCATAAATAGTACCGTTCGCTACCATCACCCGATCAAGCACGACGTCATCGTATTTAGCGACGGTCATCTTTGCTGCTGGAATGGTTTGGAAATAATCTGCGCCCGCCTTTTCTGGCTGTAGCAGCATATAATGACCATTGTTGTTTACAGTCACTGGGCTCAAAAGACCAAGACGAATATTGGTTAAGACCAGCTCACCTGGCGCCGCAAAGTCTATTTTATTCTCTAGTAATTCACCGCTACGATTTTGTTCATCGACAATACGAATCTTAAGGCCGCTTTGTACTTCATCCCAGTTGAGTTTGGTTGACCAAGCGCGCTTACTATAGGCGACCCGTGGTCTATCATCGCTGTTGTTTTGGTCAGATGGTGGGATTTGGGTCGGGTCGTCTAAAGTGACCCTGCGTAATAGTAGACCATCTTGATAAATCTCAGCAACCAGCTGATTGACTGCTCCCATCTCAAGCGTAGGCGTAACCAGTAATAACGCCTCTTTTTCTGCAGTTAGGCGTGGCATGTTTTTTGCTTCGTTGCCCTGAGGATCTACCGTATGATTCTGCCCAAATTGAATCATGGCTTGAAAAGAGCCAGTCAAGTCAGAACGGATCTCTCGTGTTTCACCTGCACCGTCATAGTCAAAGAAGCCTAATTGATAATAATCAGCACGGTCTTTTTGTGGTTCTCGATATTTGGTCGGCGTGCTTGGTTCCAGCGGTGTCAGTGGCTCACTTGTATCAGGTGGAACCACTACAGGCGGCTTATCAGATGGTGCAGGCTGTGTATTATCATCACTACCTTCACCGCATGCAGATAGCATTATAGAGATGATGCCGATACTTATGGTTTTTAATGGAAATACTGTGCTATGTGTCAAAAGAATACCCCAACAAATGTGCTGCTGGGAATATAACAGCTATATTAATAAACTGTACTACATTTGTTTTCTTGTTTCCAATTAGCTTTCTTTTATCTACTTTAGCAAACTAATTTTTATTGCTAGAGCCGTGTTTAGGGTTGTCCGCTTCGGTGATGATTGTGCTTTTGTGTCCCCATCTGCTGGTTTGTGGAGACGGCGGCGTTTTTGGGTCTATAGGAATGATGATTTCATTATCATGTGCATCACACTCAACCTTACTGTCCTTTTCATAAGCGGCTGGATCAAAGTGCGGTGTCGCTGTTGTATCAGTTGACTGTCGAGCTAAGCTGTTAGGAGCGGCTTGCGATGTTTTTCTAAATTCAGGTTTTTTAAATAAAGGGTGTTGGGTGTTTTTATTCGTGCCTTTATCATCAGGGTTTTTGCGCGGTTCGGCGTTGGTAAAGATTACATTCAACGGCAAATCTAGCTGCTGCTTGGCATAGGCTTCTGTGTGCTCAAAACGATCTACCAGTAAGCTGAGCCAAGGTTTTTGGTCTTCTAGCCTCATCTCATCAAGCTCATCCTTAATAGGCAATGGATAAGGCAAGGTGCGATAAAAATCCCACAATGTCATCTTGCTCAAGTCTTTTTTGAGTACATAGTCCTCATCTTCGGTCATGGTGATGAGGTTGCTGTCTTGGAGGTAGTTGATATAGGTGTACCATTTGGGTAGCTCTTTGCGTCCCAACACATTGCGCAGCGCTTGTTCGCTGACGGCCTCACCTTTTAAATGATGGGTATATACCAAGTTCAGCATGTCCAGCAAGCTAAGTAGGGGATGGCGCGGGTAGACTTCTTCGGTCTCAAAAATGGTTAAGGTATAGCTGATCTCAACGCCTAACAAAATCAAATTCCAAGACAGGTATATCCATAACAAAAAGATAGGCAAGGCGGCAAAAGCTCCGTAAATGGCCTCGTAGCTGGTAAAGTTTGCCATCACTGTGCCAAACAGATGCTTCATCAGCTCAAAGATAATCGTCACAAAGACCCCAGCGATGGCTGCATTTTTTGCGGGCACACGAGCTTTGGGAATAAACCAATACATCCCTATAAAGCCGGCCATGGTGATACCAACCGACACCACTTGTACCCAAAACCCCCAATCGATCCCGTAGCCTGCGATTTGGCGATTTAAAAAACTCAAGCTTTGTACCGTGCTTGAAGCGATAAACGCCGTACCCAGCACCATAGGCCCCAAGGTCACAATTGTCCAATAGCGCAGCAGACTCTTTATACCACCTGAGCGGCTCTCCACCCGCCAGATTTGATTAAAGGCACGCTCAATGGTGGTCAAGGTCATGATGGTGGTAAAAAATAGCACCATGGCGCCGATGATGGTAAGGTTCGATGATTTTTCGGCGAAGTCATTGATATACTCACTGACTTGCATGCTCGATTGCGGCAACAAGTTGCTATAAATGACCTCGTATATCTGCGCTCTGACGGATGCCAGTGCCGGTACAGAGGACAATATCATGAGCAAAACGGTTAATACAGGCACGATCGACAGCATAGTCGTGTAGGTTAGCGATGCTGCTTTTTGCTGACAGTTGTCTTCAAAAAAGTGCCGCGTCAAAAACCGTAAAAACTGGAACCAGCGCTGATGTAAAAATGGGAGTCTTTTGCTTAAGTTTTCCATAGTGACCATTTAGCAAGAAGTAGAGAGACAATAGTGTAACAAAGATGCGTCGTTATCATCTGCCGTTTAATTGTGTCAAAATGCACAGCGGCTCTTTGATAAGGCATCAGGTAGGCGTAGCTGGAGTAGGTGGTCGTAAAATAGTCGTCAGCTGGTTTGCATGTGGGTGAATGACTGGGGCATAATGAGCACATCATCGCATCGCCTATCGCGGGCGGTATCGTTATTGATCGATAAATAATGATATATAGATAATACTATCAATGATTTTATGAGGAAGGACGGTTAATGAGTCAGGCCAACCCTTACGTTTTGGTGCTTTATTATTCAAATTATGGCACGACAAAGACATTGGCATATGCTATCGCTCAAGGGATCGAAGATGCTGGCATGACCGCACGTATTCGTACTGTCCCGACGGTGGCACCTGAAACCACATTGAGCAAGCCTGCGATACCTGATGAAGGTGACTTGTATTGTACGATGGATGATCTAAAAGACTGTAGCGGTCTGGCACTGGGTAGCCCGACGCACTTTGGCAATATGGCCGCGCCCATGAAGTATTTTTGGGACAATACCGTCACGCTCTGGCTGGCGGGAAATCTACAAAACAAGCCTGCCTCGGTATTTACGGCGACAGGCTCTATGCATGGTGGCCAAGAGTCCACATTGCTCACGATGATGTTACCATTAATGCATCACGGGATGGTCATCGTGGGGGTACCGTATGCTGAACCTGCATTAAATCGGACGCATCGCGGCGGGACGCCTTATGGTGCCAGTCATGTCAGTGGTGCGGCGCATGATCAGCCAGTATCGGCAGACGAGCGTGACCTAGGTATTGCACAAGGTCGCCGCTTGGCAATCACCGCTACTGCTTTAGCACAAGCAAACTGGGGTCGCTAATCGAGTCTCATGTAACCGGTGTTATAGCTCAAGCTTGATACTTAAACACTCTTTGCACTCAAATACTGATTATTAATCGCTAATAGCGATATATCTATGCTATTCATTTAGGAAGTAAAAATCTCTAATGGCTACAAACCACTCTAACAGTAAGTCTCCTAAAGTTACCAAGCCTATCGCACCTATTGCGCAGCGCTTGATGGTCACTTGGCTGATTTGGCTGGTTTATAGATTAATGGGACTGCCTATTTTTATCAGTATTTTTAATCCAAGCAGCCCTGATATTGTGGGCGGTATCGCCTGGCAAGCACTATGGCTTTTGCCAGCTTTTATACTGACGCCATGGATCGTGCGCGGGCGCTCGCCTTATGCGTTATTGGTCGGTAGTATGTTTACTCTAGTATATTTGGGCGCAAGTGGCGTGGTGCTGTTTACGCGCGCGTATGGCAGTAGTTGGGCTGAGATAGCAGTGTACTTGACCGACTTTGTACTGTTACTTGCTATTAATGTCTGGCTCTTTATTTTGCTAAAACGCTTGCCGTCGATGAATAATGTTGTTAAAAAACCGCGTTCTCATTAGTAGGCTGTAATAATAGTCATTAATCTTAAGATATAAAAAAGCGGCGTTCCAAATAGGACGCCGCTTTTTTGTTGCAGTATTACTTTTCAACGCTTCTGTTTACATACTTGGATTAGTTAACCTTGGTCAATTCCAAATCCATCTTCTTACCATCATTGATCTGACTGACTTTTATGGGCAAATAATCCAAGCTCGGCGCTAACCAAAAACTGGTTGAGCGGTCATTGTCGTCATGAATACGGTCAATACGGACAGTATCAAAGGTACCGGCTGGCACCGTGATTTTGGTATTGCCCGATTTTTTAAATGGTGTTTTTTCTACCTTGTCTTTTTTGGCCATGTAGTAGTTACCAGAGAACTTACCGTTTAGTAAATCTTGACGAATTTGCACTTCAAGACTTAAGTCATCAAAGGCTTGCTGCGCCATATCCATGGTCATAGTTTTGCCTTTATAGGTACTGGTGACTTTTTTGCTGCTTGGGTTAAAGCTTAGCTTGTGCGTACGGCCAAGACCCAGCAGTTTATAAGTAGTGCTGGCCTGCGTCGGAATGACGTTATTGCCTTTGATGGTAAAGGTACTGCTTTGCGACGCATTGGCAACACCTGCCACCCGTGCTTTGACATTATACTTCCAAGTATTGCCCGATTTGCCTAGCGTACGGGTGGCGGTGCCTTTGTATTTGTCTTCTACCGTAAAGCTATAATTGGCACTAGAGGGTCGGACGGTTTTGGCGCTAGCGAGGGTGGGTGCGGTCATACTCAAGGCTCCAATGGTAGAAATACTGATACCTGTGATTAAGGCAGATAAAAACTTAGATGGACTGCGTTTCGTATTATTAGAAGCGTTGGGCAGTGATTTATTATGCATTGATAAAAAACTCATAGATACCTCTTAGTAGTTAATAAGATGCTGATATAGCAGCATCTATCGTCATTCTTATTATGTTCACAACGCTTATAATGGTCATACTCTGTTACATTTTCAAGAGTAACAATCGACCGGCACGTGTGACGATTGTAGCGAATGTTGCTATGACATCTGATACGACCATCGAGGGTAACGTGCTGTAAAGCCAGCAATAGAGGGTAAATAAAACGTATGGCCTCTATTAAGCCTCATCTCTATCAAATTCCGTCAGAATAATCTTGTAAATTTTTGGGCTTTACACTTGAAGCCAACCTATCTTGCCCCCACTTTTTGTTACAAGCTCAAAGCGTATCTTTAGATTGCTATGATTGAATGGCGACTCTTATAGATACTGGTATTGAGACTATTAATTCAAATAAACCCTTTATTCAAACAACCAATTTTTGGAGTCATATCGATGAATATTCGTCCTTTACATGACCGTATCGTCGTCCGCCGCATAGAAGAAGAGACAAAAACTGCTGGTGGTATTTTATTGCCGGGTTCTGCTCAAGAGAAACCTTCACAAGGTGAAGTCATTGCAGTTGGTAATGGCCAAGTTCGTGACAATGGCGAAACTCGTGCGTTAGATGTAAAAGCTGGCGACAAAGTTTTGTTCGGTCAATATGCTGGTCAAACCGTGAAGGTTGACGGTGAAGAACTATTGATTATGAAAGAGTCTGATGTACTAGGTGTGCTAGAAGGCTAGTCCTCTCGAGTATCGTTTTATACTCAGCACATCTTGACCACAGGTTCTGATAACCGCTTTTGATAAGCAACTATCAAATCATTCAATTGTATTCTCATACTTATAATAGTGGAGTAATTTAACATGGCAAAAGACGTAAAATTCGGCATAGATGCCCGTAAACAAATGATGGACGGTGTCAACGTTCTAGCAAACGCAGTACGTGTCACCCTAGGCCCTAAAGGTCGTAACGTCGTTATCGATAAATCTTTTGGCGCGCCAACCATCACCAAAGATGGTGTATCAGTTGCCAAAGAAATCGAGCTTGAAAACAAATTTGAAAACATGGGTGCTCAGCTCGTTCGTGAAGTTGCTAGCCGCACTAATGATGTCGCTGGTGATGGTACGACCACTGCGACCGTATTGGCTCAGTCAATCTTGCAAGAAGGCATGAAATCAGTCGCTGCTGGCATGAACCCAATGGATCTTAAGCGCGGTATCGACAAAGCCGTTCGCGCAGCAGTTCAAGAAATCCATAACCTATCAACGCCCGCTGATGATGAAAAAGCCATCGCGCAAGTAGGGTCTATCTCTGCCAACTCAGATACCAAAATCGGTGAATTGATCTCGCAAGCGATGCAAAAAGTGGGTAAACAAGGCGTTATCACCGTTGAAGAAGGGTCAAGCTTTGAAGATACCTTAGAAGTGGTCGAAGGTATGCAGTTTGACCGTGGTTATATCAGCCCATACTTTGCCAACAAGCAAGACAGCCTGACTGCTGAATTTGAAAACCCATATATCCTATTGGTTGACAAAAAAATCAGCAATATCCGTGAGATCGTGCCATTACTTGAGCAAGTCATGCAGCAAAGCAAGCCATTGCTAATCATCGCTGAAGACGTAGAAAACGAAGCATTGGCAACCTTAGTTGTAAACAACATGCGTGGCGGCCTAAAAACTTGTGCCGTTAAAGCACCAGGTTTTGGCGATCGTCGTAAAGCCATGCTAGAAGACATCGCAACGCTAACGGGCGGCACGGTAATCTCTGAAGAGATTGGACTAAGCCTAGAGACGGCGACCCTTGAGCAATTGGGTACTGCGAAAAAAGTCACTGTTGGTAAAGAAAACACCGTGATCGTTGATGGCGCTGGTAACAAAGCTGACATCGAAAACCGTGTTGAGTCTATCAACCGTCAGATCGCAGAGTCTACTTCTGATTACGATAAAGAAAAGCTACAAGAGCGTGTTGCAAAACTGGCAGGCGGCGTAGCAGTAATCAAAGTTGGCGCAGCGACTGAAACTGAAATGAAAGAGAAGAAAGACCGTGTTGACGATGCGCTACATGCCACTCGTGCCGCGGTTGAAGAAGGCGTTGTACCTGGCGGCGGCGTTGCATTAGTTCGTGCGATGAATGCATTGTCTGAGCTAAAAGGCGACAACGACGACCAAGACGCTGGTATCAACATCCTACGCCGCGCGATGGAAGCACCATTACGTCAAATCGTTACCAACGCTGGCGAAGAAGCATCAGTGGTGGTTAACGCAGTGAAAAACGGCACGGGCAACTACGGCTACAATGCTGCCTCTGGTGAGTACGGTGATATGCTTGAGATGGGTATCCTTGATCCAGCAAAAGTATCACGTTCAGCGCTAGAGAATGCAGCGTCAGTAGCAGGTCTCATGCTAACGACTGAAGCCATGATCACTGACATACCAGAAAAAGAAGACGCAATGGCAGGTATGGGCGCTGCTGGTGGAATGGGCGGTATGGGTGGTATGGGCGGCATGATGTAATTTTACTGTCGCTGCAAAGCGGTTTGTCTTTGTCAGACACGCTCAATGTACAATAAGTACTATTTCGCTTGTCTTCCTCGATAAACCGCTTTTCGCTGAAAGTATGAATAATATCACGTACCTGTAAAATCTAGTCCAAATAAAACCCCCGATAGACTGAGCTTATCGGGGGGTTTTTTATGTAAGATAAGTATGTTTTGGCTAAAAGATTACGCATCTGCCTCATCACGACGAAATGTCCACGTTTTGTCGTCAGACAGCTCATCGACATAGTAATAACCCGCCAAATCAAACTGCTTTAGCTGCTCAGCACTGGTCAGCTTATTGTCTGCTGCGTACTTGACCATCAGTCCGCGTGCTTTTTTGGCATAAAAGCTAATGACTTTATATTGACCATTTTTTTCGTCTTCGAACCGTGGCGTGATGATATCCGCCTTCAGTGCTTTCTTTTTCACCGCTTTAAAATACTCGTTCGACGCCAGATTGATCAAGACCTTGTCCTCACTATCTGCCATACGAGCATTGATAACGTCAGTTATTTCTTCTCCCCAAAACTCATAAAGATTATCACCGCGCGCGTTTTTTAGCTTTGTACCCATCTCTAAACGATAAGGCTGAATCAAATCGAGCGGTTTTAATACCCCATAAAGACCTGACAAAATACCCAGATGTTCATTGACATAGACAGCGGTTTCTTTATCCATGTGATACATATCAAGACCGGTATAAACATCACCGTCGAACAAGTAGCCCGCCGGCTTTGCTGCATTACCAGACTCATCATCAGTAAACGGCTTATCTTCGCTCCAATGCCATTGTTGATTGCGCGTGGCATTGAGTTGCGCAAGATCATCAGAGATGCTCATCAGCTCTTGCAGATCAACGGGCTCTTTGGACTTCAATACTTTCATGAGTGACTGTGAGTGCGCGATCAGTTCAGGCTGACTATAGTAGTTGCCCAAGTTCACTGGTATAGCGTCTGTTTCATTCAAAGATTTGGCAGGAGAGAGTAAAAAATACATGGTGAGTCCTTATTATCGTGAATCAATGACCGACCTGTTCAGGTGTCAAGCATTCTTATTATACGACAGCTGAGGGTTTAACTTGACTTGACCTTGAGTGTTTTATGTTTTTTTTAAGGGGATATGGCAATGCGTAAATGTCCATACAGTTAGCTTCTATCGAAGCGAGACCTTGTTATATAAGGGGTAGAGGTTTTTTGAAAAAATAAAAAACTTTAATATAACAACAAAAGTTATGCAGATGGTATCAATACCTAACTTTTTATCTTACTTGTTGGTCATCATTAGACAATGAAAGTTGGCAGATTATATCTCTATAATAAAAAGGCATGATGGTAAACAATACATCATTTATTAAATTGATAGTCTTTATTTATGATATTGGATAAATCATGGTTAAGGATTTTTGTCCCCTATGCTTTTGAAAATGCGTTGAGGGTATTAAGGGTAAGTCATTCTATATAAGTAAGGAGACGATATGAAAATCGGTGTAATCAGTGCAGATATCGCGAGTGAAAGCCGTGTCGCACTAACCCCAGACGCAGTCAAAAAATTGCGCAAGCTTGGGTTTGAAGTCGTCATTCAGTCAGGTGCAGGTCAAGCAGCGTATTATGCTGATGCGTTGTATCAGGCGGCAGGAGCCGACATTGCCAGCAGCAGCGCCGAGGTGATTGCCCAGTCTCAAATTATTACCACCATTCACGACTTGCCCGCCGAAGTGGCAGAGCATTTGAGTGCAGGCCAAATCGTCGTCGGTATGCTAGACCCGTATCGCAACACTCAGCTTGACACTTATGCGGCCAAAGGTGCGACGGCTTTTGCAATGGAGTTATTACCGCGCACATTATCACGTGCGCAAAACATGGACGTATTGTCATCGCAGGCTAACCTTGCTGGTTATAAAGCGGTATTGCTCGCGGCTAACGAATACTCTCGTCCTTTTCCTATGTTTATGACATCTGCGGGTACAGTCAAGCCAGCCAAAGTGGTTATTTTGGGCGTAGGCGTGGCAGGTCTGCAAGCGATTGCAACGGCAAAGCGTCTAGGCGCGGTTGTAGAAGCGAGTGATTTGCGTCCTGCGGCAAAAGAGCAGGTCGAATCACTTGGTGGTAAATGGCTGGATGTGCCGATGAGTGATGACGAAGCACAAAAAGCCAAAGCAACGGGCGGCTATGCGTGGACGCCATCAGAACAATATATCAAAGACCAAGCTGCTGTGGTTGACAAGGCACTCAGCAATGCTGACATTGTCATTACCACAGCACAGATTCCTGGTCGTAATGCCCCGCGTCTCGTGCACGCGGCAACCCTTGCCAAAATGAAAGCAGGTTCTGTCCTGATCGATATGGCTGCTGGTACCGGTGGTAACGTCGAAGGCAGTGCGCCAAATGAGACCATCACCACAGAAAACGGCGTACGTATCGTTGGTGCCGCCAATATCCCATCTATGCTAGCCGCACAGTCGTCAGATCTATACGCCAATAACTTGGTTAACTTTATCACGACTTTGATTGCACCTGCTGGCGACGATGCAGCAGCAAACGACCTTTCGCTTAACTTAGATATGGAAGATGAGATTCAGGGTGCACTGGCAGTGACCCACGACAACCAAGTGCGCTTGGCCAAACGCTAGCCCTTGCTGGTCGCCATACATTTGCCAGACACGAATAAATTTTTAGGAGGATGAGATGATCGCCATCATTTTAGCGGCAGCGCCTGCCGGTGCAGCCATGAGTAGCACACCATTTGTCGCGATTTTTACCGTATTTGTACTCGCTATCTTTGTCGGATACTACGTCGTCTGGGGCGTGACCCCAGCGCTACATACGCCATTGATGGCGGTGACCAACGCCTTATCAAGTATCGTGATCGTCGGTGCGATGCTACAGACTGTCCATATCGACGGCTCGATGTTTACACCGACCAGTTTGCTTGGTGCTTTTGCGGTATTTTTGGCCAGTATCAATATCTTTGGTGGTTTTGCGGTGACTGAACGTATGCTCGCGATGTTCAAACCCAAAGTAAAAAAAGCCCCAGCAGCAAGCACTGATAATGGAGGCAACGCATGAATGATTTATCAGCGATGATTGCGGCGAATGCGGATTGGTTCTATCTGGTTGGTGCGATCCTTTTTGTTTTAACGTTACGCGGATTGTCGAGTCCAAAGACAGCGATTCGTGGCAACCGCTTTGGTATGGTAGCGATGGCGATTGCCGTCGTGACGACGTTCTTTTTAGCAGAAGGTCCTGTCCTTTGGCTCATTATTGGCGCGATGATTTTAGGTGCGCTGGTTGGTATGTGGAAGGCAAAAACCGTTGCCATGACGCAGATGCCAGAAACCGTAGCGTTGATGCATTCATTTGTCGGTTTGGCAGCGGTTGCGATTGCCCTTGCGACGGTATTACACACTGAGCAAGAACATGGCGCGGTTGCCCGTGTTGAGCTATTTATCGGTTGCTTTATCGGTGCGATTACTTTTTCTGCCTCTGTCTTTGCTTTTGGTAAGCTTGCGGCAAAAAGCTGGGCAAAAACAGTCACTGGCGGCTGGGTAAAACCTGTTCAAGCCTTGCTATTTATAGCGATGATTGGGTTTGGCGGCGTGTATTTTGTCACGGATTCCTTGCCTGCGTTTTATGCGATGACAGTGATTGCAGTGATTTTTGGCTGGATGTGGATTGCGCCTATCGGCGGCGGTGATATGCCAGTGGTCGTGTCGCTACTGAACTCATTTTCAGGTTGGGCGGCAGCAGGTATTGGCTTTACCCTTGGCAACTCGATGCTCATTATCGCAGGTTCGCTTGTTGGCTCCTCAGGTGCGATTTTATCTTATATCATGTGTAAAGCCATGAACCGCTCTCTACTAAACGTTTTGTTTGGCGGTATGGGCACGTCAGCGGCCGCTGCAGGCGGTGATGATGGCGCACCAAAAACATACAAATCAGGCTCAGCAGAAGACGCAGGGTTCCTTATGTCCAATGCCAGCAACGTGGTCATCGTACCAGGTTACGGTATGGCACAAGGCCGCGCGCAAAACGCGGTAAAAGAATTGTACGAGCTATTAAAAGACGAAGGTGTCAACGTTCGCTTTGCCATTCATCCTGTTGCTGGTCGTATGCCAGGGCACATGAACGTACTATTGGCAGAAGCCGACGTGCCTTATGATGATATTCTAGAGATGGATGAGATTAATTCCGACTTTGCCAGTACCGATGTGGTCTTGGTCATCGGTGCCAACGACGTCGTCAATCCGTCAGCAAAAGACGATCCGACATCTCCTATCTTTGGTATGCCCATTTTAGAAGCCAACAAAGCGCAAACGGTGATGGTCATCAAGCGTTCGATGAGCACCGGCTATGCAGGTCTTGATAACAGCCTCTTCTATATGGACAAAACCATGATGATCTTTGGTGATGCCAAGAAAATGGTCGAAGAGATGGTGCGTAGTATCAATGGTGGTGGTCACTAACATTTAAAATAGGATGTTAATAAAGGACTCTCGCCCGTAAGATTTTGAACAAGGAAAGTCACTGAGGTGGCTTTTTTTGCGTTAAAGTGATCAACGTTTCGGAAACAACGATAAAAAAATATCGTTGAGCCGTTCAACCTTCAGTCATAAACACAACAAAGTAAGAGTACTATTTATGAATATGTTACTGCGCTTTTTTATTATGGTCAGTTTGCTTAAGCAGCAGCTCAAGCATGAGCCCATGAGTGAGACGATTAGTCTTGAGACCTTGATCGCACCGACTGTCCGTAACTATCGGGTATTACCGCATGACATGGGGTTTCGCGATCATCTGCCCAATTATCGTTACTTGTCATTTATTGAGCTAAACGTGACACGCTGGGTGATGGCACGCTGTCATGAAAAAGGCATCAAGCCTCTGAACTGGGTCATTGCCATGCAAGAGATGGTTTATCTCAAACAAATCAAGTTTTTGGATAAAATGACGCTTAGCAGTGCGGTTGCAGGCTGGGATCACAAATATGTGTATTTTGAGCATCGATTTTTTGTCAAAAATCAGCTCATGGGCGTTGGTATGACCAAGTTTGTATTTACCGATGATACCGGTATGCGTACGCCAGAGGTGTTGGATATGACAGGGGAGCGGTTGACGGAAGTGATTAACACATGGAATAACCACCAAGTTGCTGTGAAATCTACCAAGTCAGCCTAAACCACATTGAAACCCAGTATTAAAAAATAGCGCCCTATAATAACTTGGCTATAATCATTTGCTAAATTTTGGTAGGATAGAGTCCATCAAATCGCCAATACTAAGGCGAGACTACTATTTCTAAAACGACTAAAAAAAGGTACCGTTATGACCCCACAAAAATTAAAATGGACAGACAGCTTAGATATCGCCATTGAGCTTTATGAAAAATTTCCAGAGACTGATCCGCAGTACATACGCTTTACCGATTTGCATCGCTGGGTGACGGAGCTTGAAGGCTTTGATGATGATCCGCAGCGCTCAAACGAAGGTATCTTAGAAGCCATTCAAATGAATTGGATCGATGAAGCCGACTAATCGACTCTATAACGTTGAGCAGTGTTATCAATAAAAATTCAATAAATCAAAAAGGCCGCATCATGACATCACAAACTAAAGAGCTGCCAGAAGCGATAGCGTGTCGCGGTATCAGTGTTCGCACCACCAATCACGCTGAGATTAGCCACGACACTGCCAAGCTTGGTAGATTGTGGCAGAAGTTTTACCAGAATTACGCAGGACAGTTGCCTGAAGGCGAAGATATTTACGGTATTTATCATAACTATGAGAGTGATGATTTAGCAGGCGCGTTTGATGTTGTCGCTAGCTGGAAAACAGCCAGTGAGAAGGATGAGCAATCAGGCAGTAAAATTGCGGCTAATATGAGCGATGTGGTCAGCGTCATAATCCCCGAAGGTAAGTATTTAGTATTCACCGAAGAGGGCAGAATGCCTAACACGGTCATGAATGCATGGGAGAAGGCTTGGGAGTACTTCCATGATCGTGATTGCGAGCATACTCGCACTTATAATGTCGATTTTGAGCATTATATTGGGGGTAATTTAGAATATGGGCAATTGGATCTTTATATTGGTATTGAGTGAGGCTATCATATCAACACTATAAGAAGTCTACTTTACTATAATAGACCTCTTGGATAAGTCATCGCTAGCCCTTGTAACTCCGTCAGTAAAAGTCAATGAACTGGTACTTTTGCAAGAGGTCTAATAATCTGCGCCGCGGCATCAATTGAGCTATCAGATGAGTGATTTTTAAGATGCTTAGGCGTGTAGCTTATGCGCGTATTGTTTAATAGGTAGCTACTCTACGATAGAAGCATTTATTCAGGTAAGTTGGATCAATGAGGCCGACGAAGCATTATTTATGCTTATTGATACAGTCATAAAAAATCCCCAGCTATATTTTTATTATAGCTGGGGATTTTTCCATTAGGAGTAATGTATCAAGGTTATCTATTCAATGCTAGTTAAAAAGCTTTAGTCACGCCAATGGTAAAGGTACGTGGTAGGTTTGGTCTAGCACCGTATGGCGTACGGCTCACAATAACTTGTTTGTCAGCGATGTTTTCAACCTTACCAAAGACCTTAGCATCATAACCGATAGGGTAGTGGGTAATAGCATCAAAAGTGAATAACGAGTCAGTCTCGCTACGCGGCTCATTAGTACGATTGCAGCCCACTGATTCACAAATGCCGCCAGCATATTTGGCAGTCAAGTAAGTATCCCAACCTGAATCCATCTCGATTCCGGCGCGTACACTGGCTTGATTTTTGGGCACTAGCGTTAAGCGATCGCCATCTAAAGTGTCTTTGTAGTCCTCGGCAAGCTCAGCTTGGGTGTAAGTATAAGTGGCATGCAGCGGAATACTGAATCCATCTCCATCAAAGCGAGTGCCAGCCATTAACTCAAGCCCTGCGATCACCGCAGAACCACTCTCTTTTTCGGTACCTGACGTTATGGCATCTGAGCCACTGCCGCAAGGCACGTTTTCTGTGCAGTTTCTGATTACAGAATCAAAGTCACTATAAAACCCAACGGCCTCAATATAATTGTTACCATCAATATAGCGCGTACCGATTTCATAGTTGATACTTTCTTCAGGATCCGTGTTGTCATCTTCGGACACTCCAGCACCTAATGGGCTGAAGCCTTTGTGGACCCCACCTATAAGCTGTACTTCATCATTGAGTTGATAGCTTGCGGATAAACCTGGCAAAAATATAGACTGAGTATTGCTCACGCGTGCTTGATTATCAGTATCAACACCGCGTGTCTCTTCAGTATCAATATACTCGTAACGCATGGCTAGGTTTAGAAGTAAGGGGTCAGTCACTTGCCACTTATCAGTTAGCCAAAGACTAGTTGCGTTGGCTCTTTCTTCGCGGTTATTACTGCCATTAGGGACTTTGGTGCTTTGATAAATTAAATTACCGTCTACCTGATTAAAAATATCGCTTGGCTGATAGCGCTCAACTTTGTCACGGTGATAGCGAGCACCTACATCAATATTGTGATCGCCATAGGCACTTAAAATGTCAGTATTGAAGTTCGTCTGAACACCGGTACTATAATAAGTGCGATCATTGGCTTTTAATTCGATACCTGCTAAATCCTCGGTACCATCTAGCTGCCCTTGGGTGATATTGCCTTCATAAAAATCATTGATTTTGTTATCATTGAGCTTATACCAGTTACGATGGGTTTTATTGTAATAAGCGGTAGTACGTAGCTCGCTATTATTATCCGTGATCCAGTTGTGCGTCAAGTTAAGTCCGGTATGTTCGTCTTGTATGTTATCAAGCGCAGACATCGGGTAGCGTCTGTTAGGATTTTTATTGAAGTCAGCATCTGTTAAACCTAAGTAAGTCTCATCACTAGATCTATCAGAATACTGTGCTTTGGCAAACAAACTATGCGCAGGATTGATCTGATAACGACCCTTTAGGACATAATCTTGATTGTCATAGTCGCCAATGTCTTTACCATCAATTTCTTTAAAGCCTTTGCCTCGTTGTTGCACAGTTTCAATTGAGCCTGCAAAGTCGCCTTCGCGTCCACCAGCATAAGCATGAACATCCACACCGCCACGGTCGTTGATTGAGGTCATCGCTTGACCGCCATTAGTGGCAGGAATAGGGGTTGATAAATAGTTAATAACGCCACCAGTCGTTTGCGGCCCATAACGTAGCAGCGGCGCGCCTTTTAGAATCTCAACACCTGACATACGCAGCGCTGTCGGATGATAGTAGGCGGCAGGGGCAGCATAAGGAGCGGGTGCGATAGGAATACCGTCCTCCATTAAATGCACTTTACTACTACGTCCACCGATACCAGCACGAATACTGATGTTAGGACGTAAGCCCAACCCATCTTCTTCAGAGACGTAAACCCCTGGCACGGTCTTTAAAACTTGGTTAATATCTGTAATGTACTCATTTTCTAACTGTTCGTTATCGACGTAATAACCAGAACCCGTCATCAAGGGCACATTGTCTTTACTACCGATAACAGTAATTTCGTCTAAGGTTACCGAGACTGCTGATTCTTCGAGATTACCTTGCTGGGTATCAACGCTTTGCGCATAAACTGCCTGCATGGACAAGGCTAAAGTGGACAATAAAAATATAGTAACAGACTTATAAGGATGAGACATCGCACGGGCTCCAAAACGAAAACATAAAAATTAATGCTGCATTTTTGTAAAAACGAATATTAACAATAATGATTATCGTTTGCAAGCAGTAAGCAACATTTATATATCCTATTTTTAATGGATCTACCCAAATTTTAGTGGTTATCATCTTAAGTGACTGTTAATACAGGTTATTTATTAGGCTACAATAATACTTAAAACAAATAAAGGCAGCGCTAAACATTTAAGCGCTGCCTTTATTGTTGCTGTTTTATTAACGTCATTGATACGGTAGAGCCTAATCAAGCAACAAATTCTTCAAAATTCCCTCATAAATCTGCGCTAACCTGCCCAAATCATCAACTTCAACCTTTTCATCGACCTGGTGAATGGTGGCGTTACGTACGCCTAATTCAACAACCTGCGCACCAGTCGGGGCAATAAAGCGTCCATCGGACGTACCGCCAGAGGTTGATAAGGTGGTGTCGACATCGGTGACTTTTTTGATGGCGTTTTGGCATGCCGAGACCAGTTTCCCTTCAGGGGTCAAAAACGGCTGACCAGATAACTTCCAATTGATGTCGTAACTGGCTTTATTCTCTGAAACTTGGCTATTAGCAAAGTGCTTATCAAAGATAGCGTGGGTTTTTGCCTTTAGCTCATCTTCAGTCGTCTCTGTCGAAAAGCGAAAGTTAAAGACAACGTTTAGCGTTTCAGGAATGACGTTGGTTGCACCTGTGCCGCCATTGATATTTGATATTTGCAAGGAAGTGGCAGGGAAGTAATCATTACCAGTATCCCATGCGGTAGATGTCAATTCAGCAAGGGCAGACATCGCTGCATGAATAGGATTACAGGCCAAATGTGGATAGGCAACATGACCTTGCTTACCTGTGACCGTCAGCTCTGCGCCTAGCGAGCCACGACGACCGTTTTTGATAATATCGCCTAACGTATCCGTGCTCGATGGTTCACCCACAAGACAATAAGTAATTTTTTCTTGACGAGCCTCTAAGGTTTCGATGACTTTGACCGTACCGTTGATTGATGGACCTTCTTCATCTGAAGTGAGCAAAAAAGCAATCGAACCATTGTGCTCAGGATGATTGGCAACGAAGCGTTCGGCGGCGATAGTAAAGGCAGCAATGCCTGTCTTCATATCGGCGGCACCGCGCGCCCATAGATAGCCATCAGCAATGGTTGGCGTAAATGGTGGATACGTCCAGTTTTTTTCATCACCCGTTGGTACCACGTCTGTATGACCGGCAAAGCAAATTACGGGATCCGTCGTGCCACGGCGTGCCCACAAGTTTTTGACTTCAGCATGTTCGCCTTTTGCTTGTCTGTCACCATAGTACATAAACTCGCAGTCAAAGCCCGCTTGCTCCAAACGCTCTGACAATATATCTTGGCAACCATCATCGTCTGGTGTGACAGATGGGCGTTCGAGTAGGGCAATACTCAAATCTAAGGTTGCTTGCTGGTGGGTGGGCTGTTGGTGAGAGTCAGACATGGGTTAGCCTTTTGTATAATAATGAAAATGTTAAATATAAATAGATAATGAGTAATAAGTGCTAAGCGTCTACTTCGACAAAGGGTACAAGACCGTCACGGCGCATCCACGTAGCAATAGAGTAACGCTGACGATGCGCGATCTGCACTTGATGCTGTAGGTCGCTATCAAAAATAATCAATCTATTGGCAACTGGCATCACTTCATGGTGCGTGCCATGCTTATCAACGACTTCTAGCGCACCGCCGTCAGTCGCTCCCCAATCATCATTGAGATAAAACACGGCTGAGATCACCCGTTCATCGCGCCCAGCAGGGTTATCGCTATGCCATTGATAGCCAAAGCCAATCGGATAGCACGCATAATGCGCTTCGCTATGACGAATACCCGCGAATAAGCTACGATTAAACAGAGCGGCCAGCGCGTTGATACTTTGCAGATAATAGTAGCCTGCAAAGAAGTTCTCGGTGATCCAGCGTATTCTATCACCGCGAATATCACTGATACGAATGCCAGCGGTTAGCGCCGCATCACGATAGTCAATAAAACCACTTTCAGCCTGTAGCGCAAGTAATGCGGTCTTATTAAATACATTATCAATAGTGAGCCAGCCATCAGTGACAAAGGTATCAAGCTGCTTATCCGTCAGCCTATCTTCCCAGCTGACTGCAAAATCAGACAGTTGCAATACCTGCTGGGTAGGCGCGTTTGGGGCGTCGTTATGACTGGCTGGAGATAGTAACGGAGGATTGTCCTGTCCTATCGGATGATCAACCACCAACGCTGTCTTGTTCAGGTTGCTAATAATCTGCGTCATTTCATCTCATTCTTATCAATCAATGGTCAATATACCGCCATTCAATGCGTTTTTATCGAAAGGCTTACCAAAACCACATTATATTTTACTCCGCCTATGCTACCATAGATGCAATTTTTCTTATTTAAACTTTTGAGATTATGAACTATAAACACGCCTACCACGCTGGTAACTTTGCTGATGTGGTTAAACACATTTTATTGGTACAACTGCTCAATCAATTGGGGCAAAAAAACAAACCGTTTTATGTGCTTGACGCTTATGGTGGCCGCGGACTGTATTCACTAAGCAGTGAAGAAGCGCGCAAGACAGGGGAGGCCAAAGGCGGTATTCAGGCTTTTTTGAAAGCAGATACTGAAAAAGCACCAGCCGCTGTCAAAGATTATATGGAAGGCATTAAACAAGCCAAATTCACTTACGACAATAAAGTCTATCCGGGTTCGCCGTGGTGGATTGCTCATCATGTCGAAAAAACCGCCGCTAAAAAACCTGATGCTAGAGTACGCGCCGAAGCTTTTGAAGCCAAAGCGACTGAATATGATGCATTGAACTATCAGCTATATAAGTTGCCAATTGGTATCCAGCATCGTGATGCTTTTGAAGGTATCACCGCTGTTATTCCTCCAAAGGAAAAGCGCGGTTTGATTTTCCTTGATCCTCCTTTTGAGCAAGAGCATAAAGACTTTACGCGCCTGATCGATTTATTAGTCTCGGCTTATAAAAAATGGCCACAAGGTACTTATGCGCTGTGGTTCCCAATCAAAAATATCGAAGCGGTTGAGTTGTTTTATAAAAAGCTCAAGCGTACCGAGATGCGTCGTCAACTGGTTTGTGAGCTAAATATTTATCCTAATGATGTGGCCGTCGGTCTGAACGGTACAGGTCTACTGGTTATCAATCCGCCATGGCAGTTTGATAATCATGCTCGCGAGATATTACGTTTCTTGCAGCCAGTACTAAAAGTAGAAGATGCGCCAGACTTAACACCTGACAGTGCGACCAATGTACGCTGGCTGGTTGGTGAATAGTGACGTCAGTAGATGATGTCAGTGAACAGCAATATTGGCCAATAAGGATATCAAGATGACGAATATGCAGCCACCTGAAGGCGAACCAAATAACATGTCACCAAAAGAGGGAGCGTTGCAGGACAATGCAGCGACCCAGCCTCCATACATGGATGAGCATGAGTTTAATATTCGTCTAGCAGACAATGACAATTATGATGGTTTGACCTTTGAGGTCGTCGAGGCAGAGGTTGCGGAAGGTAAGCGTGTGGTCAGTCGCGGTGTCTATTTAGCGCCTAATTTGATTACCACTTTGTCACTGCTATCAGGATTTTATTCAATTTTGGCAAGTACGCAAGGCGAGTTTTACAAGGCGGCTTTGGCTATCTTTTTATCAGGTATTCTAGATGGTGCCGACGGCCGCGTTGCCCGTATGCTGAATGCCCAAAGCCCGTTTGGCGAGCAATATGATTCATTAGCAGATATGCTCGCATTTGGTGTGGCCCCTGCTATGTTGGTTTATAGCTTTGCGCTAGAGCCGCTGGGTCGTATTGGGATTGGTTGTGCGTTCGTCTTTACTGCCTGTGCTGCCTTTCGTCTTGCACGCTTCAATGTGCAGGTGGGCATTGTCGATAAAAAATACTTCGTTGGTTTGGCCAGTCCGCTTGCCGCCATTCTAGTAACCTCTGCTGTTATGGTGGCAGTTGATCATAACGAATGGATTGGTCAGTACGATACGGCGATCATGTTTTTGTTCGCAGCGTGGGTGGTCATTTGTGGTCTGCTTATGGTCAGTAATGTTAAGTACTACAGCTTTAAAGAGTTTGATAAAAAGAAAGTACCCTTTGTGGTGCTTATCATTGGCGTACTGGTCATGAGTATTATGCTTTATGATATACCTGTTGGTATCTTGGCGATCGGTATCATTTATGCGTTATCTGGTATTGTGACTACGATCAAAGCAAAGATGTAAGTGTAAATATGAACGTTACTGAGATAAAAAAAGGGACTTGCCAATAGGTGAGTCCCTTTTTTTATACGTTATTTACTATAAAAACATGGTGTTATAGTCAATCCACTAAAAAAGCGTTACAGCGTTAACCTCGCTTGAAGTATGACGTATACATCTGCACTCGGTCGCCTTGTACCACTCTTAAATTGGATCAACTATATTGAAGAATATCCTACTATCAGATACGTTTTATCCTTGCATAATAGCCATTCATTATGTTTCTGAACGAAATGTACATCCAAACTAAGGGGGGGGTCTTAGATAACTAGTGCAAACCCTATTTTGCGTAACTATTGTCAAATAAGTAAAATCATTGAAGTGCATAAACCATTGGAATATCTCTACAATTTGATGTTTGCCAAGGCAGTGAGCAAGACCCTCGAAATAATCCTTGACCCAGCCTTAAACCTGCGTATAATGCGTCCCAGTCGAAAGGGAAGTGGTGAGGAAGCTTAAGCGATTAAGTTATTTCAAACTAATTAAAAATACTTCTTGACTAAATAAATAAAGGGTCTATAATACGCCCTCATCAGACGGACTGGCAGTGAGAGATGTGCAGATTACACATTAATAACCCAGTTAACCTGGCGAAACAAATTATAAAAAGTCTTGACAATTCAAATCAATATGATAAGATAGTCGGCTCGCTAGATAGCTTAACCGGCAACGGAAAAGGCAGATAGCGTTAGTAATACCCTATATATCGATGACTGGACGACAGTGATTGAAACTATTTAAAAGCATAACTAAAGAACAACTTGTGTGGATTTTTGCTGATTCAGAATGCTAAAAAATAAAGTTGGTCGACTATCTTTACGGTAGAACACCAACTATAAAAATTATCATTTACTCAGCAGAAAACTCAAAGTTAATTCATTACGAACATAATTACGAGCGATTTGCTAGATTAGATGAGCCAAGATTAGAAGTCGTCTTACTATTTATAGTGAAGACTTCAAGCAAGATTAAACTGAAGAGTTTGATCATGGCTCAGATTGAACGCTGGCGGCAGGCTTAACACATGCAAGTCGAGCGGAAACGATGGGAGCTTGCTCCCAGGCGTCGAGCGGCGGACGGGTGAGTAATACTTAGGAATCTACCTAGTAGTGGGGGATAGCTCGGGGAAACTCGAATTAATACCGCATACGTCCTACGGGAGAAAGGGGGCAACTTGTTGCTCTCGCTATTAGATGAGCCTAAGTCGGATTAGCTAGATGGTGGGGTAAAGGCCTACCATGGCGACGATCTGTAGCTGGTCTGAGAGGATGATCAGCCACACCGGG